>NZ_CAJHBF010000003.1:0-205562 GCF_904846565.1 Psychrobacter sp. CMS30 | reverse complement strand
CAATCGGTGGCTGGTCGGGTACATGAATGGTTACGACGCCAGCGGTTTGCGCCCAATTTGGTGCACCTTCGTAGATAAAAGCAAAGATAAACCCTTCCTCAATCTGCGCCCACTGTTGCCCATTGATATCAAGCCACTCACCGCCGCTGACTTGTCCGGTTCTATCATCGGCACGCAACAATACATAAGGCGCTGATTGTAGATTACCAAAGCGATTGCCCAAGGCCTGAATCAGCGTTTTTTCACCATTTTTCAGATGAATCATCGCCCCAACATCAAGGTCAATACCAGCGGCTTTATGCTGCTTAAACAGGTCGCCTAGCAAGCCTTTTTTAGGGGCTTGTGTGCTGCTATCTGGGCGCTGATTCCAATTAAGATTGACAGAAATTTTACCAAAATCATCGCGTTTTTTTAGATTGATGCTAGATTGGTTTTTGGTTAAGGTTATTTTACTTAGGTTAATTGATGGATTTTGAGAAGCTGTAGGAATTGGCGGCGGCGGCGTTGTTTGAGGCGCACTACCCGCTTTTTGCGTATTGATAGGTCTTTGCGTATTGATAGATTGAGATTGGCTTTGCGCTTGATTTTGTGACTGGCTTTGAGCTGGGGCTTCATCGGCAATTTCAACACCGAAATGTTCAGATAACGGCTTTAAGCCACCTTCAAAACCTTGGGCGATAAAACGGAATTTCCAACTGCCTTGGCGGCGGTAACACTCTGCTAAAATAATGGCTTTTTCATTACGTCCAGCAGCACTTAACTGACAAGTCATCAGCACTTGGCTGCCTTGTAAAACCTGAATATCCACATCGCCGACTTGCGCAAGCGTTTGCGCACTAGAAAACGCAAGGGCTATCTTTTCAATATTCGCAGGCTGCGCAGGTAAGTTAATATCAAAAAATCCATCGCTATCATGACCACGGAAACTGACGCTGCCATCATCGCTACGCGTTTGACCATAAAATATCATGTCGCCATCGCCACGTACTTTGCCTTCAGTGGTCAGGCGATAAGCGGCGCAATCAATGGCGCTTTGGCTTAAAATACGAATGCTGATATTATCCGTTGGCAGCGGTGCATTAGCGCCAGCAATCAGTTTTTGAGGTTGACTCATCATTTATCCTTTAGGTTATTTATTATTTGTTTATATAGGTGAGATTGGCTATCGCTATATAGTAGCATGGATAGCGCCTGATTTTTACAGTGCACGGCACCGTTCAACAAGGCGTTAACAACGCTGCAAAAACATTTTTACAAATCCTTAATGCTATTTTGTCAGCAGCATTTATAACGCTTAGCATTTGTATATAATAGACCCTGCTATAACCAACACTGTTAATAAACGCTGTTAATCAATACTGTTAACCAACGCCGTATCGCGCCTTGGGTTATTACCTTATTAAATGCCAGTCCCAGTTATTCCCTTCTAAAATTTATGATAACGCTGAGAGAATTATGAAAACCCCCGCTAACGATAGCCCTCATACAACGTCGACTGCCGCGCCATCTGCCGTTTGGTTAGCTGAAGGTCAGTCAAGCCAGCGTGATATGTTAGCCAGCCTGCAAACCCTAAAAGCCCAATCTGATACGCCATTTAGCATTATCGCGTCACACCGTCATAATAGACCTGAGATTTTTGAATTTGCCGATAGCATTTACCGTGAGCCATCTGCAAGCGCTACAGATAGCGATGAGCAAGCAATGCTCGAACCTGTTGAGCCATTGATGCCGCGTTGGCAGTTTGTCTTAGAGCAAGCTCAGAAAAACAACGTTAAAGTGTTACTGACTGGACGCAATGGTATTGATTACGAAGCCCACCGTGAGGCGTTTAACGCGGCTGGCATTCGTTTATTGACTGGCGCGACAAGTGTGGCGGCGTTAGAAGCGATAGATGATAAATTTACCTTTATGCAGCAGTGTCATCAGCACGATATTCCAGTGGCAGAAGCTTGGCGCTTTGATAATGTCGCAGAGCTTGAGGCGTTACTTGCTACGCACGGGCACCAACCATTATGCGTTAAACCGGTTACGGGCATTTTTGCCCAAGGTTTTTGGCGATTGGATTTAGCCAAAAACGATGGTGAACAGTACGATAGCTTTGAGCACTTATACTTTACCGAAGAGAAAAAAATCAATACCACGCAGTTTATCAATGCCTATGCAAACAGTGTCATGGTGCGTGAGCGCCCTATTCCTATGTTGCTTATGCCTTATTTATCAGGGCAAGAATACTCTATCGATGTCGTTTGCGAATATGGTGAAGTACTGGCTGCCGTCACCCGTTATAAAACGGGGAAAATTCAGCATATCGGCTACGAGCAAGCGGTCATGGATGTGGTTATTCCACTGATTAAAGCCTTTGGCTGCGATGGTATCGTCAGCGTACAGACCAAAGCCGACGATGACGGGCAGCATCGTGTACTTGAGATTAACAGTCGCCCCTCTGGTGGCATTGATTACACCACCCATAGCGGGGTCGATTTAACCCAAGTTGGATTTGGCTACTGGCTGGGCTTAACCGATAAGCCAAAGCTTGCGGATATTGCACAGCAAATTATTCCCTGCCAAGTACGCTCAATTATGGTTAGCGTAAAGATTGAAGAAAATGCTAGCGAGTAAGTAAAAACAATGAAATAAAAAATCGGCAGTAATAAATCGGCGGTAAAAATCGACGGCAACCGAATATATTCAATAAGAGGCAGGCGATGACAGCACAAACCACGTTAGTGTTAGGGGCAAATACGGTTATCGCCCAATCGAATTGTTCGGTCGCTTTTGCGACGACAAATCAGCTAAAATTTGGCGAGCAGCTTGGGCTATTATGGCTGCCTTTAGATGAGCATCGTAAAGCTGCTTGTAGCCCTGCTTATCTGCATGAACCAAAAGAGTGGGCGCAGCTCAATAGCAAGGATAATCCAAGCGCATGGCAATTGGATTTGCCTGCATTGTTTGATAAACAAGGCGTAAGCTTTTTACAACTGATTGCTTATGTTTATCATGAGCCAAGTCTAAACTTACCCGCTGTCGAATTAAGCAAGGTAAATTTAACGCTAAACAATGGCGATATTGGCTATGAATTTATCGCAAGTGAGCGCCATGTTAAAGCAGCAATAATATTAGAAATATACCGACGCAATGGACAATTTAAATGCCGCGCCCTTGGTGAAAGCTCTACGCAAGGATTGGCAAGCCTAGAGCATCATGTGCAAATTAGCCTCGATATGCGTCCGCCAGATACGCACGCCCTTATCCAAGATGCTCAACGTGCGCAGCAGAGCTATCCTAACAGTGATACGCGCCCGCCAAGACACGTTCAGTCTGGTGAAACTTGGACAGGGACGGCTTTTGCTATTGACCCTTATCATCTATTGACTTGCTATCATGTCATTGAGTCGGCGGCGATGATTGGAATTCGACAACAAGGGCAGCCTGATCGTGAGGCGCAAGTGGTGCTTAGCGATATCGGTAGTGATTCAGCCATTATTAGAGTAAGCGAGCCGCTGCCAAGTTATTTACCCTTAGCACAGCGTTGTACTGATAATTTGGGTGAAACCATTACGACTTTAGGGTTTCCATTATCAGGATTGAGCAGCCAACTACAAGTGACACAAGGCTGTATTTCAGGACTGACAGGGTTTGGTGATGATATTCGCTATATGCAATTTACCGCGCCCATTCAACCCGGTTCTAGTGGCAGCCCTTTATTACTACCGACTGGCGAAGTTATCGGCATGGTAACGTCTAGCCTCGTCCACGAGCATGCACAAAATATGAACTATGCGGTGAAATTTCAGTTATTATCCGCCCTACTCGCGAGCGCTGGGATTAGTTTAGATAATTTATCTGAGTCATCTGGCTCATCTAGCATGTCACGCACGACAGCTGCCGCGTTGACCACACCGCAATTGAGTAAAAAAAGCCGTGGTGCTTTGTGGTTAGTAGGATGTCAGGGTTAAGTAGTCATTGCAACGATATAAAAATTGAAAGACCAAAGGAAAATAAATGCTAAATAAGCAATACAGCACAACCATTAACTTACCACGCGGCAACCTTGATTTAACTTATCAAACCAATTCAGCCACTGCAAAAGATGGAATAGAACAAAGCAATCACTATCAATTAGAAGACTTGCTTGGATTTGCGCAGCGCATTAATCCTAAACGCGCATTTCTATTTGTATCAAAAGTCTTAGGTCGCCATATTCCAGTCGCGCCTAGCACCATGCGTCATGCTTTTACTGATTTGGCAAACCTAGTACCAGATGATTTGCCTGAACCTATTTTGGTCATCGGTATGGCCGAAACTGCCGTTGGCTTATCTGCGGGAGTACATCAAGCGCTACAAACGCGTTACCCCAATGCGCTGCTATTGAACTCTACTCGTCATGCGCAACATGATGGCAATCATGACAAAAGCAAGCACTCTTTATTGACCACGTTTAGCGAAGATCATAGTCACGCCAGCCAGCATCTGATTTATCAAAGTGCAGATAACGTCACTCAAGCACAGCTACTAGCGAGCAAAACCTTGATTATGGTGGATGACGAAGCGTCAACGGGCAATACTTGCGTCAATGTCGTCACAGCCTTACGTAACGCAGGGCTTGATCATTTAGAGCAAGTACATCTGACCACTTTGGTGGATTGGTCCCTAAATCAGGAACGACATCAGCATCAGGATGCAGCTGACTCGGATGACGCTGTGCCTGACCAAATCGCCAAACGTCTACCTAATATCAAGTTTCAACGTCATCACTTGTTATCTGGTGCATGGACATGGACGGATGCGCCTAATCCTGAGCCGATTACCATGCCATCGGTCGATACCACTGAGGCTGGCAGTCATACGCTAGGTGATACTGGCAATTGGGGTCGCTTCCCAACCCTAGACAGCACCGATGGCTTTGATAATTACCTTTTGAAGTTTCAAACCGCATTCAAGGTGTTTAATAAGCAAGCCCAATCTGAGAAAGAACAATTTGAGAAAGAAAAGTTTGATAAAGAGCAGTTGCCCAAGCGTATTTTAGTATTGGGCAGTAATGAGTTTGTCTGGCTGCCATTTTTATTGGCTGAATGGCTTGAGACGCAAACTCAAAACTCTACCGTTAATTTTAGCGCGTTAACACGTTCACCGATTGCCCTTGGGGGCGCTATTACCACGATGCTCAGTTTTAGCGACAACTATGGGCTTGGTATGACCAACTTTGCTTATAATGTTGAGCCTAACGATTGGGACTTAATTATTTTGTGTGTGGAAACATCAGCGGATAGCGTCGATGACATGTGGCAAAGTTTGGATAATGTCTTGGTGGTGAGTCCGACGCTTTAAGCTGTTTTATAAAAGCTAACTTACAAAGGCTGTCTTATAAAAGTTATCCCATTAAAACTATCCTTTAAACCCTACTTTGATTTTCACATTTAACCCTTACGCACGCTTTTATGGTAAATACTATGACTAGCCCATTTTTTCAAGCCAATCCCGATATTATCAAACCCTACGCGCTGATGGATTTGGACGATACGCTTTTTCAAACCCAACGTAAAATTGATGCATGGGAATTGCCAACGTCTGAACCTGAAAATCTAGTTTGCGCGACTGTTAATAAACAAGGTAAGCCACTAAGTTTTATGAGTCAGCGCCAAGCCGCGTTCTTTAATTGGCTGCTGCTTAGTACAGAGCTGATAGTGGTCACCGCACGCGACCGCAGTGAAATCAAACGTGTTAAGCTGCCTTTTGATAGCTGGCAGGTCTTAACCCACGGTGCAATTATTCTTGATAGAAACGGCACGCTACAAGCTCAGTGGCAAAAGCGTATGCATAGTCAGCTTGCGCCACTGCAGGATAAATTGCAGCAGCTAAGCCAATTATTTGCCAATCACAGTAGAAATGACAACAGCCAGCTGGTATTTACACCGCATATCGATCACTTTAATGATGGTGCTGTTAATGAAGAGCTGACCATTTATCTGGCTATTAAGCATGGGCAAAAGGACCATCAAGCGTTAGTAGAGCTAGCTAAAAAGTTACCAACGTTAATACGTGATTTTGAGCAAGATTTTTATGTGCATGTCAATGCGAACAATCTGGCGATACTGCCGCACGCGGTTCATAAACACCATGCGGTGCAGTTTTTATTAGACCAGCATTTAGACAACCAGCGTCCAAGCTTTGGTTTTGGTGATAGCTTGGCCGATTTACCATTTTTGCAACTACTTGATTGGTACGGCATGCCGAATAATGGTCAGCTACATGAGCGCTTTAGCTCGCAATAATTCTAAACGCTTAACCTCTCTTAAGGCGTGTCCTCAATTCAATCGATGGACATCTAAATGGTCTAAAAATGGCTAAATTTTGCCAAACTTCGTCAAATAGCTGGGTAATATCCCGATATTAACTGCACTATTTTCCTTGTTTGGCTACAATTTATCTCATTTTTAAAATGAGGACACGCCCTAAATAAAAACAATAATCGAACGCATTTTTGTAAGTAGAAACTATCTTATGACCCATCCTATAACGAACCCTAATATTCAAAAAATGCAGGAATATGGCTCAGGCAGCTATCTTGCTAGCGATGTGACCGTACTGCTTGATATCGTTGATAAAAACGCCGTTACTGATGTACCCGTCAGTCAAAAAGAAGCGCTCATCCAAAGTGGACAGCGCCATTATTCTGACATGTTAACCTTAGAGGATGCGCCAACTGCCATGCATGAGCAATTGTATCAGCAGGCATTAGCGCAAGGTACAACGAGAACCGCAACTGATATTGCTAACTTGGCTTATACGCTACATCATATTTTTCAGAAAACGGTAAGTACTGAACGTCCATTAATATTAGTCAGCTTGGTACGCGCAGGTTTACCAGTTGGCGTATTATTACAACGTGCCCTATTAGACAATGAAAGGTCAGATACTAATAGCAGCTATGCGTTGCCAACTGTGCATTATGGTATCAGTATCATTCGCGATCGCGGACTTGATCCAGTCGCGCTGCAGATGATATTGGACGCTCATCCAGACAGCACCATTATATTTGTCGACGGCTGGACGGGTAAAGGGGCAATTTATCAAGAGCTGGCTCGTAGCTTAGATATCTTTAGCAACCCTAATCATCCAAATTTTGCCAATATTTTCCATCAGGGTGAGAATGTTATTCCTCTATTAACCCTTGCGGACCCTGCAGGCGTTGCTTGGTTGGCGGCGAGCGAGGAAGATTGGCTGATTCCATCAGGTTTATTAAACAGCACCGTATCTGGGCTGATATCACGCAGTTTATATACTGAGCCACAATCGGGGCTACATCGTAGCGTCTTTTATGATAACTTGGTTGCGGTAGATCATAGCCTAGCCTTTATTGATCATATTGATAGCACGCGGCGTGCATTGCCTACATCTCCACAATACTTGCAAACGTTTGAGCAACCACGCTATCAGACAGCTGCTTTAATTGATACGCTGGCAGCAGAGTATGACATTAGCAACCGCAACCGTATTAAGCCGACCATTGCAGAGGCGACACGGGCGATATTACGCCGTGATCCTGAGCGTATCTTACTGGCAACCGCCGATCACCCAGATACGGTGTTGTTGCGGCATTTATGTAGCGAGCGTGATATCAATATTACGGTATTAGGTGCTAAAATACTCCCCTATCAAGCGATTACGCTGATTAAGCAGCGGGCAACAGATCGCTCATGATTCATTAATGTATTGATGCCTTGCGAAAGAAATGCATCAGTACTGCATCAGCACCGCTGTTTTTATCATACGTCCTTACGCTATGATTTCTTGCTATAACCATTCACTTATCACTATTTACGATGCCAACTATGTCCGATATGCCCCACAATGAGTCCAATCTTTATAATAACAATCAGTCTTACGCCCACCTGATTACTGAGCGTCATGCGATGCTCAAACCGCATACCCATCACCCGTATCAGCTGGGTGCTAGCCTATATATGCCTGCGACGCGGCAAGATATTTGGCAAGTCATTACGCGCGACAAATTACCGACGATTAACAGTATTATTATCTGCTTAGAAGATGCGGTCAGCCATAGCGATGTTGAGTTAGCACTTGAGCGTCTACAAACGCTGCTACATACGTGGGCCACGCATGTCGATAGTATCAATGACCCAGCAAAAAAAGATGGCATTCAATCAAAAGCGCACACCGATCAGCCAACCAGACCTTTGGTTTTCGTGCGCCCGCGTCATCCAGCGATGTTAGAGCAGCTGGCAGATTTTGCCCATATTGATTTGGTCGACGGTTTTGTTTTACCTAAAGTCGATATGTATAGCTTGTCTAATTGGCGTATGGCCTGTCAGAATTTAAGCACTGAGCAGCTATTGATGCCGACGCTTGAGACGGCAGCGCTATTTAATCCACATCACAATCAAGAGTTGGCGATTGGCTTTAAAGAAGCCTTTAGCCAGCCAGTTTTTGCCCTGCGTATCGGTGGTAATGACTTATTTGCAGCGCTGCGTTTACGCCGTCCTAAAAACAGCATCGTCTATGACACTCCGATTGGTACGCTCGCCTATCAGCTGCTTGGCTGCTTTGTACCGCATGGTTTTTATCTTACCGCGCCAGTATTTGAATACTTAGAGCAACCAACGCTGTTTATGAAAGAGCTGATGCGTGATGTAAACTTGGGACTGGTCGGAAAAACGGTCATTCACCCAAGCCAGATTGCTTTGGTACAGCAAGCGTATTGCGTACCGTTAAGCACCTTGGATGAAGCGCAGGCAATCTTGCATAGCGAGGCAAAAGCGGTATTTAAATATAACGATACCATGCTCGAGCCTGCCACGCACCGTGCATGGGCAACAGAAATCGTCAATCGCGCTGAGGTTTTTGGCACCCTTGATGATATTAATAATGACTATACGGCAAGGCTATAAATAAAGATGCTAACCTTGCTGTTTTGAAATTAATATTTTAATGTTAATTTCTTAAATAGTTTCAATAAAAAAGCCGTTATCCTATTTAAGATAACGGCTTTTTTTCGTATAAACATTTTATTAATTGCTATGTCTGATTCAAAACTGGTTCCAGTCTCGCTCAAAGTTAGACACAGTTTGCTAAAAAGGTATTAATCACTTTATTAACCTGCTCAGGTTCTTCTACCGTCGCTGTATGCCCAGCACCTTTAATAAGCGCAAGCTTAGAGCCTTTAATCGCAAAATGCATACGCTCCGCCTTTGCATAAGGCGTTGCCGTATCTTCATCACCAACGATAATCAGTGTCGGCGTGGTAATTTCCCCTAGCCGATCATAAGTGGCCGAGCGCTCAATCACGCCTGTGGTCGCCTTAACGACCCCGCCTTTACGATTACTTTGTAGCATCGCAAGCCACTCTCTGCGGTCAGCCTTACGCGACTTATCGTTCAAAAATCTATTGCCAAACATAATAGGCATGACTTTTTGGCTGACCCGCTTCATACCAAGCCAGCGGATAGCTTTCATCAATTTTCGATACTGCGGCACGTTTTTTGGGTCTTCAGGGTCTGCTGACGTTTCAAGTAAGGTCAGCGATAACAGTAACTCTGGACGTTTTAGCGCGATACGCTGAGCGACAAAGCCACCCATGGATAATCCTAAAAAATGACATTTCTCAATATTTAGCGCATCCAACAATGCTAGCGTATCCTCGGTCAGCGTCTCCATATCATAGCCTGATTTGGTAATCTCAGACTGACCTTGCCCACGAAAATCAAACGCAATACAGCGGCAGCCAGATTTAAAGTAATCCACCTGCTTATCATACATCCGCGTATTCCATAGCAGTCCATGGGCAAATACCATCACTGGCTTTTGCTTATCATCCGGCGCGCTGTCTTCATAATAAATATCAACGTTATTCACATTTATCATTGGCATAATCACTTCCTTGTTTTTTGCTTGTTGATTGCTTGTTTAATGAAAGAAATCCTTAAAACTACTGCCTTTTAGCATAATGCAGCGAGCAGAGAGTTCATAGCGTTATTTTTGCACTGTACGCGTTATATATTCAATAATGTAAATATTTATTGAAATAGATAAAATTCACACCTCTTTAAGCGTGCCTTAAGCGCCCACAAAACCCGCTTTTATAATCATAGCAAGCTGCTATAGTAATCAGCTTGCATGACTTGTTACACCTTGTCCATTATAACGTCCATTGTTATCAGCAATGCTTATCTAAAATTTCTCATTAAGGAAACCAAATATGTCACAACCTCTGGTCGAATATCATAGCGAAAACCATATTGCCACCATTACCATGAATGATCCTAAGACGCTAAATGCGTTTAGCACGCCATTAAAAGGCGCAATTATGGATGCGCTTAATCAAGCCGATCAAGATACTGATGTACGCGTGATTGTGCTGCAAGGGTCAAACAATAATTTCTCTAGTGGCGGTCATATCGGTGAGATGCTAGAAAACGGCATGGAATCTGAGGCACTCGTGGCAAAGCTTGATTTTATGCTCAGAGAAGTGGCAGAAGTGAGCTTAAAGCTGCGTAATATTCATAAGCCAATTATTGCCAAACTAGAAGGTGCCGTGGCTGGCGCTGGGATGAACTTGGCATTAACGTGTGATTTCCGTATTGCCGCTGATAATGCCAAATTTGTACAAGCCTTTGTCAATATCGGTTTGATTCCAGATGCGGGTGGCATTTATTTATTGAATCAGTTGATTGGGGCGGCGAAAACGACTGAGCTTGTGATGTTAGGTGATAAGCTTACTAGCGACGATGTCGCGCGTCTAAACTTAGTTAATAGCGTCGTAAGCAAAGATGAGCTTGACGCCAGCGTATTGGCATTGGCAACACGCCTAAGCAACCTGCCCGGTAAAGCTTTGGCATCAATGAAGCATATGATTAATGTTCATGCTTTTGCAGGCCTAAATGAAGCACTCGATATGGAAGTTGACCAACAAACTATGATGGCAAAAACCGCTGACTTTGCTGAAGGTATCACCGCCTTTATGGAAAAACGTAAGCCCGTTTATCAAGGCAAATAAAAATTTCTAACGCTACCTGCTGTACTATCAGCAAAAAGGCTACCATTAGGTAGCCTTTTTTTTGGGTAAAACACTATAAAGACAAGTCTATATTAATACCTTTAATCTATTTACTTATGAAGAAGCAGAAGCGGTCTTATAGTGATGCGGTAAGGTAAATATCTTGTCAAAACCCAAGGTAAAAACAAAGGTATAAACCAAGAAAAATAGCAGTAACGCCGCCTCCATCATAAAGGCTTTGATTAAACCAACGTCATACCAAATCATATATAGCGGTAAGCAAATCAATACCAAGCCGCCTTCAAACCCTAACGCATGAGCACTGCGGATTAACAACGTGCGTTTTTTAACCTGCTTGCGCCGCTCCCACGCTTCAAAAGCCGTATTGTATAAAAAGTTCCAGATAACAGCGGCCAACGACACCATGACAGCAACGGGTAACGACTCTGCCGCATCGCCGCCGCTGAGTTTCATTAGTACAAAGGTAGAAGCAATGATAGCAATCAGCTCAAAAACAGTCACATAGACGATACGACGTTTGAGTGGGGATAAAGTAATCAACCAAAACTCCAAAGCACTTAAGTATAAAAAAAGTTGCCCAGCAAAGTATCGGTCCGTCCCGAGATAGAAAAGAGAAAAAAATGCAGAGCCACGGTTTCCGCCTGCCCTTATATTATACATAAGATAACGAGAGAAACCAGTCGCAGCTTATTTTGCTGGTGGACCCCATTGATTGGTTTCAAGCTTGGTATCGCTCGCTAAAAATACCAGTAATATAATAGAGCCTATCAACGGCAAAATAGATAGCAAAAACCACCATCCTGAACGGCTGGTATCATGCAACCTGCGAATAGTCACCGCTAAGCCCGGCAAAAACAGACCAAGCGCTACAACAATATAGAATAGCCCCGTTTCTGAATTAAATATAATGGCATCTAAAATCATCGCTACAATAATCAAACCCATTTGTACCAATACAAAGTACCAATATTCTTTACGTCGAGCACGACCAGAGAAATTGGTATAATTTCTTAAAGCTTTTTTAAACCAGTCAAGGATGCCAAAGTTTGCTTCAGCACTATGATTATTAACCATTGCAGAATTCGGTAAAGGTGGCGGCGTCGTTTTATCAAGCATATTTTTATTTTCCCTAGGATTTGTCGTCAACCTTAACGGTAAAGTCGCCAACCAAAAAATTTAATCAGCCACTTTGATTATAAGCACTCAATAAAAGTTTGCAAACCGTTATTGATTTATTTTAAATTTAAAAAAACCCCGCATCATCACGATACGGGGTTTCTATTTAAATAAGAATTGTAAAACTTAAAAATACTTAACTTAAGCTTTAAGCAAAATTAGGTCAACTGAGCAACGTTAATTTTGTCGGCTTCTTCCGTATAAGAATCCATACGGTCGAAGTTCATGTACTGATAGACTTCCTCGCCCATGCTATCAAGCATGCCAGCGTACTGCTGGTATTCGTCGTTGGTTGGCAATTTACCAAGTACCGCTGCGACTGCTGCAAGCTCTGCAGACGCTAGATAAACGTCAGCACCTTGGCCGAGACGGTTCGGGAAGTTACGGGTAGAAGTCGATACCGCAGTAGAGTTCGGTGCGATACGTGCTTGGTTACCCATACATAGTGAACAACCTGGCATCTCAGTACGAGCGCCGGCTTGTGCGTAGATGTTGTAATAACCTTCTTCCATCAATTGGCGCGCATCCATTTTCGTTGGTGGCGCAATCCATAGACGAGTTTTGAGGCTACCTGCTGGTACATCTTGTAGCAGTTTACCCGCTGCACGGAAGTGACCAATGTTGGTCATACATGAACCAATGAATACTTCATCAATGGTATCACCGGCCACGTCAGCCAATGTTTTAGCATCGTCTGGATCGTTCGGGCAGCAAAGAATCGGCTCTTTGATATCAGACATATTGATGGTCATGTCGATGGCGTATTCTGCATCTTCATCAGCACGCAATAGGCTTGGGTTAGCTAGCCACTCTTGCATTTGCTCAACACGGCGGCTAATCGTACGCGCATCGCCATAGCCTTCTGAAATCATCCACTTAAGCAAGGTGATGTTTGAGTTTAGGTACTCAGTCACAGACGCTTCAGATAGAGTGATGGTACAACCAGCAGCACTACGCTCAGCTGACGCATCAGATAACTCAAACGCTTGCTCAGCAGTTAGGTCTTCTAGACCTTCGATTTCAAGAATACGACCGTTGAACTCGTTGATTTTACCTTTCTTATCAACCGTCAAATAACCTTCTTTGATGGCTTGATAAGGAATCGCATGGACCAAGTCACGTAGCGTGATACCAGGCTGACGTTCGCCAACGAAGCGTACACGAACAGATTCAGGCATATCAAGTGGCATCACACCAGTTGCCGCTGCGAATGCAACCAAACCAGAACCAGCTGGGAACGAGATACCCATTGGGAAACGAGTATGCGAGTCACCACCAGTACCAACGGTATCTGGAAGTAGCATACGGTTCAACCATGAGTGAATGATACCATCACCAGGACGTAAGCTTACGCCGCCACGGTTCATGATAAAGTCAGGTAGTGTATGCTGAGTTTCAACGTCAACTGGCTTTGGATAAGCAGCAGTATGACAGAATGACTGCATCACTAGGTCTGCTTGGAAGCCCAAACATGCCAAGTCTTTTAGCTCATCACGGGTCATAGGACCAGTGGTATCTTGCGAGCCGACCGTCGTCATTTTTGGCTCACAGTACATACCTGGACGCACGCCTTGTAGACCACAAGCTTTACCGACCATTTTTTGTGCAAGGGTAAAGCCTTTACCGGTATCAGCTGGCTCTTCTGGCTTAGCAAATACGTCTGAATGACCAAGACCCATGTATTCACGAGCACGATTGGTCAAACCACGACCAACGATCAATGGAATACGGCCGCCTGCGCGAACTTCGTCAAGCAATGTTGGCGAGTTTAGCGTAAACGTTGACAGTACTTCGTCAGAATCATGCTTAGTGATTTTGCCTTCATACGGATAGATGTCAAACACATCGCCCATGTTTAGGTTATCAACCGCTACTTTTTCAATTGGTAACGCGCCAGAATCTTCCATGGTGTTAAAGAAGATAGGAGCGATATTGTTACCCAATACTAGACCGCCACCACGTTTGTTTGGTACGTTCGGAATATCATCGCCCATTAACCAAAGAACTGAGTTGGTTGCAGATTTACGGCTAGAACCCGTACCAACCACGTCGCCGACATAAGCAAGTGGATGACCTTTTTCTTTCAAAGCTTCGATTTGCTTCATTGGACCAACAACGCCCTCTTCGTCAGCAAAGATGCCGTCGCGAGAGTTTTTGTGCATGGCCAATGAATGCAATGGGATATCTGGGCGACTCCACGCGTCTTGCGCAGGCGACAAGTCATCCGTGTTGGTTTCGCCTGTCACTTTAAAGGTTGTATAAGTGGTTTTCTTTGGTACTTCAGGGCGGTTTAAGAACCACTCAGCGTCAGCCCAAGATTGCACGACTTCTTTGGCGATGTCATTGCCAGCTTCAGCTTTTTCGGTCACGTCATTGAACGCATCAAATACCAGTAATGTCTTTTTCAACGCATCAGCGGCTTCTTGTGCGACTTCGCTGTCGTCTAATGCCGCAACTAATGGCGCAACGTTGTAACCACCTTGCATAGTGCCTAAGATTTCAACAGCTTTTTTCTTGCTAATAAGTGGTGAAGTCGCTTCGCCTTTAACGATAGCGGCTAAAAATGCAGCTTTAACATAAGCGGCTTGGTCAACACCGGCAGGAATACGGTTTTCTAACAAGTCCATTAAGAACGCATCTTCGCCCGCTGGTGGGTTTTTGAGTAGCTCAACCAATTCTGCTACCTGCTTCTCATTTAGTGGAAGTGGTACAGTTCCTAGCTCAGCACGTTCTGCGACATGTTTACGATAAGCTTCTAACACAATAGTCGTCCTCGTCGGTTGGTGACCAGTACATCACGTGAGTAGTCAGGATGACAGCCTACATCGATGTACTGCATTGAATAATTATCCGTGCAATCATAGCTCAAAACGCTCAAAATGTTAATGGCTGTGCGGCGAAAAGGCGCAGAATAAGGCCATATTGGACATTTATTATAAAAATAGTGCCATAACTAATATGATTGACGCCCTTAAATAGCAAACCTGTCGCCTTACCGCTCATTTTTGCCCTGCTCTTTTTCTGCATTGACTGCTGCATTCATTTCTTCATAGACTTCTACATTGGCGGTTAAATAAAAATGGCACGGCTGCTATACTCTTATTATCTAAACGTCTACGACTTTATAAGATATTTTTTCTAAGACGATTTTTTAATACAAGGTTTTATAACACAAACGCCATGAGTGAATATTAAGGATAATAGCAATATGGACAATAGCAGTCTAAAAAATAGTAGTATGAAAAATAGCGAAAAAGACAATAACGCTCATTACGATAATGGTTTAAAAGTTCGTACTGAAGTGATGGGCGCAGCGCATGTTAAACGCTCGCTTGACTCAGCAACACCATTTACCCAGCCGTTGCAAGACTGGATTATCGAACACGCTTGGGGTAGCACGTGGCAAGATGACTCTGTATTGCCGCGCAAATACCGCTCATTGATTACCATGGCGTTTTTAATTGCGCAAAAAAGTCCCGCTGAGCTAAAAGGTCATATCCGTGGGGCGATAAATAATGGTGCTAGCGTCGCTGAAATTCGAGAAGTATTGATGCATAGCCTGCCTTATTGCGGTGCACCTGCAAGCCAAGAAGCGTTTCGCGCTGCCATAGAAGTGCTAAATGACATGGACATTGATATCAATAAATAAAACTACGATAAAGGTATGCTTCGTAGTACCCTGTTATTTACGCAAGCTTTTTTATTCATGGAAGCCTTTTTATCCTTAGTAGCTTTCTTAGTTATCTTAACAAGATTGCCTAAAAAATATTGACCCGTTATCTGCTATAATAGCTGCATTCATAAAACATTCTAATAATGCCATAAACCCTTATTCTATCAAGGGTTAAGAGAACATTTGATTATGACAAACGCCGTACAAACCCACGTCCCCGCTGCCCGTGCAAAACCGAAAAAAGCCATCCAAGGCGAAAAGCTACGTGGCTACGACAAGGTAGCGCGCATCCCAATTAAAGTGATTCCGACCGTCGAGGCGAAGAAAAAGCCAGATTGGATTCGGGTTAAAATGTCCTCACCTGCGGAAGTGGCGCGTATTAAAGCAACTCTGAGTGAGCAAAAGCTTTATACCGTCTGTGAAGAAGCCGCCTGCCCTAACCTGCCGCAGTGCTTTGCCGATGGTACGGCGACCTTTATGATTATGGGTGATATCTGCACCCGTCGCTGCCCGTTTTGCGATGTCGGTCATGGTCGCCCAAATGAGTTAGACAAAGACGAGCCACGCCATACCGCTGAGACCATTCAGGGTCTAGGTCTGAAATATGCGGTAATTACCTCGGTTGACCGTGATGATTTAAAAGACGGTGGTGCTGCCCATTTTGTTGAAGTATTGAATGAATCTCGCGCTTTAAGCCCAAACTGCTTGATTGAGATACTCGTGCCAGATTTCCGTGGTCGTATGGATATCGCTTTGGACTTATTGACTGAAACTGCGCCAGATGTCTTTAATCATAATATCGAAACCGTGCCTCGTTTATATAAAGCCTTCCGTCCCGGCTCTGATTATCAGCATTCGCTCGATTTGCTTAAGTTATATAAAGAACGCCGTCCTGATATTGCCACCAAATGTGGTTTTATGGTTGGACTTGGTGAGACCGAAGAAGAAATCTATAAGCTACTTGATGATTTAAAAGCCCATAACGTTGATATGATTACCGTTGGTCAGTACCTGCAACCTAGTAAAGACCATGCACCAGTCGATCGTTATGTTCATCCAGATGAGTTCCAGCGTTATATGGATTATGGCAAAAAGATTGGCTTCTTTAACATTTGGGCAGGCCCTATGGTGCGCTCAAGCTACTTTGCTGACCGTCAATATTACGGCGAAGATTGCCCAGCACCTATCCGTAGCAAAAAAGCCTTGGCCGCAGAAGGTAAACTTGGCTGTTAATCGAAATTCGTCATCATATTAAAGTAGGATGACGAAAAAACATAAAAAGGGCGAATAGTAGATAGTTACTATTCGCGCTTTTTTATGCCTCTAAACTATCGCTCTAAATAAGGTTAAACGTTTAGAGGTAACACGGGCGTCTTACTGGTTTTTATATTTAATAACGCGATACCAAGGATGATGACACCCCCAATCAAACCTGTGGTAAGCCCAGGATAAATCAGTAGTAAAGCACCAATGGCCAGAATGATACGCGTGATTGAATTCATACTTCCTTTAAAATAACCCTCTAACGCCGCACTAAGCCCAATCACACCAACGACCGACGTCACAACGGCAATCACAATATCCATGACCGGTGGCAATGGGAACTCTTTCGCCGTGACCGCAAGACCTGTCGGGTCAATCATCAACATCGCAGGATTATAAATAAACATAAATGGGACGATAAAACCTGCTAACGCCAGCTTTAATGATAAGTAGCCTGTTTTCATCGGATCGCCGCCCGAAATACCAGCCCCAGCAAAAGCAGCCAAACAGACCGGCGGGGTAATATTAGCAAATACCCCAAAGTAAAAGACAAACATATGCGCGGCTAAGATAGGCACATCAAACCCTGCTAATGCGGGCGCCGCCATGGTTGCAGTAATGATATATGCAGGAATCGATGGCAATCCCATTCCTAAAACCATCGACGCTAGCATGGTTAAAATTAAGGTTAGCAATAATGACCCTGCCCCTAAAGTGACAATCGAAGAAGTCATTACCGTACCAAAGCTGGTTAAGCTGACCACCCCAATAATAATACCTACGACCGCACAAGCAGCCATCACCGCTAGCGACTGACGGGCGCCATCTTCTAGCGCACCCAAAATATCCTTAAAGCCCATGCGTGTTTCTTTACGTAGCATACTGATGACAACCGTAAAGCCAATGGTATAGGCAGCGGCATAGCCTACCGGCACATTTTGTATTAATAAATAAATCAAAAATACAATCGGCAATAACATATGACCGCGCGCTTTTAATACCTCTTTTACCTGTGGCAAACTTTCTTTTGCCATGCCTTTTAAGTCTCGGCGACCTGCGCGAAAATGTACCTGCGCGATAACGCCTAGATAATACAAGATAGCAGGTAATAATGCTGCCAAAGCAATGGTGCTATACGGTAGCCCTGTGGTCTCGGCCATAATAAAGGCACTTGCGCCCATAATTGGCGGTAATATCTGACCACCAACCGACGCACTTGCCTCTACAGCGCCCGCAAAATCCTTATGGTAGCCAACCTTTTTCATCAAGGGGATGGTAAACGCGCCGGTACTAACGACGTTTGATAAGGCTGAACCATTGATACTGCCCATAAAGCCGCTTGAAATGACAGCCACTTTAGCAGGGCCGCCTTTTTTATCGCCTGCCAGCGCCAATGCCAAATCATTAAACAGCTGACCCATGCCAGAACGCGCTAGAAAAGCGCCAAAGAGGATGAATAAAAAGATAAAGGTGACTGAGGCACCGATTGCGACTGAATACAATCCTTCCGTTTTTAGGAATAATTGACCAAAAATATCGCCCATATCATAAGGACGAGTGAGTAGTCGATCCGGCATAAAGTCCAGATGACTGACAAAGGGATATAGCAAAAATATAGAGGCCAGTATGGGCAATATCCAACCAGTGATACGACGACTGCCCTCAAGGACGCAGATGACGGTGATAATAGAAAATATCACATCGACCGAATTTGCCATGCCGCCGCGACTGGTGACAATATCTTGGTACTCGTATATCAGGTAGGTCATGCCAGATAAAGACAACACAAACCAAATCCAGTCATACCATGCTACCCGCTTACGACTGCTTTTTTTGCTGGCAGGAAAGATTAAAAAAATCAACGCAAAGCCAACGCCCACATGCACGGAGCGCTGCAATAGTGACGGCATGGGGTTAAAGGTAATATATAAATGAAAAAGGGAATATAAGATACAAATGGTAGCGATAATATACTTCACCGGACCTTGGGTAATATGACGCGTGATAGACTCGCGATCATATTTTTCTAATATCGCTTGCGTCACACTAGGATCAACGTCGTCGTAATCTTCAGTCTCTACATGCGCATTTGTCTGCTGTGCCAATATCGCATTTTCATTAGCATTCACATCATCGTTAGAATTTGCATCATCGTTATAAATAGGAGTCCCGCTATTGTGATCCATCACTTGGGAGTTCATGACAAAAATCCTTATTAAATCTATCGATTAGACTATAAGCCTTGGGCATAATAGTTACTTCTGAATAATCTGGCACCCATTGGTGAATCAAAATACGCTGACCGGCATAATCAATTTCGCCTTGCGTTAATCTTGATACCACCCAATTAAGATGGGGAAACCTTTGGTTGATTTGATAGCCGACGTAGCCATCCTTTTTGATAGGAGCAACGTTTTCGGTAGACGGCGTACCGGCACCAAATGCTTGAAAATAGGTATTGGTTAGTAGTAAACCTTCCGCTTCACGAAGATACTGCTCTTCCCACCACTGCTTTTCTACTGAATGAATCCAGCGTAATTGAAAGTCAGGCTCAACGAAATAACATACCAAGCTATCGGCTTTAGTATCGCCCGTTACCCGTATTTCAATGACAGATTGGCGGCTAAAAATCGCCCATAGTATCAATAAAACCAGCGCAGCCATCGCTGCTGCGCCAGCTATCCACCATAAAGGTTTATTTGGCTGCTTGCTCATCATAGTATTTTTTGGCACCAGGATGAATAGGAGCTACCATACCGACTTGAGCGGTCTCTAAACTGATATCATTCGCCGCTTGGTGAGCGTTTTTCAAGCCCTCTAAGTTTTCAAATAACGCTTTGGTCAACTTATAGCCATCATCCTCAGAGATATCAGAGCGCACCAATAAGGCATTCATGACGGCTGTGGTTGGAATAGCAGCAGCATTACCATAGGTACCGGCAGGAATCTCAAAAGTCTTAAAGTAAGGCTTGGTTTCGATAATTTTTTTGAGCTTATCTTGATTGATGGTGACCAGCTGCAATTTGATACCTTGCTCTAGCTCTAATAATGAAGAGTTCGGTAAGCCACTACTAAAAAACGCCGCTTCAATTTTACCCGCTTTCATCGCATCGGCGGCATCGGCAAAGCCTAAATAGTCGACTTTGACATCATCATAAGTGATACCAAAACCTTCTAACAGGGTGCGAGCATTGACCTCTGTACCAGAGCCTTGATCGCCAACTGCAATACGCTTACCTTTTAAATCTTCAATATTTTTAATACCAGACTTCTCTGAGGCAACCACTTGAATGACGTTAGGATAAAGCACGGCAATTTGCTGGATATTGGTGATAGGCGCTGCCTTAAAGTCATTTTTACCTTCTACCGCATCAGTGACCACATCACTAAGCGCGAGTACCATATCTACTTTACCTTGGGTCAATAGATTGACGTTTTCTACTGACGCCCCTGTCGTTTGGGTTTTGGCGTTAACACCAAAGGTTTTAGCATAAATCTCTGCTAAAGACGTTCCAATAATATTATAAGGACCGGAGGCGCCCCCTGTAGCAATAGTGACGAACTTGGTTTCGAGCTTGTCGCTTGCTGTGGTGGCAGTATCTGTAGAAGTGTCGGTAGTAGCACTGTCAGTAGCGGCATTATCAGCAGGCGCTTTGTCTGAACAAGCAACCAGAGTCATACTGGCTGCAATCATGGCGGCTAATAGAGGCATCTTATAAATAGACTTCATTATTTTCTTCCTTGATAAAATAAAGCAAAATGGGTTTATAAAAAAACTTGAATGCAAAGTTCTTGAACGCAAGGTTCTTAAATACATGGTTCTTAAATACAAAGCTGTAGTAGCCATTCATTCTTGTTGACTACCAACCTCAGTGTATGACACTGACCTTCGCTATAAACTCAGGAGTTAAGCGTTCCATAACCTAGGGTCTCCTCAATTAAAACATGGCATGTCATATATTGCTACGATGTTTTAATGGATGCGAGTGCTTATGTTCAAAAAACAGCCAGTGATATGGTTCTCTATATTTAATGAGCTAAGCAATATGTCACAAGCTGCAATCCAAATCTAAGCTATACCAAAGCTATGGTTAATCTTAAACACAACTGAAACCTTTTTTGTCACGTGCTGCTGGTATAAATTTTACTGGCGTGCTGTGTCTACGCTAACAGAGGCTGCGCAAAATTAATCCCAGCAGCACTGTACCGTTTTCAAAGTACTTTAACTATATATCAACAGCCGAAACCATATCTATAGTTTCGCTATGCGATACTAAGTTTCATATTATAAATGATTTAAACAAATTTTGACGGGGTTGTAAACCTTTATCCGCGCTGCTCTTCATAAAAATGCATCAAGCTATTTTTATTAAAATCATATTTTATTAAAAAATATATCAATAGCACTTTTCTTATAACGCTACTGCTAGCCATTTATTTACTTCGTTAATGCCGCTTATATAACCGCCCTTTAGCAGAATAACGCCACCTAAATTAGACAATATTTTTTATTAAACATTCAATTTTTTGAAGGCGAAATCCATCTCTATTATGCTACAGTGCAAACGCTGTATTCGCTCTATAGCTAAGCACTACAATAAGCAGCTGAAAATAGCGCTTAGAGCATACGACCGCCAATAATACTGAACAACCTTATAGGAAAATTTATGAAAAAATTACTTACTTCAACCATGATGCTGGCCACATTTGCGCTAGCTGGCTGTGCCACAACCGATGTCAATTCTAATGCCGGTACGGCAATTGGCACGGCAAACGAGATTGGTATGAATGTCTTTAAAGCCGCCATTGACAATCAATGCCGTAGCCAAATTGAAAAACAAAACGCGTGGCGCATTGCGAGTGTCGCGATGACTGACGCCCAAGAGGAAGAAGTAAAAGGGAGAGTTTGTGGCTGCGTGAGTGAGCAAGCACCGCAGCAAGTGACTATCGTCGAGCTTGGCAATGCTGCGATAGATGCCAGCTATCGCACACAGCTGGTTGCTAGAGTGGTGGCAAAATCGCTGCAAAGTTGCTACGGCAGCATCGTCAAATAAGTAACTGATAAAGTTACCGATTAAGAGCGTTTTTTTAACGAAATAGGCTGGGTTAGCGATTGCTTAACCCAGCCTATTCATATAGATTATTTACTATCATTAAGGATAAATGGAATTTATCTGCAACTCATATCAAGGATGACTCATGAAAAGACGTGCATTTATAAAACTGGGTGGTCAGGTAACAGTAGCCGGAACGGTACTGACGCAGCTGAGCGCTTGTTCGTCAGATGACGATAACGTCAAGCCGCCAAATCAGCTTGATGATTTAGATGACTTAGGCTATCAAGGGGCAGCGCCTTTCGTGCATGGTATTGCCAGTGGCGACCCGCTACATGATCGCGTAATACTGTGGACACGGATTACCAACGACGGTAGTATTGAGGCCTCTAGTATCCCTGTTGCTTATACGATTGCAACAGACCCAGCACTTAAAAACATCGTTACTCAAGGGCGAGCAAAAGCCAGCGCCGCATCTGATTTCACCGTAAAAGTTGACCCTAAGAATCTCAAACCCAATACCACTTATTACTACGGCTTTGAAGCATTAGGCTATCTCTCTCCTATCGGTCGTACACGTACCATACCGCACCCAGACCTGCCGGCGAGTGACGTTGATCGCGTGCGCTTGGCAGTGGTTTCCTGCTCGAACTATGGTTTTGGTTACTTTAACGGCTATGCCAATATCGCCAAGCAAGCCGACATCTCTGCCGTCATACATTTAGGCGATTATATCTATGAGTACCCAGAAGGCTTTTATCGCGATAACGATTTAAAAGAAGAACGCCCGCTGTTTCCTAAAAACGAAATCATTAGTTTAGACGATTATCGGCGCCGCTATGCTTGCTACCGTACCGATGTTGATTTACAAGAATGTCATCGCCAGCATCCGTTTATCGCTGTTTGGGATGATCATGAGATTGCAGATAACTCATGGAAAGGTGGCGCGCGCTTCCACACCGATAGCAAAGGCAGTTACCTAGAACGTAAAATGTCCGCCGTACGTGCCTATCATGAGTGGATGCCCATTCGCGATGACAGTAGTAACGAGCTGGACAGCCAATTACGCATCTATAGACGTTTCGAGTTTGGCAAATTGTTTGATTTAAATATGCTAGATACGCGCATATTTGGCCGTGAAAAGCTTGATGCGGCTGCCAGTAATGAGCCTGAACGTCAACTGCTAGGGCTTGAGCAAGAAAACTGGCTATATTTAAAGATGCTGGAGGGCAAACGCCGGCAAGCAACGTGGCAAATCCTTGGGCAGCAAGTCATTTTAGCGCCTTTTAAAGGTTCTTCTGCGACCAATTCTGGCGATATTTGGAATGGCTATGCCAGCGCGCGGACGCGTTTATTAGACTTTATCGAAGAAAATGCCATCGATAATACGGTGGTCTTAACCGGTGACTATCATGCCTCATTTGCGTTTGATGTCTGTCAAAATCCTTTTGATGGCAATAGCTACAATCCAGCGACTGGCAAAGGCTCCATTGCGGTCGAATTTGTCTGCCCTGCCCTGACCTCTTTAGCCTTTCCAGAAAGTGGCGCAGGAGTAGAAGAAAATCCACATCAAAAATTCAATAACCAAACCGACCATGGCTATATGTTATTGGACATCAATGAGCAGGCTTTGCAATGCGAATGGTATTATACCGAGACGTTAAAAAAGCGTGATGACCGCTGTCGTTATGCCAAAGGACTAATGACCCAAGCAAGTAGCAATCATTTAGTTGAAGGTGGTCAATCGCGCCCTATTACTAAAACGGCTGCTTTAGCCAGTAAAGACACCTCTATGGCGATGAAAAAATCAGCCTCGCTAAGGGCTGGTTAAAGTATAGGCGAGAGCAATCTGCTATTTAAAATAATAATGGCTCATAGTAAGGGCGTGTACTAAAAAAACACCTAATAAAGAAAATTCCCAATAAAAAGGGCGCGTTATATGCATATAACTGAACTGACCCCCATAAGTTGGACACAACTTATGGGGTATTTTTATGCGTTACAATCTAGACTTTAAGATGCAAGTCATCGCATACTATCGGCAAGGCCATAGTAGTCACGCCATCGCTAAGAAGTTTAACGTCAATCCAGAGTTTGTACTCAAATGGGTTAAGCAATACCAAAGCGGTGGCATAAATGCCATTAAGCCAAAGACAAGTAAGGCCAAATACAGCAGTGAGTTTAAACTTAACGTACTAACCACCATGCTTAAAGAAGATTTAAGTCAATCTGAGGTGGCACTGAAGTTTAACATCAGCTCACCGGCGCTCATTAGTCATTGGCACAAAGCTTATCGACTACAGGGTATGTCTGGACTCGTATCTAAACATAAAGGTAGAACCGCCATGAGCAAACCATTTATCACAGACAAGCCAGATGATGAAAAGAGCTTAGCAGAGCTTAAGCGTGAACTGGAATATTTGCGTGCAGAGAATGCCTACCTAAAAAAGCTCGATGCCTTGCTCAAAGCGGAGGAACAAGCAGGCAAAAAGCAAGGCTCATCGAAGCACTAAGACAAGAGCACCCTTTATCTGCTTTGCTAAACATCGCTAAGATAGCTAAGAGTGTCTTTTACTACCATAGGTGTCAGTTTGATGTTAAAGACAAATATGCAGACTTAAAACATCATATTGCTCAGATATACCACAAGCACAAGGGCAGGTATGGTTATCGTAGAGTTACGGCAGCGCTAAAGCAGTTAGGGGTTTATCATAACCATAAGCTCATCGCTAAGCTGATGCATGACATGAAGCTTAGCGCCAAGATAAGACGTCAGAAGTACCGATCTTACAAAGGACAACAAGGCAAGATTGCGAAGAACTATTTGAAGCGCCAGTTTACTGCAGATAAACCGAACACACGCTGGCTCACAGATATTACTGAGTTTAAGGTGGGTGATTATAAGCTGTATTTATCGCCCATACTTGATTGTTATAACAATGAGATTGTCAGCTATACGCTCTCAAAGAGACCGACTTATGACTTAGTTGGTAAGATGCTAGCTAGTGCTTTAAATAAGACAAAGGCGTGCCGTGATAAGAGATTAATGCTGCATTCAGATCAAGGGTGGCATTATCAAATGAAACCGTTTAGCACGACGCTTAAACAGAATGGCATTAAGCAAAGTATGAGCAGAAAAGGCAATTGCTTAGATAATGCACTGATGGAGGGGTTCTTCGGTACGCTGAAGTGCGAGACGATTTATATTGAGAAACCGAAAACGATTGAGCAGTTAGAACAACAGATTCATGAGTATATGCATTATTATAATCATGAGCGTATTCAACTTAAATTAAAAGGACTGAGTCCTGTGCAATACAGAACTCAGTCCTTGGGGTAAACTAAACCGTCCAATATTTGGGGGTCAGTTCACCAATGGCAGCCCTTTTTCTGTCTTAAATGAAGACATGCTCTGACTTATAGCCAACCCAACCTTTTAAAGTTAAGGTATAAAAAACTACATAACGAGATAATAACTGCCATGATAACCAGATAAGAGTACTGCCAATGTAGCTCTGGCATAAAATCAAAGTTCATCCCATAGATACCAGCAATCGCCGTTGGTACCGCTAAAATACCTGCCCAAGCGGCAAGCTTACGTACCACCTCATTCTGTCCCATATTGACCATAGCAAGATAGGTATTCATGACCACGCTGAGCATCTCATTTAAGCCGTTAATGGCATCCAAAGAATGTAGCAAATGGTCATTCACATCTCGGAAGTAGGGTTTAGCAGCATGAGAAAACGGCGAGATTAAGTCACTTTTATCATGATTGATAAAGAAACTACAGATGTCTTGCACCGGTAAAATCACCGCACGCATATGTACCAGCTGGGATTTTAATTCATATAAATTTCTAAGCGTTTCTTTATTAAACTCATAAGTGAAAATGTTACGTTCTTGTTCGCGTAGATAACTGCCCAAACGATCGGTAATCGGCATATAGTTATCGACGATAAAATCGAGAATAGCATGCAGGACAAAGATAGGCCCCATGCGCAGCTTTTCTGGGCGACGATGACAGTGCTCGCGTACCGGCATATAAGAGTTAGATGGACCATTTCGAATGGTAATCAGGTAGTTTTTGCCCATAAATATCGCGGTAGTGCCATAGCGAATGATATTGTCTTCGAGCTTGGCGGTACGTAGCACCACAAATATCATGTCATTTTCGTAGTTCTCAACCTTGGCGCGCTGATGTTCGGCAAAGGCATCTTCAATCGCCAGCTCATGTAATTCAAAAGCATCTCTGACTTTGACCATGGTCTCTAAACTAGGGTCATAAAGTCCAAGCCAGATAAACTGACCACTATTGCTTAAAGCGCGACTGACATCATTCAGCGCCACTTTATTTACTTTTTCGCCCGTTTTACGCGAGTAAGCATAGCAATTGACCACTTCATCATCGCTGGATAAATCGATATCCTCATAGCGCTCAGAGTCGGGGTCATAGACGGTCATCGTCTCAATCGTATCCTCGACCGTCGCGTCCGCATCGCCATAAATATAGCTGTCATAGCTATCATAATTGTCTAAATAAGAGCGCTCATCGCCCATGTTAGGGTCGATAAGGCTGACATTAGAGTCAGGTGTGATACGAGTTGTCGGTTTGACAATCAGGTCATCATCTTGTTTCATACCTTCTCCTTTAGTCTGTGGTTAATATTAAATAAATATTAATTAAAATAGATTATGACATGCGACCAAAATGAATTTTTTTCTGCATACTGCTTCTCTGCAAACTACAATGCAAAGCGTTTTAGCGTCTCGATATCAACCAGACTTAATAAGCTTTCGTGACAGGCTTCAAGTTTTATTTGCGGAGCAATATCGAAGTCTAAGGCTTCAACCCAGCGTAGCGCACAAATACACCAGTAATCACCAGGCTGTAGACCGGCAAAGCCATACTCAGGCAGCGGCGTAATCAAGTCATTGCCACGACTGGCAGAAAAGTTTAAAAATTCGCTGGTCATCTTAGCGCACACGGTATGCTGACCAACATCGTGGTTGCCGGTATGACAAAAGCCATTGCGATAATAGCCAGTAAGCGGGTCAAAACAACAGCTGGCAAGGGCAGTGCCGAGGACGTTGGTTTGATTAATGGCAGGATTTGGGTGGTAATCAGTTGACATAAGGCTTTCCGAGATAAAATATGTGTTAGTGTAACATGAGTCTACCGATAAGGCGTTAGGCAAGCAACAGACTGCAAACGCTTCAGGCTGACAGAAACAGTAATGCTAATAAGCAGTGATGTTAAGAAACTGGATTCTAGAAAATAAGTAAAAATCATGAAAGATAGTTAGCATAAATAACTCCGTGTTACTCTTATCAATGATAGGTATTACTTTTTATTTTCATTTATTCGTTCTGAATGCATACCTTATTAATAGTGAAGGCTTTAAAACTTATTGACCATGAATTAGATGGTAATTGGGGTTAATTGTCACTAGGCGAAGCTTGGCTGCTATGCTAAACTAAAGCATAAAGTGCCTTGATTATTTATCATAGTTTTCTATCGCATAAATTTTAGCGCATAAAGATACTCGTCTTATCATCCTAACTTATACTTAACTTATACTTATTACTCACCCTTTTGCGGTCACCTAGTTTGCTTATAGATAATTGGGTCAGTGATGTTGCGCGTCAAAAATACAAAACGCCTTCCATCCCTGCAATTGTAAATACAACCTTTTAGTACCGCATCAGTACCGCGTTTTTGGTAAGCGATACGCCAAACAAGGATTCATTGTGTCTGCCAGTTCTGATTCTGCAAAACCTGCCCAGTCAAATACGACAAAACCAGCGGCGACTCAGCCTGCTGATAATCGTGCTACCGCTAATGGCTTGCCATATCTAAGTAATTTTGGCAGCGATGTTGCCAATAACAGCTGGCTGCTGCCTGATGGGGTCGTCGATGTGTTGTTTGAAGATGCCCATAAGCAAGAAGTACTTAGGCATCAATTGATCCAGCAGCTTATTAGTCATGGCTATGAGTTGGTCAATCCGCCGATGATTGAGTTTACTGAGTCTTTATTAAGTGAAGCCTCAGAAGATTTAAAGCGCCAAACCTTTAAGATTATCGATCAGCTGACCGGTCGTTTGATGGGCGTGCGAGCTGATATTACCCCGCAGATTTTGCGTATTGATGCCCATCACGGCGGTAATGGTATTGCGCGTTATTGCTACGCAGGGGACGTGATTCATACCTTGCCTTCAGGATTGTTTGGCTCGCGTACCCCGTTACAGTTGGGTGCGGAGATATTTGGTTGCGGCGAACTTGCAGCCGATATTGAGCTGATAGATGTGCTGTTTAGTATGGTCAATAGCTTGGATATGAGCGCGGCGCTGCATATTGATTTGGGTCATGTGGCGATATTCAAGCGTTTAGCGGCACTGGCTGAATTGTCGGATAATGACACCGAGCAATTGATGCACCTTTATGCCAATAAAAATTTACCAGAACTAAAACGTGTCTGTCAGTTACTCACAATGGGTGATGATTTTTACGCATTGGCCCGCTTTGGTCATGATATGGCAAAGTTATTAGACACACTGTCAGATACTGCCAAGCAAGATACACATATCGTGACGGCTGTCGATGAGCTACAACGTCTAAAAGCACATTTAGAGATGCAATGGCAGACGCCAGTCAGTATCGATGTGACCGAACTGTCGGGCTATCATTATCATACGGGCATTATCTTTAACGGCTATATCAATAGTGAAACTCAGCCGCTGGTACGTGGCGGGCGCTTTGATGGTATGCAGAGCGTGGGGCAATTAAGTGCGAAGCAGCCACGTGAAGCGACAGGCTTTAGTATGGATGTCAGCCGTTTGCTGGCGCATACTCAGCTTGAATCACCGATTATTGTATTGGTTGATTATGAGGCATTACAGCAGGCTAATGCTGATGAAGCACAAATGCAAATACTATTGCAGCAGGTCACAAGCTTACGTCAGCAAGGCTATCGCGTCACTATGCCATTAACGTTCGATGACCGTCCAGCAGCGATGACGCATCGTTTAAACTTTGCGAATAATCAGTGGCAGTTAGAAGCTATCTAAATTTAAACGCTATTTAATTTTAAAAGCTATATCTTGAATCTAAAATCTATTTAAAGAAATATCATTAAATGACTGAGTTATTAAATCGCTAAAGAATGACTTTTAATTATATTTTTTAGCATAATTTCAGTTTTAAACCGTTATTGCACACACCTCAATACATCAAGGTAAGGATTAATCATGGGTAAGAATGTCGTAGTTTTGGGTAGCCAATGGGGCGATGAAGGTAAAGGTAAAATCGTTGATTTACTGACCGAAAAAGCCGCAGCAGTTGCACGCTTTCAAGGCGGACATAACGCTGGCCACACCCTAGTCGTTGATGGTAAAACCACCGTTTTACATCTAATTCCATCAGGTATCTTACGTGAAGGCGTGACTTGCTTCATCGGTAATGGCGTGGTGTTAGCACCGGACGCATTATTAAAAGAGATGAAAGAGTTAGAAGACAACAACGTGCCAGTACGTGAGCGCCTACGTATTTCACCGAACTGTCCACTCATCATGCCATATCATGTGGCACTTGACCAAGCTCGTGAAGCAAAACGTGGCACTGGCAAAATCGGTACGACAGGTCGTGGTATTGGTCCAGCTTATGAAGATAAAGTTGCGCGCCGTGCGATTAAGCTTGCTGACTTGTTCCGTGATGACTTAGAAGAAAAACTACGTAACTTAATCGAATATCATAACTTCCAACTGACTCAGTATTATAAAGTTGACGCCATTGATTTTGATGAGACGTTTAAGCTTTGCCAAGAGTGGAAAGAAGAGATTAAAGGTATGGTTACCGATGTGACCGAAGACCTAAATCAATTACGTCTTGCTGGCAAGAACCTGATGTTTGAAGGTGCGCAAGGTACGTTGCTTGATATCGACCATGGTACTTATCCGTTTGTGACCAGCTCTAGCGTAACTGCGGGCGGTGTATCTACTGGTACGGGTATCGGTCCACTGTATTTAGACTATGTATTGGGTATCACTAAAGCGTATACCACGCGTGTTGGTAGCGGTCCGTTCCCAACTGAATTGTTTGATGATGTTGGCGCGCATTTAGCCAAAGTCGGTCATGAGTTTGGTGCAACGACTGGTCGCGCCCGTCGCTGTGGTTGGTTCGATGCCGAATCATTACGCCGTGCTGTGGTACTTAACTCTATGTCAGGTATCTGCTTGACTAAGCTTGACGTATTAGACGGTCTAGAAGAGTTGCTAATCGGTGTTGGTTATAATCTACCTGAGACTGAGTGTGCTGGCGCGCATGATGCTGAATTCTATGAGTCAGTAACGCCTAAGTACGAAACCCTACAAGGTTGGAGCGAGTCAACCGTTGGTATCACAAACTATGACGACCTACCAGAAAACGCCAAAATATATATCAAACGTATCGAAGAATTGATTGGTTGCCCAGTTGATATCATCTCAACCGGTCCTGACCGTGAAGAAACGATTGTATTACGCGATCCGTATGATGCTTAATTAGTTAAACAGCTATGTTATAAGTAATTCATAAAACCCTAATGCTCAGCATTGGGGTTTTTTGGTAGCAATAAATCATAAATATTTGACAAATGAGCGGTAAGTTTTGGCTTTATGCAAGTGACTTTCCTAAATTAATGCTAGCATTTATAGCGTCAATCATTATATTGACATACTCCCACCACTTTCGCCAAGCTCAAGTGGGGAATTCTAAAAGCAAACGCTCTTAGGCGACTTTCTCACGACCGTCACAAGTTTTCTGTTTCAAAGGGCGACCTTTACCGCGTCCTCCCTCCGCAGACAACACGGCATGTCCTGCCGCGAGTATATTACGAGCCGCATTAACATCTGCGTTCGCAATATATGTGCATTTGACGCACTCAAAGTTTGCTTGAATGCGTCTATTTTCCTTAGCAATATGCTTGCATTCAAAGCAGGTTTGGCTGGTGTAGCGTGGGTTTACTTTAATGAGCAACCCACCTTGCCATTGCTGCTTGTACTCAAGCATATTAACCATCATGCCCCAGCCTTGATCTAAGATAGATTTGTTCAATCCTGACTTGGCTTTGACATGACGACCTTTTTTCTCCTTCGTTCCGCTTGCTGATTTCGACATATTGGCGACTTTTAAGTCTTCACAAGCAATCATGGCGTGGTTTTTGCTGATTGTGGTGGTGATTTTATGCAAGTAGTCATGGCGAATGTTAGCGATATGATGGTGGAGCTTTTGAATCTTACGGTTTTGCTTTTTCCAGTTGGCACTGAATTTTACTTTCTTTGCCAATCCACGTTGCAGCTTAGCAAGTTTAACTTGATTAGCTTTAAAACTGTTTTTGGGTTTGATGTATTGACCGTCTGAGGTGGTAATGAGTTTGGTGATACCTAAATCAATACCTATGGCGCTTGTAGAGGGGTGAATTGGGTTCTCAGATAATGCTCGCTCAGTGCCAAACGACACGTACCAGTGACCTGATTTCTTGCTGATGGTGACGTTTTTAATGGTGCCGATGATATCTTGTGATTTTTTAAATTTCACAAAGCCCACGCCATTAGGTAGTTTGACGCGGTTGCCTTCAATACGGCAATACTTATCAAACTGAACCAAGCGAATTGAGTCGCGGCCATCTGATTTACGCTTAAAGCGTGGCATCAGTGGGCGTAGTTGAATCTCTGTACCGTCTACTAGCTTAAAAAAACTTGGGTTTACGAGGTTTCTTTTTATTTTCTTTTAACCTGGTATGAGTTTTAGAGTCGAAAAATCGTGACCAAGCAGAGGCGAGATCACGTATTTTCTGCTGTAAAGACACGGCATTGGCATGGGTTCTTAAGAAGTCAAAATCAGGATTGTTCTTTAGATCTATGATTTTATTAACCAAGTTGGTGGCATTAATAAATTCATTTTTAGCAAACATCTCAAATGAGATCGCTAGCATTTGATTCCAAACAAAACGTGCAGAGCCGACAAGATTATTTAGAATAATCTGTTGCTCTGCATTAGGCTCAAGCCTAAATTTATACGCTTTGTTGATTTTCATAACGCCGATTCATTTTTTTTGATATAATATAAACTCTAAAGTTTACAATAATTTATTTCAATATATTATTTGTGTAAAGATATAATATAATAAACGAAACGCTAGGCGAAATTCAATTTCACCCTAACATCAAGTGGAGTCCTTTTTCACGTTTTGATAAGCAATAATTCTGTGTTGGTCTGTCTTGAATTTATATTGATAAATCATGAATTATTTCAATAAGTCTAAGCCAATATAGTAGTCGGAGATAAAATGAGAGGTTCGTGATAAAGCGACTTCTTTATTATTTCATTTCTTATTTTAGTTCAATTTTTTAACCCCCTCATCCATTAGGAGCTTTTCATGGCTAACGAACGTACTTTATCTATCATCAAACCTGACGCAGTTGCTGGCAATAACATCGGCGCTATCTACGACCGTTTTGAAAAATCAGGTCTAAAAATTGTTGCGGCTAAAATGATGCAACTTGATGATAAAAAAGCAGGCGGTTTCTACGCTGAGCACGCTGAACGTCCATTTTACAATGACCTAGTTTCATTTATGACTTCAGGTCCAGTATTGGTATCAGTATTAGAAGGCGAAAACGCTATCGCTAAGCATCGCGATATCATGGGCGCTACTAACCCAAAAGACGCCGCTGAAGGCACTATCCGTGCTGACTTCGCTAGCAGCATCGATGAAAACGCCGTTCATGGTTCAGATTCAGCTGAATCAGCAGCACGTGAAATCAGCTACTTCTTCAATGAAGATGAAGTTTGTGCACGTACGCGTTAATAGCAATAATTATTGATATCAGCTTATGATGTTGGTTATTAATAATTAGTGTGGCGAGACGGCTTATATCTTAGGGTATAAGCCGTTTTAGCTATTATAATATTCCGGTATTTTATTATGAATCATTAAAATGACTCATTGAAATTTCTAGTCACTTGCCTCATTATTAGTTTTACTGAGCATTATCAATCCCTTATCAGCATGTTTTCATCAGGTTTTTATGCTTTTTAAGTATTTACCAATGCCTCGATAAAAAATGCGCTCATAATGGATTGCTCCTGCACTCATACATAACGTATATACATAATGTATGACTGGCAACGCCCATCTCAATAATTGCAGCGCTTATCGCAATGGCTGCAAAAAGGTTCCCTATTATGTCGACTTCTCAAACACCCATCCAACATATCCCAACAAAGCCTGCGAATAGCATTAAGCTCGTTGATGAGGCGCAGGCAAAAACCAATCTATTGGGCATGACCCAAGCGCAACTGGTGGATTATTTTAAGAGCATCGGCGAAAAGCCGTTCCGCTCGACGCAAGTCATTAAATGGATTTATCAGCAGGGTGTAACCGACTTTGAGCAAATGACCAATTTGAGCAAATCATTGCGTGATAAATTGTCAGCCAATGCCTGTGTTGTTCCGCCAAAAGTAATTCATCGTCAATATAGTGATGATGGTACGCGTAAATGGGTTTTTGAAGTCACGGGCGGCTCATTGGTTGAGACAGTTTTGATTCCAGCCGACGACAGCAAGTTAAACGGTCGTAAAACTCTCTGTATCTCTTCGCAGGTAGGCTGTGCATTAGATTGTAGCTTCTGTAGTACTGGTAAGCAGGGTTTTGAGCGTGATTTAAGCGCCGCTGAAATCATCGGACAATTATGGGTGGCCAATGCCTCTTATATGACCGATGACAATGACAGTTTAGAAAACGTTGACCATAGTTTATGGGAAAATAACGTCACTAACGTCGTCATGATGGGCATGGGCGAACCATTGTTAAACTATAAACCCGTGGTTGGTTCGATGGAGTTGATGCTGAGCGACCATGCTTATGGGCTATCAAAGCGCCGCGTCACCTTATCAACGTCGGGCGTCGTACCAAAAATGTACCAATTGGCGCAAGATATCGATGTAGCCTTGGCGATTTCCTTACACGCGCCAAATGATGAGCTGCGTAATGAGCTGGTGCCTATTAATAAAAAGTATCCGCTAGAAGAGCTGATTGCCGCAGCAAAAAACTACGTTTACGATGTCAATCCGCGTCATAAAAAACATGTGACAATTGAATATGTCATGCTTGATGGCGTCAATGATCGTAATGAGCATGCCCATCAATTAGTGGCGTTATTAGAAGGTTTACCAAGTAAAATTAACCTAATTCCGTTTAATCCGTTCCCACATGCGCCGTATGACAAATCAAGCAATAATCGTATTCATGCCTTTAGTGATATCTTAAGCCAAGCGGGTTTTGTTTGCACCATTCGCCAAACGCGTGGTGATGATATTGATGCCGCTTGTGGTCAATTGGTTGGACAAGTCGCTGACAGAACGCGCCGCTCAGCAGCTTGGCAGCAAAGCATTAAAGATCGCGAAAATATTTAGTGCAGCGTTAATAATGCAGGGCTAACATTGTAGAGTTAAATACTACAGCGTTAACTATTTTCTGATTGAGCATTTAGATGTAGTAATGGGCTTAAGCATTCAGATTAAATGCCTAGCTGTCGTTTTTGTCTCACAACAGTAATAAAATGTAGTCATTGGCAGTAATAATTGAGTGCGGCGCAATTAATCACAATAAATTGTACTTATGGGGGCTAAATCTATTAAACTGATGCCTCGAAGATCGAACGCATTGAACCTCAGTTTTATGATGGCGGCTATGATGACTTTTAAAAATCTTTGTCAGTTCAAATATCAAACATTTATTTCTCAGACGGCGCAGCAATCGAGTGTCAATGTTGTCCGTATTGCCAAAAAGCGCGGCGCAAACGTTATTTTGTTAGCCAGCGCTTTAAGTGCCTTGCTACTTAGCGGTTGCCAGAGTACAACGACCACGGATTTAACCGGTGGTACGCCTTATCAAACCTCAACGCGGCCGAGTGACAATCGTAATTTGGATCAGCAAGAAATTGCTCGCGTTCGCACCTCACTTGCGGCACAATATATCCGCAAAAATGAGCTTGATACCGCTCAGCGTCAACTTGAAAAAGCCTTTGCTGCCGATAGCCGTTATGCGCCAGCCTATGATATGATGGGCGTTTTGTTGCAGCAAGAGGGCAGTCGCCTTAATCTTGAAAAAGCCGATCAATACTTTAAAAAAGCCATTACGCTTGATAAAGATTTTGATCAAGCCCACAACAATTATGGCGTTTATCTGTCGCAGATGAAGCGCTATAAAGAGGCGGCGGCGCAGTTTGAGATTGCAGGGGCAGCACTTGGTTACGAAGGTCGTATTGGGGCGTTAGAAAACTTAGGACGCACTTATCTTCAGCTGAATGATCATCCAGCCGCTGCCAAAGCGTTTTTGCGTGCCTTAGATGGTAACCGCAATAGTGTGATTGCACACATTGAATTGGTCGATTTATTACTCGAGCAGCAGCGTGTGCAGCAAGCACAAAGGCTTTATGACGAAACTTTGATGCTGGTACAAGGGCAGGGTATTAGCCCGCGCTTGCTATTGCAAGGTATCAAACTTGCGGCAGCACAAAATAACATAGCAACCCGCCAGCAATTGGCACAGCAGCTTTTATCCGCTTATACACTAAGCGATGAAGCAAAACAACTTAAGACTTGGCTTAACAATCCAGAGGCACCATGGAAATGACCACCCCATCATCAAACACTCAATCTAACGCTCAGGGATCATTTGGTGCCATGTTGCAGCAAGCCCGCAAAACTAAGCAAGTCAGCTTGGAGGACGCGGCCGCCGAGTTATTTATTTTAAAACGACATTTGCAAGCCTTAGAAAATGAAAATTTTGCAGATTTACCGCAGGCGGCGTTTGCGCGTGGTTTTGCGATTAACTATGCAAAGTTTTTGGGTTTAGATCCAGTCAAAATAGCCAATAGCTTCGATGCTGCTTACCCAACTGAGCTAAAGTCGCGCTCAACCAACAATATTGAGTCGCCACTACGCCCAATGGGTACCCTACAGCGCGATACTCATAACCGTATCCGTTTTAATCCATTATTAATCATCGCGGTCATTGGTGTCATTATCTTAGCGATTTTCCTATTTCGTATGGTCAGTAATGCCAGTAAAGACAATAATCAGCCGCCAGTAACCAGCAGTGAAGACATCTCAGCGCTAGAACAAGCGCAAGGTGCGGCGATTGATACCGATGCTAATGGCGTTGGTGCTTCTGGTTCAGCACTTAACTTGGGCGGCGATGCAAGTATGGCACCAGCTACGCTAGACGTTAAGCTGACAGATGCCGCTGTCGTCACTATCACTGACGCTACCGGTAATAGCTTGATAGCTGGTTCGCAGACTGCTGGTAATTATCAATTATCTGGTATGCCGCCCTTTAATGTACTGATTGATAATGTTAAAAATGTCAGCTTGATGCTTAATCAAGAAGCGGTAGCTCTAGACAGTTATGCTACAGGTACGCAGGCCAGTTTTGAGCTAGCGCCTTAGTTTTTAAATAACGGGTTTATTAATTTGTTAGTTTATTAAATGACTGGTTTTAAAGTGAGCGCTAATTTTTCCAGTGATTGCTATTTTTAAAACCGTTATTGTTAGTGTTAAATAGTAATTAGTCTTAAGAAAATTATGGGTGTTAAAAAGCTATTGGTCTTAAAAATTTATTAGCGTTATAAAAGCGATGTTTGTTTCCAGTTTTTTTCGTTCTAATTTGTTCCAATGAAAGGGTTTGTCTATGTCAACGTCAGCGCCTATTAACCGTCGTCTTACTAAAAAAATATATGTCGGTGATGTCGCGATTGGTGGTGATGCACCGATTAGCGTGCAAAGTATGACCAATACCGATACTTGTGATGTGGCAGCGACCGTTGCCCAAATCGAGCGCTGCGTTGAAGCAGGGGCGGATTTGATGCGCGTATCGACGCCGACGATGGATACGGTAAGAGCCTTTGCGGAAATTCGTAAGCGTGTCAGCGTACCCTTGATTGCTGACGTGCATTTTGATCATAAAATTGCCTTGGCCGTTGCTGAAGCCGGTGCCGACTGCCTGCGTATCAACCCTGGTAATATCGGTAGCGACGCCAAAGTGCGTGAAGTGGTTGCTTGTGCCAAGCATTACAATATTCCTATTCGTATTGGTGTTAATGCAGGCTCATTGGAAAAAGACATTCAGCGTAAATATACTGAGCCAACCGGCGCGGCGATGCTTGAATCAGCCATGCGCCATATCGATATATTAGAGCGCTTGAACTTTGATCAATATAAAGTGTCGGTGAAAGCCAGCAATGTGTTTTTGACGTTAGACGCTTATCGCCTGATTTCTGCACAGATTGATAATCCGCTACATTTAGGCGTCACCGAAGCCGGTGTTTATCGTACGGGCGCGGTTAAATCTGCGATTGCACTTGGCGGGCTATTACTAGATGGCATCGGCGATACCATTCGTATCTCCTTAGCCGCAGAGCCTGAAGAAGAGATTAAAATCGGCTTTGATATTTTAAAGTCGCTAAACATTCGCTCAAATGGCGTTAACTTTATCGCTTGCCCAAGCTGTTCGCGCCAAGAGTTTGATGTCATTAGAGTGATGACGGCGTTAGAATCACGTTTAGAAGATATCCGTGAACCGATGAATTTGTCAGTGATTGGCTGTAAAGTAAATGGTCCGGGTGAAGCGAAAGAAGCGGACATTGGTATTGTCGGCGCGGCACCAAAATCACTGGTCTACCGTATGGGCGAAAAAAGCCATTTGATTGATACCAATAATTTGGTCGATGAGATTGAAGGCATGGTACGTGCTCATGCTGAAGATTTGGCGAAAAAACGTGAGAATGAAATCATTCGTGTAAAGTAAGCGTAAGACGCTGAGCCATTTAAAGCTTAATGTATAAGCGTCACGACAAAAATAATGAGTAATAGAGTACTTTGTTAAAAAATTTAAGGATGCGACCGTACCATGATTAAAGCTATCAAAGGGTTTAATGATATTTTGCCTGAACAGTCTGCAAAATGGCTGCACTTAGAGTCGATATTGGCTGATGTGCTGGGCAGATACGGTTATGAGCATATTCGTCTGCCTATCGTTGAGCAAACCGATTTGTTTGCCCGTGCTATCGGCGGCGCAACCGATATCGTCGAAAAAGAGATGTATAGCTTTACCGATAAGTCTGAGCCGCCAACGCCATTGGCCTTACGTCCTGAAGGTACGGCAGGGGCAGTACGTGCAGTGATTGAGCACAATTTATTGCGCGGTGATACGCCGAAACTTTGGTATATCGGTCCGATGTTTCGCTATGAGCGTCCGCAAAAAGGTCGCTACCGTCAGTTTCATCAATTGGGTGTCGAAAGCTTTGGTAGTGCGCTACCGGATGCCGATGCCGAGCTGATTGCCATGACGCATCTAATGTGGCAGGAATTGGGTCTAAAAGACGAGATGCGCTTAGAGCTTAATAGTTTGGGTGAGCTTGATGAGCGTCATGCTTATCGCGAAGCACTGGTTGCTTATCTGACTGATAAGCAAGAGCAGTTAGATGAAGATAGTAAGCGCCGTTTAACGACCAATCCGCTGCGTATTTTGGACAGTAAAGAGGCGAGTACCCAAGCGTTATTGGTAGATGCACCAAAGCTTGCTGAGTTTTTGGGTGCCGAGAGCAAGGCGCATTTTGAGCAGGTACAAGCGTATTTAACCGCACTTGGTATTGAGTTTGAGATTAACCCGCACTTAGTACGTGGTCTTGATTACTATAATAAAACCGTTTTTGAGTGGGTAACTGATAAGCTTGGCAGTCAAGCGACCGTCTGTGCTGGTGGTCGTTATGATGGTTTGATTGGGCAATTAAAATCTATCGGTACCCCTGATGATAAAGGGCATAATAAACCAGTGAAGTCTGAGCCCGCGGTTGGCTTTGCGATGGGACTTGAGCGTCTGTTATTACTTATCGAAGCTGTGGCACCGATTGCAGAGCTGCCAGCTTGTGACGTTTTTGTGGTTGCTCATCCAGAAGTTTATAGTGCGGGTATTGGTTATGCGCAAGAGCTGCGCTACAGCCGTCCTGACCTACGGGTAAAAATGGCGAGCGCAACCAGCTTAAAAGCACAAATGAAAAAAGCGGATAAGTCAGGCGCTGCATTAACAGTGATTATCGCCCAGCAAGAGCTCGATGATAATACCATTAGTATTAAAGATATGCAGACGGGTGAGCAACAAACGGTTGCGACAGATTGGCTATCGACTAAAGAAAACTTTGATCGTTAGTAAAAGAAAACTTGGTTCGCCAATAATCGATGGTGGCTTTAGCATTCATAATTTAATAACACTTTTATCAGGTAAAAATATATGGCTCTGACACCCAATTCGCCAAATACAGACAATTCAATGCAAGCATTAAAGCAGTATGGCAGCTATATTGTCACCGCGATTTTATTGGCGTTGGCCGCCTATTTCGGCTGGACGTATTGGCAAAATAACCATGCACGCGTCGATACGGTTGCAGCCGACCATTATGCGGATATTCAGCGTTTAAATGAAGAAGTCAGCCTAGCGTCACAGAACCCAGATTTAGAAGCAGAGGCGCAAGCGTCACTGGCGGAGAGCCGTAAACAGTTAGATAAAGATATTGATGCTTTAGTGAGCACCCATGGTAGCTCTGTCTATGCATGGCAAGCGCTGATGATTAAAGCCCGTCAACAAGTGGATAACGATGACTTTAAAGGTGCGGGTGAGACCTTTAAAAAGGCACTAGCAATTGATTTGGGTGATGCAGGCTTAGAAGCGATTACCCGTCTACGCTATGCGAAGACGTTACTAGCGGCTGGTGATGCCGACGCCGCCTTGGCTGAAGCCAATAATGATATGCCAAGCTCGTTTGAAGCGAGTCAACAAGAGCTATTGGGTGATATTTATCTAGCACAAGATAATAAAGACTCAGCGGTTAAATCTTACAATAATGCTTGGGAATTGTTACGTAACCGTCAAGAAACACGTGCAGTATTGGCATTAAAGATGGAAAGCTTGGGTATCGTGCCTGAACCTATTGCGGCGTCAGCCAGTCTTATCCAAGAACCTGCGGTAGCTGCAGCACCTGCACAACAGCCATCAGTGGTTGAAGATGAAAATACGGTAGTAACTGCTGAATAGTAGATGTTGAAAATAGATAGTAAAAAGATTTTCAATAATAATCGCTGCTGCTAGATATGAGCGCTAACGCTTTGATAAGTATTTTAATAAAAATTGTCATACCTCAAATCGTTCTACAAACCGTTTTAAAAAACTGTTTTAAAAACTAAGTAGCGCAGTAAGTCAGGAGGGTAGTATTAATAATGAGTGCTTATTTATGTGCTGGTTATTATTGTTCACCGTTTACTTGCTGATAGCTAATTTATTAATGATTAATTTATTGCTAGTGAGACCCTATAATGACTCAAGCTATTCGCTCTAACAGAACTATAAACGCTAAGACCATCAAAACGACGGCCATGCATGTCGCCGTAATCGCAGTAATGGCAACCGCAGTCGTTGGGTGTAATCGAGGTATCAAACCAGTCGTCAATGACCCTGTCAAATTGGTGCAAATTGCGCAGCCAATTAGTGTATTGCAGCCGGTTTTTAGTACCGATGTTGGTAGCAAAAAAGCCAGTAGTAAAGATCCGCTTGACCTGCAAGTGGGCTATGCCAACTCGCAAATCGTTACTGCATCACGCGGTGGTGATTTAATAGGCTTTGATAATGCCGGTCAACGTGTATGGTCAGTTAATGTTGGTGATCAAATTACCGGCGGCGTGGCCTTAGATGCCTTGAGCCAAACCGCTATTGTCAGTACCCGCGGTGGTCAAGTGATGGCGTTTGATAGTGCCACTGGCGCTAAACGCTGGCAGACTCAGCTTAGCGGTTCGGTACTAACGCCTGCTTTAATCAGCAATAACCGGGTGGTTTTATCGGCTAACGATGGTTTCTTACATGGGTTATCGCTACAGAACGGTCAGTCGGTTTGGCAGTTTGCCACCCAAGTGCCTGCTATCAGCGTACGCGGTAGTGCAGCGCCAACATTACTAGATGCGAAAACCGCACTATTGGCTACGGCTGATGGTCGCTTGCATGCCGTCACTATCGATAATGGCCTACCGCAGTGGTCACGCCGCGTTGGCGTCGGTGCAGGCAGTAGTGAAGTTGAGCGTATGAGCGATGTCGATGGCATGCCTATCGTCGATAAAAACCAATTGTTTGCCATTAGCTATAGTGGTCAGTTGTTAGGTATCGACTTAGCTTCTCGTCAAGTACTGTTCGTTAATGAGCTTGCAAGCTTAAAATCACTGGCGGTGAACAATCAGCAAGTCATTGCAACCAGCCTAGACGGCAAAGTAGTTGCTTATAATCGCAGCAATGGTGAGGTTTTGTGGGAAAGTGAAGAGTTGGCTTATCGTCATTTAACCAACCCTGTAATGATTGGCAATTATATTGCTGTCGGTGATTTTGATGGCGTGGTGCATTTATTTGACCCTGCTAGCGGCAAAATCGTTAGCCGCGTACAGACTAAAGGCGCATTAAGTAGCTTGCAAGTACAAGGTAGCCGCTTACTGACCCAAAGCACCTCAGGGCAAGTTGCTATTTGGCAATTGGGGCGCTAGATTTTTATAAGTCATTGCTTATTTGATTGTACTGATTAAATAAGCCTGCTTATAGTGACATCAATACAAAACGCTGCTCAGTCAGCGTTTCGTGCCTTGTGTAAATTGCTTGTTTAAGCGGTCGCTTTCGCGTACTCTATGCGACCGCTATGTAGTAGGCGTTATTCATATATAATAGCGTTATCTATATAGTCGATTCATTTTAGAATTTATATTTATAGCCCGTGGCCATTAATATCTCGATATTATTTCGCACTGACTATATTTGCTATTATCTAATTTTATCGTTTTATTTCTATAATTTATTTAAATTTGCGGTCAAGTGCAGCTATTCATCTTTATGATAAGAGTCAGCGACCTGTCCGCCATTGTGCCCTTCACTGAGAGTAACCCATGAGTATCAAGCCTGTGGTCGCCTTAATTGGTCGTCCAAACGTCGGTAAATCTACCTTATTTAACCAGTTCACTAAAAGTCGGCAGGCATTGGTTGCTGATTTATCAGGGCTGACTCGTGACCGCCAATACGGTGATGCAACCTATGAAGACAAATCTTTCATCGTTGTAGACACCGGTGGTATCGGTGAAGCGGATGATGGTAGCGGCAATATTGATGACTATATGTCTGAGCAGTCGCATACGGCCATTCATGAAGCCGATATTATTGTCTTCGTGGTCGACGCCCGTGCCGGTATGATTGGTGCTGATGCTGAGATTGGCAAGTTTTTGCACACCCTTGGTAAGCCTGTTTATGTCGTTGCGAATAAAGTTGATGGCGCGCACGATGCCGCGCCTGCAGAGTTTTATGCCTTAGGATTGGGCGAGCCGTATCCGATGGCAGCCAGTCATGGGCGCGGTGTTGGTAACTTGCTAGAAGTTCTGACTGCTGATATGCCAACGCAAGAAAACGTTGTCGAGCCAAAAGGCTTAAAGCTGGCTATTATTGGTCGTCCAAACGTTGGTAAATCAACGCTGGTTAACCGCCTATTGGGTGAAGACCGTGTGGTGGTATTTGATATGCCGGGTACCACGCGTGACAGTATTTATATTCCTTATACGCGCGAGGGTAGAGACTACGTATTAATTGATACCGCCGGTGTCCGTCGCCGTGGCAGAATCGATGAAAAGGTAGAGAAATTCTCAGTCATCAAAACCTTGCAAGCAATTGACGATTCTAACGTCACGGTTATTGTGATTGATGCCCAAGAAGGTATCGTCGACCAAGATTTACATATGATTGGTTATGCGCTTGATGCGGGTCGTGCCTTGGTGGTCGCCATCAATAAATGGGATGGTTTAACTGCAGATCAAAAGAACTATATCAAGATTGAGATGGATCGCCGTTTCAACTTTATCTCTTACGTAAAAGTCCATCAAATCTCAGCATTGCACGGTACCGGAGTGGGTAACTTATATCCTTCTATCTTGCGTGCTTATCAGTCGTCGATGTTTGAGGTGTCAACCAACCGTTTGACGCAGATTTTACAAGATGCTGTTGCTGCGAATCCGCCACCAACGGTTGCCGGTCGCCGTATCAAGCTGCGTTTTGCGCATATTGGTGGTCATAACCCGCCAGTGATTGTGATTCATGGTAACCAAACGTCTTCGCTACCGAAGAGTTATCAGCGCTATCTTGAAAATCAATTCCGCCAAGTATTTAAGCTTGAAGGCACGCCGCTGAATGTTATCTTTAAACAAAATGATAACCCATACGCCAATAAAAGCGACACGCCAACCAAAGCAAAAGCGCAACAGCTACGCCAACGTGAACGCAATCGTGCGCAGAAATTTACCACCAAAGATAAGCCAAGATTTACTAACAAAGATAAAAAACGTTAATTTAGTAATATTATCTTTATTAGTGGTTGGAGTAGATAGCAGATAAAGAGCATTTTATGCTATCTATTATATTTTTCTATAAGGTGTTTTGTCATGATGGCTATATCAGCTGTCATGGCATTTTGCTATTTGATATACTATTTATCCGTTACATTAAAATGTCGTATTGCGCTCATCACTCTTATAAAATACCTGTAGTATAATCAAAAGTTGTCTTAACTCAGTTGAGTGATATGAACAACCGCCCACCACAAACCCTTCCTATGCTTGTTTGGCAATCTATCGTACAGACCATGATTTTGGCTGTATTGGTAGGTTTTCTATTGTCTTTTGTTTATGGTTTGGTGCAACACTATAAAGAAGAGCGTCAGCATATCCAGCAATTGGCGAACTTGCTGACGATTAGTGCCGCAAGCGTCGATGGTGACAAGGTGGTCGCGGAGCAAGTGCGCTTCTTGTTAAAGCATAAGCAAAGCGTTGAGAGTATTTTGTTTTATTCAACTTCTCAGCCTATTGCCGATAGCAATCAGTCCAGAGATGATTGGAAAAATGCCTTATTTGCCAATACGGTCAGCTTTAACTATCCGGTGGTCGGCGATTATATTAATGGCAGCAGCAGCCTATCTATGGTTAGCGATACGCTAAACCCCGCCCAAAAAAGCATTGCCGCGCAGAATATCTCCCAGAATACGCTTCAGCTAAATTCAAGCCTGCAAGCTGCAAATAGTCCGCTGAGTAATAGACATGAATCAAATTCAGCCAGTGATTTAAATACTGAAAATACCTTGGTCGGCTATATTAATATTACCTTAGATGTGGCGACCCTACGTTCAAATTGGCTACAAAACAATCTATGGTTGTGGTTAATGACCACAGCATTAGCCATTATTTGGGCGCTGTATATTTTACGTAAATTAAACTGGCCATCACAAGATATCGCCGTGCTTACGGAAGTTTGTGACATTGTCATTAAAAACCCTGAGCTTGAGCAGCTGCCCGTGATTCCGCAGCGCTTTAAGTTTCAGGAGCTGGTGCAGATTAAGCAGGCCTTTACGACGTTGTTCAATCGTCTGCAAGAATCGAAACAAGATTATGAAGCGCTTGCCGCTTTTGAGCAGCAATTGCATCAAAAGGATTTATCTTTAGATGTGCAGCTGCATAATTTTCAAAGCATGATTACTCATGAGCTAAAAACCTCGCTTAATGCCATTGTCGGCGGCTTACAACTGTTAGATGATGAACACCTCAATGATGAGCAAAAAGACGCGGTCGATATCATTCATAATGGTAGTGACAAGTTAGTTTTGGCATTGGATCAAATTATTCAGCTTAATCAGATACAAAAAGGTCAGGTCAGCCTACAGATAAGCGAGTTTAATCCGCTGCAATTAATTGCTGATTTGTTGGCAGATTTTGAGCCTATTGCCAGACAAAAAGGCTTGGCATTAATCAGTCATATCCATCATATTGATTATAGCCTTGAAGGCGATGTCGGAAAAATACAGCAAATATTATCGATACTGCTGAGCAACGCGATTAAATTTACCCCCGTAGGTGAAGTCAGTATTACCTCGCAATTGACCCATTTTGATAATAGCAATCGTTGGCAGATTCGAGTCAAAGATACGGGCATCGGTATCGATAGTGGCTTTATCGATGATATTTTTAATCCGTTTTTTCAGGTAGATTCATCACAAACTCGTCAGTATGAAGGCACGGGCATTGGCTTGCCAGTCGTCAAACAAATGACGCAGTTGATGGGAGCCAGTATTAGTGTCGAGAGCACGCTTGGCGTCGGGACTGAGTTTATTATTACTATTCCGACGTCCAATCTACGCCAATCGCGCCAGCAACAGCTGCTTACGGGACTGGTCATTGTCTACTACTATGATCAAGATAGCGGCGCTTTGTTGGATGAATTACAGCGTTTAGGCGCGCGTGTTATCTGTTATCAACATGAACAGCTCGTTATTGATGAGATGCAGCATAGAAAAGTCGATATGGTGATGTTCGCGGAAGACGTATTAGCAAGCAAAGCGGAATTAGTGGCCAAGCGTATTCGTGCCTCTGAGACCGACTATCGGGCTTTATTGGTATTTTGGTATCCACAGCAGCGTGCACGACATTTAGACAGCTTTGAGCATAGCTTAAAAGCGGCCGGAGTGGATTACTGTCAGGTGGCAACCTATGAAGATAAAGCGCTGAGTAATTTATTAAAGAGCTGGCTCGCTTGGTCTTAATGATGGCGGTAGGCATGAACATAGTGATAAGCATAGACAAATAAAAAAGACGCCCATAAACAGGCGTCTTTTTTAATACTAAAATCACTGCTAACTATTATAGTTACATGCAGACATGTTTTTATGCAGATTATTAAATAATGAGCTTAAAATAAGTTTTGTGCCCAGCGGGTAAAACGTTGCCAGATACGGCTCATAAAGCCTGATTGTTCGATATCGCTAGTGGCTACGATAGGCACGGAAGCAACCGCTTTACCATCAATAACCGCCATCATTTTGCCAATTTCTTGACCTTTTTTGATAGGCGCTTCTAAGCTCTCAGGAATATCGACCACAGTAGTGATTTTATTCTTTTGCGTTTTATCGGTTAGAATTTGCAAACTGTCGCCAGTCGCAAGCTCTACTTCTGTCGCTTCACCAAACCATACCGGTACTTTACTAACAAACTGTCCAGCGGGTGCTTTAGTTACGGTAGTAAAATGACCAAAACCCCAGTTAAGTAGCTCACGTGACTGATCGGCACGGGCTTGCTGGCTTTCTGTACCCATAATAACAGAGATTAGGCGCATGCCATCACGATTACTAGAGGCGGCTAAGCAGTAGCCTGCCGCATCGGTATGACCTGTTTTTAGACCATCAACCGTAGGGTCAGTGGCTAGTAGGGCATTACGGTTACCTTGGGTAATACCGTTATAAGTGAACTCTTTTTCCGAATAAAGACCGTAATAGTCGCCACTGTTTTTGATAATTGCACGTGACAATATGGCCAAATCTAACGCTGATGCTTGGTGCCCTTCGTCTGGCATACCTGTCGAGTTGACGAAATGGGTATTTTTCATCCCAAGCTTTTCTGCCTGCTCATTCATCAAGATTGCAAATGAGGCTTCGCTACCAGCAATATGCTCAGCCATCGCTTTTGAAGCATCATTGCCTGATTGAATAATAATACCGCGTAACATATCGATGACGCTGGCGGTTTTATTGACCGGCACATACATACAAGACTGACTGCTACTACCGCGGCACCAAGCATTTGGGCTCATCAAAACTTGTTCGTCTTCTTTGAGGTCACCTGATGCTAAGCGCTGCTCGATGATGTAACTGGTCATCATCTTGGTCAAGGACGCTGGTGGTAGTGCTTGATTGGCATTTTTTTGTGCCAATATTTCACCAGTGTTGTAGTCCATTAATACATAAGCCGTATTTTCCATCTCGGGTGGCTGTATGGCTGCGCTCGCCATCATTGCACTCATAGAAACACTGACACCCACTACCAGCTGTACTAACTGTTTTTTTACACGCTTTACTGTCATAGATTGTTACACCGCATCATAAAACCAAATGTATCTATCGCTTATATTTCGTGCGGATTCTCACGGTTAATCTATTGTGGCCCGCTTTAAAGCTGACTCTAAAGCTAAGATTTAAAACAGATTTTTGATGAGAGACTTAACGACTAAGCGATGGACATAAAATTAACGCCTTATCTTAGCAAAATGCCGACCGATGGGGAATCGATAAATACAATAAAATAGGACGCGACCAAAAACAGCGCATCATTGTGATAAACCATAGCGTTTAGAAGGGCAAAAATATGGGCATATAAAGCCCTTAGCTATAGATTGCATTTCGATGCACGAATGCTTTTCTAACTGCCACAAAAAAGCCTGCTGCACCACCTGCGATACGCAGACCAGATGACAGCAAGCTTGATACTATACTATAGGTTAATTAATAGGTGGTGTGTCAAAAAGTATGCTGATTAAAAATTGAACAATTTTTAAAGCCTTGAGAGCCCTATAAAATCAGAGAACTTAGCATGGATTTCTTATTGACTTCTATCGCCAGCATACTTTTTAGAACACCACCAATTAATAAACTTATAGCGTTTTTTAGTTGATTAACATTGATATAGTAAAAACCAGCGACTTGACGGTGATATGAGCAGTAGTTTTATTATGGTTATTTATCGCTACTTATCGTGCATATAAAGTAATGCTGGTTTCTGTTTATATCAATGCTTTTTATATCTTTATATCAGCAGTGCTTGGGCTACTACTTTATTTATACTTCTCTAAAAAACAAGCTTTACTGTTTTTTATAATAGCTTATGAAGAATACTTTTTAATAGTAGCCTTTATGAAAGGCAGATTTATTAAAAGCATCTTCTATTAATTTCTTAAGAATACTCAGCATTCGCCAAATCTTCACATAAGGCTTTGTTATCTTGTCTAGAGAAACCCATCGTCCAACTGCGAATACCTTGCAATATCTGACGGTAATCTTGCTGGGTAGATAGATACTGAATAGCCGCTTTTGGGTCTTCTAACGACGGCATCAACTCATGCAACTGTACGTTATAAGATTTATAAAAACGCTGTTTTTGTTTGCCCGTCAGCATCGGCGGACATATCTCTGACAGTACTTGCATCACTGCAATTTCATGCTTGGTGATGTTAATACCAGATAAATCCAGAGGAATGGTCGTCGCTGAATTAGACGCGGCATTGGTCGCTTGAGACAGCATAGCAATAGACGTTATCAGTCCTGCTAGACCTACTTTTGAGGCGGTCTTCGCTATCACAGAAGCTATAGATAATATCGATTGATTATTCATTCAGTATTACACTCGCTTATCTTTGTTTGATGGTGCTATGTTAATCGGTAAAAAAATAAAAGTCACATAAAATATTGATTTATGTGTAGATATATTGTGAGCTAAGCCACGTTTACAGCAACATATTAGTAGTATGTAGTACTAAGTTACCTCAACATAAAAATATTCATTGATAATGTTGTACCTTGTTGCCTATTGTAACTCTATCGCCATGTTTTTATACTAAAAAGTGGTCATTGTTGCTACTGAAAAAACGCCTATAAAAACTCGCCTATAAAACCGAATATCGGGAAAATTCTAGCCCAAGACTGGGTTCGTCTGGTGGCACTATTAGGGTATAATCGGCCAAAATATTTTGAGTATAGCCACTGACTTAGTCTCGATAAGAGGGATTATAGCAATTTTACGATAACAAAGTAGCTAAGTGGACAGACGGTCATTAATAACGGTATTGGGCAGAATTGAGCAAAAATGAAAATTTTAATGAGTAATGATGGGGTGCATGCTCCGGGGTTGTTGGCACTGTATAGTAGATCTTTTATAAAAGTGGTACAGTAGTTTTAAAACAAGCGAAAAGTAAAAAGATTATGACTTATTCAGCAGACTTCCGTGCTCAAGTGATTAAAAGTGTCGAACAACAAGATATGAGTATCAGACAAGCTTGTGCATTTTATGACATTAGTAAGGCCACGCTACAGAATTGGCTCAAAGACCCTAGTATTAAACTCACTCGCAATAAACCACCCAGTAAAATACCTAACGAAGCTTTATTAAAAGATGTTGAACAGCATCCAGACGATTACATGTACGAGAGAGCACAGCGTTTTGGCTGTAGTAAGTCGGGCATCGAGGCCGCTTTAAAACGTCTTGGTATCAGTCAAAAAAAAGACCTTAGAGCATCCAAAAGCTTGCCCATTAAACAGAGCTAAATATCTAAGTAAACTGGGCGACTACATCGCTCAAGGCTATGCAATTGTATACATGGATGAGAGTGGCTTCGAGGCTGAGACCATCCGCTCTCATGGCTATGCACCTATTGGTACCCCTTGCATCGATAGCTATAACTGGCAAGGTAAAAAACGCACCAATGTTATTGGTGCCTTATATGAAAAAGCGTTATTTGCACTTGATTACTTCGAAAAGAATATCAATGGCGACATATTCTACAACTGGTGCAAAAACACGCTAATACCAAGTCTTAAAATAAAATGCGTAATCGTCATGGATAACGCCAGCTTTCATAAACGCGTTCAGAGATTACTCAACAGGTATGGTCATCGCTTGTTATTTCTACCGCCTTACAGCCCTGATTTAAACCCTATTGAAAAAAAATGGGCACAGGCTAAGTTTCTACGACAAGGGTGGATGGAGAATAATTTACCTAAGCTGTTTCATGATATGGGTTGTACCAATTTTATTCTGGATTGACTATATCACGCATTGTCAACCATTGCAGAGGTGGTGGTTGCGCCAAGTAATGAGCAAAGGGGCTGCGCAAGCTCCTTGAGCATCTCAACGCCGCTATATACTCATGAATTGGAGTCTGGTTTTATTGCGGTGAATGGTTCGCCTGCAGACTGTGTGTATTTGGCGTTACATGAAATTTACCGTTATACCGATTTTGACTGTGTGATTACAGGTATTAATTCAGGTGCCAATCTTGGTCAGGATGTTTTATTTTCTGGTACGTTCGGCGCTGCATTGACCGCGCAGCTTTTTGGCTTGCCAGCGATTGCCACCTCTTTAGTGGGCGGCGGGGTCAAAGGTGCAGGGTAGGAGCAGGTAAGTCATTATCAAATGGCGGCCAACGAGATTATCAAATTATTGACCGAAACTCCGATATTAGATGCTTACAAAAATTTGCCCTATCATGTATTAAACGTTAATATTCCTGATGTTGATAGTGCCGATGCGATTAAAGGTCGAACAATCACGGCTTTAAGTCACAGTGAGATTGCACGTCCTGTGGTCGACCCACGCGGCTGCGATGCCTACTGGTTATCGCTACGCAAACGTACATTATCAAGTGAAATAGCAACAGAAAATGTAGACGCTCAAACATCGTCCATAGAAATGACGGATGACCAAGCGGTGGCAGCAGGGTTACGATCAGTTAACTAAAATATAGCCAAATCTATTCATTTATATCTATAATAAACAGATTGTATCATGATATAGAGATTAAGTTATGGGAAAGCTGGTTAGTATTGGTGAGGCAGCCAAACATTTCGGAGTTGCTCAATCCACACTAAGACGTTGGGATGAGGATGGCACGTTAGTCGCCAAGCGAACCAAAAATGGGCATAGGCGATATGATTTAAGTGAAATTAGACCACATCCTTTGAGTACACCACCTAAATTAGACAGAAAAACTGTTGCTTATGCTCGGGTATCAAGTCGTGATCAAAAAGATGATTTACTTCGCCAAGCTCAAGCTTTGGAACTTTATTGCGCCAATCAAGGTTGGGTTTTTGAGACGATTACCGATCTTGGTAGTGGAATGAATTATAAGAAAAAGGGCTTGAAAAATCTGCTGGATGACATACTAGACAACAAAGTTGAACGACTGGTAATTACTCATAAAGACAGACTTTTGCGATTTGGTGCAGAATTGGTTTTCATGTTGTGTGAGGCGCGTGATGTTGATGTGGTAATAATCAATAAGGGCGAGGAAGTGAGTTTTGAGCAAGAATTAGCTCAAGATGCATTAGGGATTATCACCATATTTTCAGCAAGACTCTACGGATCTCGCAGTAAGAAAAAACAACAGTTAATAGAGGCGGTTAAAAAAGCATTATGATCCGTGGTCACATCATCGAACTCAAACCAAACAACGTACAGGCAAATCACTTTGCTCGGGCTTGTGGCGTGGCGAGAAAAGCCTACAACTGGGCTTTATATGAGTGGCAACGGCAGTATGCGCTTGATAAGGCGTATCGTGATGCGTGTTTAGCGGCTGGCATAGAAATTGATACCAAAAAGCTAAATAAGCCCTCACAGGCAAAGCTCAGACGCGAATTGAATGCCATTAAGCGCGAGTTATTCCCTTACATGTTAGAAGTGACCAAATGTGCTCCGCAACTGGCAATCATGCAACTGGGTGATGCTTATAATAATTTTTTTAAGGGCTTGGCGAAATATCCAACAGCTCGCAAGAAAGGACGTGACGATAGGTTTAGCTTATCCAATGACCAATTTGCCATTAAAGGCAAGTCCATTCGCATACCCAACTTAGGCTGGGTTCGTATAAAAGAAGGGCTACGTTTTGACGGTAAGATTATGTCGGCCACCATCTCTAAGCGTGGCGGCAAATGGTTTGTCAGCGTGGCCGTTGAGAGGCAAGAAGTCGCACTTCCTGCTAAAAAGACAGGTAAAAGCGTGGGTATTGACCTTGGTATTACTGATTTATTGGTTTTATCAGATGGTACTAAAATCAAAGCACCAAAACCATTGGGTAGGTATTTAAGCAAATTAAGAACACTCAATAAAAACCTAAGTCGTACCAAGAAAGGCAGTAAAAACAGAGAAAAAGCAAAAACCAAGCTCTCTCGTTTGCACTACAAAATCAGGTGTATTAGGCGGGATTCTCTCCATCAGATCACAACAAAGCTGGTTAAAGAGTTTGATGTGATTGCAATTGAGGATTTAAACGTCAAAGGCATGGTTAAAAATCGCAGATTGTCACGGGCCATTAGTGATTTGGGTTTCTTTGAATTTAAGCGACAGCTTATTTACAAAGCCGATGAGCAAGGTAAGACAGTTAAATCGGTTGGGCGCTTTTATCCCAGCTCAAAAACATGTTCAAACTGCAATCATATCCTTGGTAAAGATGAGCTAACGTTGAAAATGCGCGATTGGATCTGTCCTGTATGTCAGGTTTCTCATAACCGCGACCTCAACGCCAGCATCAATATTTTAAATAATGCGACTGTCATCTTAACAGCCGCATGACCCCCTTTTATTGGACGGTGAGTTCCATCGCCAATTAAAAAAGTCTGTGGAGTCGTGGTCAGTCTAAGTCTCAAACGAGAAGTAGCGCGTGACATTGAAGCAGAAAGAAAACATCAAACCTAACCAATAGTTAATATTGATTAGGTTTGAGTAAGATTTTTGGAACGGTATATTAGTCTATCGCCTGTGCGCCTGCATCATACGCCAACCGAAACCCTTGATACGCTCTCGGGGTTGGTGCTGTAAATTGATAGGTTTATCCGTAGTGATATTTATTAGTGCTTAAAAATTGCTAAAAAACCATTGGTTATTTAATAATTAATCATGGTATCTGAGACATTAAACGTTATAACCGTTAGCAAAATGCTTGTGAGTAACACAAGGAATTTGTGAGCAACATAAAGAATAGGAAATCTTGTATGAAGAAGCTTATTGCTGGATCGCGCTTGGCAACAGTGGCATTGATGGGTACGTTGACAGCAGCCACATTAACGATGGTCGGCTGTGCCACTAAGCCCACTTATCAGGCAGCCAACCAAGCAGGACCTAAGATTATCACCAACGGACAAGGTGTTCCCAATTATCATCGCGTCCAGCGCGGTGATACGGTCAGCCAAATTGCAGCGCGCTATCGCTTAAGTTATCGCCAAATCGGTGCGCTAAATGGCTTAGATAGTAAATATACGATTTATAGTGGTCAATGGCTCAAATTATGGCAAGGTGAGCCAGTACGCGCCACCAATAACAATCGCTACAATGCCTCTACGCCAACGCAAGCACAGCCAACCTATACGCCGCCTGTGACCAACACGCCCAATTATTCACAAAATCCTGTTTATGAAGTGACGGCCAACGCCACTTCAGGTTATGAATATCCGAGTCGCAACCAAGTGACGCGCAACTTTGATGCTGCCGCCGGTAACATGGGTATGTGGTTTGCTGGCACCATGGGCGATCCGGTACTTGCGAGCCAATCTGGCACAGTACTATACTCGGGTAATGGTCTGCCAGAATATGGCAACCTGATTATGATTCGTCATAGCGATAACTATATCACCGCTTACGCGCATAACAGTGCGCTGCTGGTCAAAGAAGGTGAGGCGGTACAGCGTGGTCAGCGCATTGCAAATATGGGCAGCAGCGGTCAGACCAATCAAGTAGGCTTGGAGTTCCAAGTACGCTTAAATGGTAATCCTATCGACCCACGCGCGGTATTGGGTCGTTAAAAAAGCTCGTTGAAAAAGACAGTAATAAAGGCGTTAAAAAGGACGTTAACTCTGTGGCAGCTTTTATAATAACTTTGCTATGTTAATTGGCAATTATTAAAGCTGCGCCCATTAAGCTACTTTACTTATTCATACTTGAGATCTCTTATGTTATTAAAAAAACAATATCTGGCTTTGTTTCCCGCCTTAGTTATGGTTGGCTGTACCAGTCAGCAGGCGATGCAAAAGCCGAGCAAACCTGTACGCCAAGGTAATGTGCAAATTACCCAGACCCAAACCATTCAGGTGAAGCCAACGCCAGTACCTGTCGTTAAACCCACACCCGTTGCCAAACCAAGCTATAACAGTTTTTCTGATTGGAAATCTGATTTTTCTATGCGCGCGCTTGCATCGGGTCATGATGCATCGACAGTGCGTCGTTTGCTTGATACGGCTTATTTAAACCAACAAGTTATCTCGCTTGACTCAGGACAGCCAGAGTTTTCTAAGATGCCTTGGGAGTATGTCGATTCTGCCGTATCAGATGGCCGTGTCAGCACAGGTAAGCGTAAGTTTGCCGAGCAACGGGCGTTTTTATCACAGTTAGAGTCGCAGTATGGCGTCAATGCAGAAATCATCGCTGCGATTTGGGGCATGGAGTCATCATACGGTGTGGTAACGGGCAATAGCAGTATTCCAAGCTCGCTTGCCAGCCTTGCTTATGATGGCCGTCGTCAAGAGTTTGCTGAAACCCAGTTATTATCACTAGCGACGCTATTGCAACGCGGCGATGTTTCATGGTCACAGCTCGATGGTTCTTGGGCAGGCGGCATGGGGCAAACGCAGTTTATCCCTGATACCTGGCTTAAGCATGGCGTTGATGGCGATGGTAATGGTCACCGTAACCCATGGTCGACAGGCGATGCTTTGGCGTCTACCGCTAATTACCTAAGTAATTCAGGTTGGGTGCGTGGTCTTGCGCCGTTTTATGAAGCGACTGTTCCATCATCATTTGATTATTCATTGGTGGGTACCAAGCAGCCTGCCGCCAGATGGGCATCTATGGGTGTCGATACCATAGCCGATGTCTACTTGGATGCCAATACTCAAATGGAGCTGTGGCTGCCTGCTGGTAAAGATGGTCCAGTATTGCTACTTAGCCCAAACTTTGATGTCATCAAAGTTTATAACAATTCATCAAACTACGCGCTTGGTGTGAGCTTATTGGGTAAAGCGCTTGCCGGTCAGAGTGGATTACAACAATCATGGCCGCGCTATGAGCGTCCGTTATCAACGGCGCAAGTTCGAAATTTACAGCAGCGTTTGACCAGCTCAGGTTATGATACCAAAGGCACAGATGGTATCGTCGGTACCAATACGCGACTGGCATTCCAACGCTGGCAAGCAGATAATAGTCAAACCCCAGATGGCTTTATCACTCAGCGTAGTGCGTCTTCATTAGCAGGATGGTGAGACAGAGTAAAGTCACTATTCTTAGATAATCGTTATTTTCAGCGATGGTTTAAACATAATGATATTGATGAATAAAAAACTCCGTTAATGACGGAGTTTTTTATTGGTGGATCTTTATAAAAATTGCAGCAGCAGGTTAGATAGTCATCTTAAACTCGTACATATCAAACTCAGCATTATCATCTGAATCTTCATCTGCCATCACAGCACCAATCACCGCACTGACTTTTGGCTGGCGTGTGTCACTATCTAGCAGTCGCCAATCACCAAGCACGTAGCGTTTTTTATTACTCGTAGCTTGATGAATATCTGGACGATGGGTATGCCCATGTAGTAACGCATCGCTATCAGCCACTGCTTGTATCACCGCATCTTCATTGACATCCATGATATACGCCGCTTTATTGGCATTATTCTGCTGGCTTTTTTGGCGCATTTTACCGGCGATAGCCAAGCGTTTTTCTAGTGATTTATTGAGCAAATACCACTGAGTTAACCGATTGCGCATGATTTTGCGAAAAAACTGATATTTCTTATCATCAATGCATAACGCATCGCCGTGTTCTAAGCGATAATTCTGCTGTCCAACGGTTAAAGTATACGGCTCATAAATAAGCTCACCACCGAATAGATTGCAAAATGGCTGACCTAATAAGAAATCACGGTTGCCATGCATGATTAAAATCTCACTGCCAGTTACCCGTAGTTTTTCTAATTTAACGATAAGCGGGGTTAGCCAATGGGTTTGGCGCTCATCCTCTGATAATAATAAATAAGCATCATCGCCAATCCAAACTTCAAACCAATCGCCTAAGATAAATAAGCGTTTTAGCGTAGGCAAGGCAAGGCAATCATCAAGCAGCGCCAAAAAAGCCTGCACTAAGGCAGGCTCTTCAGGCGATAAATGCAAATCGCTAATCAATACTTGCCGCACCTCATGAGGGCGGGTGGTAATTAGATGGTCAAAACTTTGCATTTATCCTTATCCTCATAACTTTAAACAGTAACAACTCATAAGCTTGCACTGATTCATCGCTACTGAGTAATAACTATTGAAGAATGATTACTGAGTGATGATGGTGGCTGAGTTGATAACCACTGGCTCTTTTGGCACATCAGCATGCATGCCGAAACGACCAGTAGGTACGCCGCGCATTTTTTCGATGACGTCCATACCGCTTGTTACTTTACCAAATACCGTGTAGCCCCAACCTTGCATGTTTTTGCCAGAATGGTTTAGGAAATCGTTGTCTTTTATGTTAACGAAAAACTGGCTAGTCGCTGAATGTGGGTCTTGCGTACGTGCCATCGCAATTGTACCTTTATCATTCTTTAGACCGTTATCCGCTTCGTTTTCAACGGGCGCGTTGGTCGCTTTTTCATTCATCTCAGCGTCCATTCCGCCGCCTTGAATCATAAAGCCATCAATGATGCGATGGAAAATCGTACCGTCATAATGACCAGATTTTACATAGTTTAAAAAGTTTTCTACCGTTTTAGGTGCTTTTTCTTCATTGAGTTCGATAACGATGGCACCCATATTGGTGTCAAGTTCTACTACTGGTGGCATGTCTACCATGTGATATTCCTCTTTGATTGCAGCGCCTAACATGACGCTGTTAAGTGGTGGATGAAAAGTTGGTGATTAAAAAGTTATGGCTAGTCTAACGGCTTTTTTATCCCGTGTCATGTATCAGGCTGTTAATGCCTTTGCAAAAGCTGATAGAATAACGAAACTTTAACTTTTTACTATCATTTTTAATAACTTGTTTTTAATGATTTGGTTTGAATTTTCCATGCTGCGTGATGGCACGTAGCATGAACTGACAATTTGCTTTAGGAGCAATGCCCGATGAGTGAGCACTCAAGCAACAATGCACAAAAAGACGAACAAAAAAACGATTTTATTCGTAATATCATTCGTGACGATGTCAATGCGCAGAAATACCCACAAATCGTGACGCGTTTTCCGCCTGAGCCAAATGGTTATTTGCATTTAGGGCACGTTAAATCTATTTGCTTAAACTTTGGTGTGGCTAAAGAGTTTGGGGGTGTTTGTAACCTACGTTTTGATGACACCAATCCGACTGCAGAAAAGCAAGATTACATCGATAACATTAAGAACGATGTGAAATGGTTAGGATTTGAGTGGGCAGGAGAGGCGCACCATGCGTCAGGCTACTTTGACCAGTTGTATGCATGGGCCGTGCAGTTGATTGAGCAGGGCGATGCCTATGTAGACCTGCAGTCACCTGAGCAAATTAAAGAAAACCGTGGCTCCTTTAATGAAGCTGGCACAGCATCACCACATCGTGATGCCAGTGTTGAAGAAAACTTGACCCTCTTTAATGATATGAAAGAAGGTAAGTTTGCGGAAGGTAAAGCCGTTTTGCGCGCCAAGATTGATATGGCAAGCCCAAACATGAATATGCGCGACCCTGTTATCTACCGCGTTATGCATCAAGAGCATCATCAAACGGGTGATAAATGGTGTATTTATCCGATGTATGATTTTGCCCATCCGCTCTCGGATGCACTCGAAGGCATTACTCATTCGTTATGTACGCTGGAGTTTGAAGACCATCGTCCATTTTATGATTGGGCGGTTGAAAAAATCGGCTTTGATGTACCGCCGCATCAGTACGAATTTAGCCGCCTAAATGTCGACCATACCATGACCAGTAAGCGCAAATTAAAGCAGTTGGTCGATGAAAATATCGTTAGCGGTTGGGATGATCCGCGTATGCCAACTATCGCTGGCATGCGCCGCCGTGGTTATACACCAGAGGGTTTACGCGACTTCTGTGAGCGTGTTGGCGTGACCAAAGTAGACAGCGTCGTTGATTTTCGCTTATTAGAGTTTAGTATTCGTCAGTCATTGGAAACGACTACGGCGCGTGGTATGGCAGTGCTTAAGCCGTTAAAAGTGACGATTACTAACTTTAGCGATGCGGTCAGTAGTTGGGAATCGCAAAAGGCTGATAGCGTTAATGCGCGTTGGGACGATGATGCACAGACTTTATGGCTCACGCAGCCAAATCATCCTAATGTCGATATGGGCGAGCGTGAAATTCCGTTTACCGAAACCCTTTATATTGACCAAGGTGATTACGAAATTGAGCCGCCAGCAGGTTATAAGCGTCTATCACCAGAGAAGAATGAGATTCGTCTGCGTAATACTTATGTATTGGCAGTGACTGAACATATTCTTGATGACGCTGGCAATGTCGTTGAACTAAAAGCAACGATTGATCCTGCAACGCTAGGTAATAATCCTGAAGGTCGTAAGGTTAAAGGTGTTATTCACTGGGTATCAGCCAGCCAAGGCGTGCCAGCGACCGTACGCATGTATGAGCAGCTATTTAGCGTCGAAGATCCAAGTAGCGTCGCTGATGTGCATCAAGCATTGAATGCTAACTCGTTGACTGAGCTCGATGCCGTGGTTGAGCCGTCATTAGCTAATAGTGATGCTGGCACGCGTTTCCAGTTTGAGCGTGAAGGTTACTTTATCGCTGATACAGCAGACCATAGCAGCGATAAGCCGGTATTTAACCAAATTGTTAGTTTGCGCGACAGCTATAAACCAGCTTAGTGTATAACTATTGGCTTTATTAACCGTGTTTAAAACAGCACTGAACAATAGTAGTTTGCAAACTTGCCCATTTCTAGTACGCTAGAGATGGGCTTTTTTATATAAGCATGGATTTTTCTTGAAGGATTCAGTTAGTGATAAATGGAATAAGCGCATTACAATCCGTCACAAGACATTCATAACCAGTTTGTTAATATAAAGTGAGTTTTTACTGATGTGCTCAGCGCTATTTTTATACTTGAGCATATCGATGATAATAATAGAGCGCATGGATACTTTCTAGCATTAGATACTTTGTGGTATTAATGGGTATTAACGCTCATCACAAACATAAATAAGGAATTAAGCATGGCAAATTTACGTCTAGGTGATACTGCACCAAATTTTGACGCCACAACCACTGACGGTGATATCAATTTCCACGAATGGGCAGGGGACAGTTGGGTGGTTTTCTTCTCACATCCTGCAGACTATACGCCAGTATGTACTACTGAGCTTGGTCGTACCGCAGCACTAGGCGGTGAGTTCCAAAAGCGCAATGTTAAACCAATCGCGCTATCGGTTGATGGTTTAGAAGATCATAAAGGTTGGGTAAGTGACATTGAAGAAACCCAAGGTACTGCTGTCAATTTCCCTATCATTGCTGACCCTGAGCGCAAGGTTGCAGACCTTTATGACATGATTCATCCAAATGCTGATAGTACAGCGACGGTCAGAAGCGTGTTTATTATTGATCCTAAGAAAAAAGTACGCTTAACGCTGACTTATCCAGCCAGCTGTGGCCGTAACTTTGATGAGATTATTCGCGTGATTGATGCAATGCAATTGTCTGATGAATATAACGTGGCAACGCCTGTTGATTGGAAAGATGGCGACGACGTTATTATTCCACCAAGTGTGAAAAACGAAGACATCGCTGCTAATTATCCTAAAGGTTATACCGAAATTAAGCCTTATTTACGCACTACACCTGCGCCTAACAAATAAGTTAAGCGTATCTGATAGTTGTAATAGATGAAAAGTGAAAAGCCCTATGACTTAATGTTATGGGGCTTTTTTTATGTTTCAGCTTTTTATTGGCGTTAAGGTTTTGCTATGATGAGCAGAGTAGGCTATAACTGTTATATAGCGCATTGATAACTTTATCCAAACGCTATTTGCAATAATCATAATAAAGCCTAGCAGCGCTGAGTCGCTTTTGAGACCATCTTACAAGGAGTTTGCCATGAAAAAACTATACGTTACCCGTACTGCGCCCAATCCACGTAAAGCCCTTATTTTATTAGCGTCAAAAGGTATCGATGTTGACGATATGGATGATGTCGATGTGGTCGATATAGATTTTGCTACTAATGAGCAGATGTCTGATGAGTTTACCAAGATGAATCCGATGCAGACAGTGCCAGTATTAAAATTGGATGATGGCACCATACTCAATGATTCGCAGGCAGTGTGCGAATATCTCGACCGTGTTTATGGCGAGCGTTCGGTGATGGGTAATGATGTGGTACAGCGGGCGCAAGTATGTTCTATGCGCCGTATTGCTGAGTTTGAGGTGCTGTATAACTTTATGCTGGCGTTTCAGCACAGTCACCCCTCCAAAGCGCAGCGGGTTGAACAAGTGCCAGAATCTGTAGCGCCGTCTATCGCGCGCGCTGTTAAAGCATTGCCCTATTTCGAAACTATGTTAGATGGCCACGATTACTTAGTTGGTGATCAGTTAAGTTTTGCTGATATTGTGCTGTATTTAGGTTTGGACTTTGGCAAAATACTCAAGGTTAACCCGAATGAACAGGGCGAAAATCTGGCGCGGTTTTATCAAATGATGAATGAGCGTTTTAGTATTAAAAATATGGCAAAGGCCAAGCCTGCTCATGAAAGTGAGTAAAAACGGTATGGCATTATAAATTTAACAGCAAATTTAGCAATAAATAACGCCGATAGCCTTGGGTCGCTAATATCATTGTTAGCGACCCGAGGCTTTTTTAATCCACAGCTTAAATGAGAAATCAAACGATAATAGTTACTATTGATATATAAGATTACACACTTCGTTACAAAACCTACCATCATCGGCGCTATAGTGGTCAAATTATGAACACTTTACAAAAATAGATATAATCACTCCTTGTATAGGCAACAGTGAATTATGAAAAAGTTTAATCACAAGGTATGACGCTCATGACATCATCTTTTACCATGCTATCTTCTATCCGCTCATTTTCTAGGTTTGCCTTAGTGCCAAGTATTTTAGCAGCAAGTTTGGCATTGGGTGCTTGTCAAAAAGACGCTGCGCCTACTGGCGGTGACGCACCAGACAACACTGAAGCGGGCATAGCAACTGATGCCACATTAAACACCGATACGGCACCTGATACAGCTAATGATACGAAACTGACTGCAGAGCAAGAGATGATTAAAGATTTAGCGCGTTATCGTTGGACATTATTGGATATCGATGACAAAAGTGGTGGACCTGTCATAACGATGCTTGTGGATATTAAGGAGCAAGTCACGCTGCTGTTTAATCAAAATCAAGGTCAAAACACGCTGAACTATAGTGTGGGTTGCAATACAATAAGTGCCGTGTATCAGTTGCAAGGTCAGACGCTAACGACCGAAGAGAGCATGAGCACTAAAATGCTCTGCGAAGATCTCAATAAAGCAGAAAATCGTTTAAATACCTTGATGCAAGGTAGCAGTCAGCTGAGTTTGACTGAAGGTGAAAACCCAGTGCTCACACAAGTGACCAGTAATGCGATTACGTTGACTTGGGAAGGTAAGCTTACTTCACAAGCCAAATATAACAGTAAGGGTGAAACCGTATTTTGGGCGGTAAATGCTAAGAAAGTAGCGTGTGCTGATGATAGCTCAGAGATGTGTTTACAAGTGAAGCCCATCACTTATGATGACCAAGGTATTAAAGTGAGTGAAGGAGAATGGTCAGCATTTACTGGTGAAATTGATGGCTATCAGCATGACGGCATGCATGACGAAGTCTTGCGTCTCCAGCGTTATGAGTTAGATAGTAACGAAAGCACAGAAGGCGAAGAATATGCCTATGTGTTGGACGCGGTGATTGAGAGTGCGGTAGCAGAGTAACTCGGTTAGTTGCTTTTACTATATAGTCAGTTCAATATAAAAGAGATACGTTCAAAATAACGTTCTGCTGAGATAAATTTTCCTAGCTTGCTGTGCGCTTCGCACTCCAGAGGCTTCGAAAAATTTATCTCAGCAGCACTGCATTCTTTTTAAATCGAATCCGCCATAGTAAAAACATAGCATAAATAAATAGTCATATAGTTTAAATAAATAACACGCGCCGTTTGGACGCGTGTTTTTTTATGGTTATTTGCTTTATGACTATATGTTTTTATTCTAACGCAAATTGCCTAAGTCTTCTTCTGTCAAACGCCAGCGCCCTTTTTTCTTAGAAGCACCGCGGCCACGCATGGCACTATTTAATATCAATTTGTTCATTGAATGGCTTGAGTGCGCATGACAAATGGCGCAGGCAAGACCGTCAGCGGCATCTTGTTGCGGAACTACGTCTAAAGACAGTATGCGGCAGACCATCTCTTGTACTTGCTCTTTTGCCGCTGCCCCATAACCGCAAACCGCTTGTTTAATTTGGCGTGCGGTATATTCTGATACTTCTAAATCGAGTGCTACCATGGCAGCAATAGCAGCGCCGCGTGCTTGCCCTAGTTTCAGCGCTGAGTCTGGGTTTTCTGCCATAAAAACTTGCTCGATAGCGGTGTAAATAGGCTCATCGGCATATTTTAGATGATGCTGGGTGATACGGGTCAAGCCATTAAAAATACGTTTAAGACGCTCAGGCATCTCTTTGGTATCCGTACGAATAGTGCCGGCATCAATATATGTCAGCTTGTCGCCCGTTTGTTGAACAATGCCATAACCGGTCATGCGCGAACCCGGATCAATCCCGATAATAATTGCCATAGTATTCCGTCTTGCTTACATTTTGTTTTATGGCTTAAAAATCAGCCTTAAGTTTGATAGTATAGCAATCAATCCCCATATACATCATATGTTAGCCATTTTAATTTGCATGGCGCTCAATTTTTTAGATTTTATCTTATAGGACGACACTTTATGGGTCAGATAGTTGGTATTGCCATCGTTTGGTTTATTATCGAGATGCTACTGTGGTATTTGCTTGCTCAATTTATGAGCGGTTGGTGGGTGTTTATGTGGTTTATAATCGCCGCCGTCATCGGTATCTCACTGATGCGTAAAGGGATGGCAGCACTCAATCCAATGGCACAGCAGATGAAAGCGGGCGGTATGATGAATCCTGCGATGCGTCCGCAAGAATCAACCATGATTAAAAGTGTCGCCATGGCAGCTGCTGGTATTTTGCTGCTGATTCCGGGTGTGCTGAGTGATTTATTGGCATTATTGGTGATATTGCCGCCAGTGCAGAAAAAGCTGAAAGACTTTGCTAATAACTACGTCATGAACAATCAGCAAAAAATGATGGAGATGATGGCGAAACAGATGGGCGGCGGACAAAACCCATTTGGCGGTGCTGGCGGCATGGGTGGTCAAAACCCATTTGGCGGTGCAGGTGGTATGAATAACCAAAACCCATTTGGTCAGCAACAGCAAAACCCATTCGGCGATGTGTTTAAACAGCATACCACCGTTGATGGTACGGCCAAAACCATTCCGAAAGATGTGAAAAAAATCACCAAATCTGCCAATGATGAATAGTTCATTCATTAATAAATAGGTAGATAATAAGACATAAAAAAAGCTCCTTTCGTCAATGACAAAAGGGGCTTTTTGAGCGTTAAAACTATTTTTTATAAAGGTAATATTTATTAATAAAATAGTTAATAACTGAATGAAACAACCGAAGTGCCGCCGCAAGATGGTGACCCATGAACCGTGAAGTTCAGGGCGGATGCGTCACTGCCTCTGCAGGTTTCCTGAGACACCGCAAGCGGTGCAGGCATACACAATGAAGCAATAGGTACCACATCCTGGTAAAGCATTATCGGCTCAGGGAATAAACATCTACTAGCCAACACTTCAGAATATAATTATCTTAACCAATGGTTTGAGTGATTGCAAGTACGATTTACAGATTACTACGTAGGTTAAGGTCTTAGCATTATTGTTGTCGAGTTTTAAGCACTTTTTCTAGCCAATAAAAACGCTCAAAACCTTTAATTACGGGCTTAAAGGGGCGATTTTTCAGCTATTTGGAGATGTGTGGTAATATAGAGGGCTTTAAACATCCTAATATAGCATTATAGGCGTTCATTCACTTGAGGAGCGGTAATCCATGACCCATAACCAGCAACAATCAGAATTTATCGACGATAGTCAGGCCCAGCTCAATAATAAGCAGGATAGCGAGCAAAATAAAAAAGTGCCGCATGTCTTAATGATATTAGATGGTTTTGGGCATCGTGAAGACGACAAGGATAATGCGATTGCTGCCGCCGATATGCCAAACTTGGATAAAATTTATCAGCAATATCCGCATGGATTGATATCTGCTTCCGGAGAAGATGTCGGTTTGCCAGACGGACAGTTTGGTAACTCAGAAGTTGGCCATATGAATTTGGGCGCGGGCCGCGTGCTGTATCAAGACTCAACCCGTATCTCAAGTGAAGTGGCCAATCGTGAGTTTTATAAAAACGAAGCCTTGGTCAATGCGGTGAAAGCAGCAAACGAGCTTGGCGGAAACGTGCATATTATGGGATTGTTGTCAGATGGTGGCGTCCACTCACATCAAGACCATATCGAAGCAATGTGCCATTCAGCGTTGGTACACGGTGCCAAAAATGTCTTTGTCCATTGTTTTCTAGACGGCCGTGATACGCCGCCAAAATCTGCTGACAAGTATATCAATCGCTTACGGGAGCATATTGGGAAACTCAACGCCCATTACGAAGGTGGTCGCGTACAGATTGCCAGTATCATCGGGCGCTACTATGCGATGGATCGTGACAATCGTTGGGATCGCGTGCAAAAAGCCTATGAGCTTATTACCGAAGGTAAAGCCGATCGCTTAGCGACGCGTGCAGATGGCGCGGTACAAGCGGCGTACAAAGCACGTGAAACTGATGAGTTTATTAATCCAACCATTGTCATTGGTCGCGATGAAGTGCCATATACCGTCGATGATAATGATGCGCTTATTTTTATGAACTTCCGCGCTGACCGTGCCCGTGAGCTTGCGCAAGCATTCGTGCTACCAGACCATGAGTTCTCAGGCTTTGCCCGTCATAAACAGCCAAGGCTTGCCGCTTTTGTGATGTTGACGAAATATTCTGATGTTTTAGCAGCCAATCCAAAAACCAGCATTGCTTATTATCCAACCTCATTGACCAATACGCTTGGCGAGTATTTGCAGAATAAAGGTAAAACCCAGTTACGTATCGCTGAAACTGAAAAGTATGCGCATGTGACGTTTTTCTTTAGTGGCGGCCGTGAAGAAGAATATAAAGGCGAGACGCGTATTTTAGTGCCATCTCCCGATGTTGCCACTTATGATTTAAAGCCAGAAATGAGCGCCCCTGAAGTGACGGATGAATTGGTGGCTGCCATTGAGTCTGGTAAATATGATGTGTTGGTGGTTAACTATGCCAATGGCGATATGGTAGGGCATACAGGTATCTTTGACGCGGCAGTTAAAGCGGTAGAGGCGTTAGATGTCTGTATTGGTCGCGTAGAGACCGCGGTACGAGCAGCTGGCGGTAATATGCTTATCACGGCTGACCATGGTAACTGTGAGCAGATGCAAGATTATGAAAGCGGGCAGGTACATACGCAGCATACCACCGAACACGTGCCATTGATTTATATTGGTGAGCAGTCAGTAACAGTACGTAGTGGCGGTAAGCTGAGTGATATTGCGCCAACTATTTTGGCGTTAATGGATATTGAGCAGCCAGATGAGATGACCGGTGAAAATTTATTGGTTCCAGCATCATAATACGGTCACGTAGTATTAATGTTTAAGGCTAATGCTTAATCGCTAATGCTTAATAGTAAGGCTTTAACAGCTTACAGCTAAGCATTTTAAAAGAGGGAAGGATATTTATTATCCTTCTCTTTTTTTATGTGCTTTTTCCGATATTTTCTGTTGCTTTGTCTTTAATGCATTTTGGCCGATACATTTTGCCTAAGTTATTTGCAATACTATCCTAGTTTAAGGTAGGCGCTTGGTGTTATTTTAACGGACATTGTTGGTTAATAACTCTATAATTTATTCATCACCCTATAATCATAAATAACCATATAATAATCTGATACATCTAACAAAATTATAAAAATAATAACCAAACCAAAATAACCAAGCCAACTTTTTTAAGGGGTTTCTTTTATGCGTCCTATTAGCTCTTTATCCTTATTGATGTTTAAAAGATTGGAAAACCCAATGATGACATTATTTATGAGCGCTCGGTTTATGAACTCTCAATCTTTCGGCTTTAAATCTATTAGCTCACAGGTATTAAGGCCAGCTATTCTCACAAGCTTACTGGGTTTAAGCTTTGTGATAATGCCTGCTCAAGCGGCTATCAATAATAACGGTAAAATCAATAATAATAAAAACCCTACTTCAAGTTTGCAATTAATCAGTCTTAATGCAGACGATGTGCCATTGGACAACGGTGCGGACGATTTTTCAGATATTGCAGATATGCTCGAATCAGCCGATCAGGTTGATGACTCAATAGATGCTGTCGCTGATGAGAGTGCATTGGATAATGGCTCGGATGCCATTAATACTGATATTCCCGATGAAGTGGCGCAGGTGTCATTAAATGCCATTTCGCCTGAAACCCTAAAAACCTTTGTTGCTGTCGTTGATTTGGTACGCCGTGAATATGTTGACGCCGTGAAGGATGAAGAGTTATTTAACAATGCCATGAGTGGCATGTTGACCAAGCTTGATAGTCATGCTGAGTTTTTGGATGCAGAGGCGTATGAGAATTTGCGCGCTTTTACTGAAGGAGATGTCGGTGATATCGGTATCAAAGTGCAATATCAGCCAAAAGAAGGTTATTGGGTGATTACGGAGGTAATTGATGGTTCACCTGCTGATAAAAAGGGCATTGCTGTTGGCGATTATTTGCATCAAGTCGATGAGTTTAAGCTTGGTGAAGAGGAAGAAAGTAATGATATCGAGCAACTCTTGACAGGGATTGCTGGTACGCAAGTGGATGTGGTGACGTCAAAAGCAGGTCGCCGTAAACATACCACGACTTTACAGCGTAATAACAATCATCCGCAGATTATTGAGACACGGCTTGTTGATGGTATGGCGATTATTAGATTGCCCGCCTTTCAAAATCGAAGCTCAATGTCAGGGTAGGGTTTAATGTCAACAGCCGTGAGAAATTACTACAAAGTTTGATTGATTTAGATGCGCCCGTCACCGGAGTGTTATTAGATATGCGCGATAATCCCGGCGGCGTATTGGCGTCAGCCGTAAGCGTTGCTAGCTTGTTTATGACCGATACCGATGTGGTACAAGTAAAAGGTCGTCAAAGTGACTCGCGCACGCTATCGACGCAAGGTGCCGCGTTATTAGAAGCGTTGCCCGTCGTGGTTTTGCAAAACCGTTATTCAGCATCTGCCGCCGAGGTATTAGCCAGCAGTTTGCAAGCGCAGAAGCGCGCCACAATTTTGGGCGAGGTCAGTTATGGCAAAGGCTCAGTACAGTCCGTTATCCCGCTCAATGATGAGCAGGCGGTCAAGCTGACGGTTGCCAACTATATGACCGCATTGGGTAAAAAGATAGATGGGGTTGGGGTAGAGCCTGATGTGACGTTGTTGGGTAATGAGAGCACATGGGAGCAACAGGCGCTTGATTTACTCAGACAGCAAGCACTGCCTTCGGGGATTCGCTTTGTACGTAAGGCACAGGCAGACAGCGGTGCTAAGCAAGATAAGTCTATTAAAGACGAAGCGATTAAAAAGAAAGTCACTCAAAACAATACTGTCATCGACCATGTGATTGATAAACCGACTGCTAAAGACAAACGTTAATTTAAGTAGAGTTTAAATCAAGGCATCGCTTTAACAGTCGCTATTATTTACGATTCAGATTGATCTTCGGCAATCTCTAGCTTGGTCATGCGATAACGCAAAGAGCGAAAGGTCGTACCCAATAGTTCGGCCGCTTGGGTTTTATTCCAGTTGGTTTGCTTAAGCGCGGTAATGATAAGCCGTCTTTCTTGTTCTTGTAGATAATGCTCTAAGCCTTGGGCAGGTAGTTGACCAGCGGTAATATCTTCTTTATGCACGGACTTACTTAGACTGTCTTGCTCATCAACTTGATTGTTTATTGACGCATCTAAACTACTAGCCACCGATTTATCAGCAAGTTTTTCGGCATTTTCTGCTGAGCGCGTACTCGCTGGGCTTGTATTCATGGAAGGATAATGCTGAGTGGTGGTTCGATAAGGATGTATATTAGCTTTTGCTTGTTGCGTGCTGTCTGTTTGTACCTTACTTTTTATGGCATTATCTTGTATTGAGTCAGCTACCGAGCTTTCACTTTTATTTGAAACAGAGGCGTTCGAGATGCTTGCTTTATTGGTACTGATATTTTGACTTGCAGATGTAACTACTTCTTGGTGGCTATCAACATCAGGTAGACCTAAATGACTGGCCTCGATAGTCGATGTTTCTGCCAAGGTTACCGCGCGCTCAAGGACGTTACGCAACTCACGAACGTTACCAGCAAAGTCATGATCTTGCAGGCGCGCGCAAGCGTTATCAGTCAGTGTTGGCGGCGATTCTAATTGCCATTCATCGGTGATAAGTGCCAAAAAGTGCTTGGCTAATACAGGGATATCATCACGCCGCGCGTTGAGCGTTGGCAGTTTAAGCTCAATCACATTAATACGATAATACAAATCTTGGCGAAAATTACCCGCCTGTACCAGCTGATTTAAATCCTTATGGGTCGCCGATAAAATACGAATATCGACCGGTACTTCTTTGGTATCACCGATTGCGCGCACGGTTTTCTCTTGAATAGCCCGCAGTAATTTAACTTGCATCGCTAGTGGCAAGTCGGCGACCTCATCTAAAAATAGGGTGCCGCCATTGGCTTGTTGAAACAATCCTTGCTTATCGGCGACAGCGCCGGTAAAGCTGCCTTTTTTATGACCAAAAAATTCCGACTCCATCAGCTCTGACGGTATTGCGCCGCAGTTGACCGGCACAAAGCTACCATCGCGGCGCGGGCTTAAGTCATGAATCAAGCGCGCCACCACTTCTTTACCTGTACCTGAAGCCCCTGATAAAAAAACCGGTGCTTGTGAGCGCGCTAATTTTAAAATGGTATTTTTTAGCGGATGCATGACAGCAGAATCGCCGATCAAGCGGCTATCGAGCATTTGCTGCTCAGGTGAACGCTCAGGCGTCGACTTGGACACATTGTCTTGATGAATAACCTTGAGGGCGCTTTCAACCAATTGACGCAAACGAGGCAGCTCAAGCGGTTTATTCACGAAATCAAAAGCGCCTAACTTTAACGCTTCAATCGCCAAATCCATACTGCCGTGTGCCGTAATCACTGCAATGGGCGTCGTTGAGCTGCCGCTAATGTGCTTAACCAACTCTAATCCTGAACCGTCAGGTAATTTTAAATCGGTTAGACAAAAATCATAGTCATTTTCTTGCCAATAGGCTTTGGCTTGCGACAAAGTATAGGCCACATCACTTTTGATGCCCATCTTGGTCAACGTGATTTGCATCAAGCGGCATAAATCTACTTCGTCATCAACGACTAGCGCGGTTGTGGTCATACATCATCTCATTGTTTTCAAGTACTTCATTGTCTTCAAGTACTACAAGGGTGTTAAAAAGGTATTAAAAAATCATCGTATCAAAGTTTATAGTGCATAATTATCAAGGTTTATAGTGCATAAATAGTAGCGTTTATGAGACATTTATAGGTTTCCAATTATTAGGCAAACGCTTCCTATATGCTTTCATCTGTACTTTCATCGACGTCATGCTGGATGGCAGGGGCAATCAAACGGAAGCAGGTTTTTTTATGTTCCGGAATATAAAGCAGGCGGGCATGGTTGGCCTCACAAAATGCTTGCGATAAGTATAATCCCAAACCTGTGCCAGCTTTATCGGTGGTAAAAAACGGATTAAACAAATGGGTTAAATCCACATCACTAACGCCTGTACCATCATCCAACACATCAATTATAACATCGTTATCAGCACAATAAATCTCGATTTCCACAATGGCATGAGGGTTAGAATAGCTGCTATGACGTAAACCATTGTTAATTAAATTGATAAGAATTTGTTCTAACTGGTGCGTGTCAAATGAGATTGTCGGCTGCGTATGGCTGCGTAAAAAAACATCGTGACCTTGAAAGTAATTGTCTAAAAATGTTGGCATCCAATCCGCAAGGACAATCATTTGCTGGTTGGCAATCTGCTGACGAGACAGCTTTAAGACATCTTCAATAATACGATTGACGCGCTTGGTCTGCGTAAATATCATTTTATAAAGCTCATGGTTGCCAGCCATCTTGTCATTGGTACTTGTGTCGTTATCTGCTGTCTGACTTTCTTCGATATCTTCTATTAATAATTGGCTGGCTTGGGAGATTGCTGCTAAAGGATTTCTTATTTCATGGGCAATACTAGCGGTCAGCTGTCCTAGAGAGGACAATTTTAATTGCTGCGCGCTGGCTTGTTCACGGCGTAAATCTTCTAATATGATTAGCTTGCTGTCATCTTTTAAAGGGATAATCTCGACACGCAGCTTACCGACGACTGAAGCATTGGCAACGGCTGGTAACTCATAAATAAAAGTGCGAGATTGCCCAGCTTCTACCGATAAGCAGGCTTCGAGTAATTGCAGATGTTGGGCGCGCAGCTGCTGCTGAAAATCAGATAGAGGTTGATTTTCATTATAGTGTGACGTTTTTTTCGCCGTCTCGCTTGGGGTTTTTAGCATCTGACTGATATCGATCGCTTCTGTTATCACTAGCGGGGAAGGGTTTGGAATACTGAGCAGCTGATGGGCGGCAAGGTTTGCCAGCACAACATGCTTAGAGTCAATGACGATAACGCCATTGACCATTTGCGTGATGACTTCTTGATTAATGACATTTAAGCGTTCGACTTCTTTTGCGTGGCTTGCTGCTACTTTTTCAAGCTGGACCAAACGCTGTGAGATTGACCAACTTAAACCACCAACTGCTAAAAAACTGGCTGACATTAATAGCGCGTCACCCAAATTTGCCAAACTCATACTGTTGGCAATGGCATAAAAAAACTGCTGATAGATAACAAAGATAATCGCAAGCAAAGTAATAATAAGCGCTTGCGAGCTATGTAAGAGCATAAAGCTGGCGGCGACCACCACCATATATAGCATGGTCAACTGCAAATCGGGCGCGCCAGCGGTATAAAGTAATAAGCTTAAAATGATGACATCTACTACTAAGCCAAAAGCCAGCTGTCGCCGCAGATGCTTGGTCACCACATAAAATAAACCGAGTAAAATCAGGCTCAGCAGGACATAAAAGCTGAGTGCGGTTTGCTGCAAAAAGCTTGGTAATGATGAGCCATCGCTAGAGCGAGCCGTGATATAAACCATCAGCATAGAAAATAGGCTGAGAATAAAGCGATAGCTGCTATAGATCAAACCTAATCTGCGCAGCTGCGGCAACGGCAAGATATCGTCGCGCTGCAAATAATCCGTGATAGCGGTTATAACGCTAGGAGCAGATTTCTTATGCTGCTCATGTTGCTTAGATTTTGACGATGTCACAGGCTTGGAAGGTTTCATAGGCTTTAAAGTTTTCACTGGCTCTAAAGCCTTTATAAGTTGAGCGTAATAGAAGGAGAGGTACTTACTAAACTTAGTAGCTTATGCTTAGTAATTTATGCTTAGTAATTTACGGTTGAATAAGACCATGACGAATGGCTAGGTGGGTCAATTTCACATCGCTATCGACGCCGACTTTTTCATAAATGCGATAGCGATAAGTGTTGATGGTTTTTACACTGACAAACAACTGATCAGCGATTTGCTGCGGACTTTGGCAGTTGACTACCATCATAGCGACTTGTTTTTCGCGGTCACTTAATAAGTCAAAAGGCGAGCTGGCGTTATCTGATAGGAGTACGTCCGCTAATTGCTCGGCGACGTCTTGGCTAAAATAGCGCCCACCTTGATAGATTTTTTTCACCGCGCGTATCATCTCATCAAGCGGCGTACCTTTGGTAATATAACCATTAACGCCCGCTTTGATGAGCATCGAAGGATAAGGCTGCGCTGACATACTGCTGACGGCCAATATTTTGATGCCCATACCCAGCTGAACCAAGCGTTTGGTGGCTTCAAGACCGCCAATATTGGGCATATTAACATCAAGTAATATCACATCAGGGCGTAGCTGTTTTGCCATTTTAATCGCCATATCGCCGCTATCTGCCTCGCCGACGACTTCGATATCGGCACTATCTGCCAACATACGGCTAATGCCCATCCGCACCAAATCATGATCATCTACTACTAATACTCGAATCATAGTTATACTCTTTTCTATCTGTCAGAATAAAGGGCGCACTGCTAATGTTAAGCTGCTTAGCGTGTCTTACTTTGGGTGCTTTATTGAATTAATTTATTGTATTGATTTATTGAAATACTCTAAAAATTCGCTACTATAAGTATATCAATTAACAAAGACACTGATATTATGCGTCATAGTTTAATATTAACTTTGCAATTAAGAGGTTATAAGCCTAAATGTAAGGCTATATTGCGCCAGTGTTAATAAATATTGCTGTAATATAAAGTAAATGTAGTAAAGTTTGAATGTGGCTAAAAAATGACATCTAATTGATTTAGTAGATTAAACTTAAATGCAAACCATGATACACTAAAAATACAAAAACTCTATGTGAGTATCTACAAACACATCCATAAACGCTACGTACGTGGTTGCTGTTAGTGAGTATGTAACTGACTCTCTAACTAATGGCAGCGCGGCAGCAGGAGGCATAATGAAGCAACTACCATTAACCAAACAGCAATTAATCGCTGCTCTGATTTCATTGAGTTTGGGCAGTGTTGCACAAGCCGCACTTACAATTAATGGTGGTTCTAGCTCAGAGTCTAGCGCTCGTGTGAGCTGGGGCGGTGCCGATAGCCTGTCTGAAGCTCGCAGCATCATGTATAAAGCCAATAATAGTAATAGCGGCTCGGCGATTAAAAAAGTAGATAGCGGTCACGGTACCACCAATATTACCAATACCCGCACGTTTGGTAATAGTAATAACAGCTTTAACAATACGACTAACGCCAACAGCTATAACACCACCTATCGTGGCAGCTTTGGTAGCAGTAGTATGATTCCAATCAGCACCGATTCGCGCAGTGTTGCGGTCATCGATGCTGAAACGGGCGAATCTATCTACGAAAAAGACGCTGATATTGCCCGTCCAATGGCCAGTATCACCAAAGTCATGACGGCGATGGTGGTTTTAGATGCTGGGCTCGACATGCGTGAAGAGCTTACCCTTGACCCAGAAGATTTCGTCGGTCCTAAACGCGCCAGCTCAAACCTTAAGTCGGGCGACCGTTTAAACCGTGCTGAGATGTTACTGATGGCATTAATGAAATCAGAAAATCCTGCGGCAAAAAGTCTAGCGCGTAATTATCCAGGCGGTTATAGTGCCTTTATCCGTGCGATGAATCGCAAAGCACAAGACTTGGGTATGACTACTGCTTTCTTCGGTGATCCAACGGGTCTTGATAAGCGTAACGTTGCTTCGTCAAATGATTTGGTAAAAATGGTGCGTGCTGCTGGTAATTACGATGTCATTCGTCGTTTTTCGACCACCAAAAGCTACGACTTCTATGTCTCTAACTTTTCAAGCGGCAACCGTACTTATAAAGCCAATAACACCAGCAGCTTAGTGCGTGATGGTAGCTATCCGATTGGTATCTCAAAAACAGGCTTTATCAATGAAGCTGGTCGTTGTGTGGTGATGGAAACTCGCGTTAATAATCGCCCTGCAATTATTGTGATTTTAGGCGCGAACAGCTCAGCGACGCGTTGGGGCGATGCTAAAAACATTCTAAACAGCTTGGCGACTCGCCGTACGGTGTAAGCTTGCTGTTTTAGGATTTATAAAAAAGGCTGTTATGCGATATAACAGCCTTTTTATTGTGTTGAATTTAGGGCGTCTTTTAGGAAAAATCATATGACTCAAGCATCGGCTGTTACGCGAGCTCCCAAACTATACTTACTCACCAATGATGATGAGTTTGCGGTTTTATATGCCAAACTAGAAGCAGCATTCGTGACAGGGTTGATAGCGCTATTGCAAATCCGCCGTAAAAAGACTTTACAGCTGCCTGATGGCGCCGCAAAACTCTATGATGAAGCGCTGCAAATAGTCCGTTTGGCAAAAAATTATGATGTCCCAGTGGTCATTAATGATGATATAAAACTTGCCGAAAAACTTGGTGTTGGGGTGCATTTAGGTCAGCAAGATGGCGATATTAATGATGCCAAACGTCAACTTGCGCCCAAACAGATTATTGGTCGTACTTGTCATGGTGATGTAGATTTAGTCAAAGAAGCCAAAAAAGAGGGCGCAAGCTATGCGGCGATGGGGGCGGCTTTTGCCTCAAATACCAAGCCCAATGCCAATATTATCTCACGCCAAGAGCTTATTGATGGCTGTCAGCAAGGGGTTGATATATGTGTGATTGGAGGCTTAAGCGCAGAAAATATCGTTGAGCTGGCAGGTTTGCCGATTGCTTATGTGGCGGTTGTTGGGGATATTATGGACTTGCCTGTGCAGCAAATCGCTGCGCGTTGTCAGCAATGGCAGCAGGCGCTCGATACTTGGCGTGCGCCTGCGGTATAAACGATAAAGTTAACATAACAGTGAAGTGTTATTCAGCGTGTTCCATACAGAGAGTCGCGTAAGGTAATGCTTTTAAGCGTTGTTCTTCAATTTTCTCGCCGCATACTTCACATTCACCGTAAGTACCGTTTTCAATACGGCTTAGGGCGTTTTCAACATAGACTAAACTTTGACGTGCTTCGCCCATTAAATTTGTGCGCATATCGTTTTGACGATAAGAGATGGCTTGATCTTCCCAATGTTCATTGAGGTCATCTTGTGGGTTTTGGATATGATCCTCGATTTTATTGATACGAGTCTCATATTCTTCCTTGAGTTTTAATAGTTCTTGTTTGGCCGTTTTAAGGTCGATACTCATTGGGTTCTCCTAATGGGTTATTTTTATTGTTGGCATTAATTATTACTAACAGTTTATTATCACTAACCGCTTTATCATAAACAGCCTAACGATTGAGTACCACCACGAAATGTTACTGATTTTTATTGAAATTTCGCCCATTTTTTATCGTCTAAGCTTACTAGGCGAAATTTATGCAGGTTCTTTATGAGCATCTGCTAGAAAACTGCTAGAATACACCGCCGCAAATTCTTGTTGGGTTGTCTTTATAAAACCACAAGTAACAACAGCCAAAGAGCAACCCATTAGATAATTTGAATAATATTATTTAGACATTAATAAAAAGCCACACGGCAGATTAACCATAGATGATGCATAGGAGCAGGTAATGAATTTTTTGCGTATGAGTGAGCTGAGCTTAACCGATAAAGTGGTATTGATTCGTGAAGACTTAAATGTGCCTATTAGAGACGGTAAAGTCAGCAGTGACGCTCGCCTGCAAGCCAGTTTGCCTACCATTAAAATGGCGCTAGAAAAAGGCGCGGCGGTGATTGTCTGCTCACACCTTGGTCGTCCGACTGAAGGCAACCCTGAAGCCATATATTCGCTCGCACCGGTCGCTGAGTATCTAAGCGACAAATTAGCCACACAACTATCAAAGCCAGTAAGCTTAAATACTGACTATTTGACTGCAGGCGTGACAATCAACGCCGGCGAAGTCGTACTGCTAGAAAACGTGCGCTTCAATAAAGGCGAGAAGAAAAACGACGCCGATTTGGCGCAGAAATATGCTGAGTTGTGCGACGTATTTGTCATGGATGCCTTTGGTACTGCCCACCGTGCGCAAGCATCGACAGAAGGCGTTACCCAAGCCATGCACCAAGCAGGCAAAGTAGCTTGCGCCGGACCTTTACTGGCAGCAGAGCTTGATGCGTTGAGCTTAGCGCTTGAAACGCCTGCACAGCCGATGCTAGCAATCGTTGGTGGCTCGAAAGTATCGACTAAGCTTGAAGTCTTGCACAGCTTGGCTGAAGTATGCTCACAGATTATTGTTGGCGGCGGTATTGCCAACACTTTCCTAGCAGCACAAGGTCACAGCGTTGGCGCTTCCTTATATGAGGCAGACTTGGTGGATACTGCTCGTGACATCATGAGTAAAACTGAGATTTTATTACCTGAGTATGTAGTCGTTGCTGATAAAAACGACATCAACTTTGATGACTTTACCGGCTCATTACAACAAGCTACTGCAACTATCAAGTCTGTCGATGCGATTGGCGACAATGATATGATCTTAGACATCGCGCCAGCAAGTGCTAAGCAGTTGGCTGATGCTATCATCAAGGCAAAAACCATCTTATGGAATGGTCCGGTCGGCGTTTTTGAAGTCGATGCTTTCGGTCAGGGTACCCAAATCGTAGCAAATGCTGTTAAAGACAGCCAGGGTTTCTCGATTGCTGGTGGCGGCGATACCTTAGCGGCGATTGATAAATATCAAGTGGCTGATGGGGTCAGCTACATGTCAACAGGCGGCGGCGCGTTCTTAGAGTTTGTAGAAGGTAAGGTGTTACCTGCTGTTGCTGCCTTACAAATTAGCGGGTAAGCGCTTAACGATACTTCAGCAGTTGAGTAACAGTAGACGTACAACTTATCGTGAGCATCTAGGTTAGGCTATAAAAAGTTAGGCCATATAAATAATAAAGTATAAGGTGACCGCTATGGTTGGCTTTCAATTGATGCTTAACCTGTCAATATGAAAGCAAGAAGTAAGAGTGGTCTCTGATTATTATTAAGTGGTAATTATTTGTTTCTATACTGAAAATTGTTATTGCATGTCTAATTTGCACTCTATAAAATAGCGCAAATCATGTATTTGGCATGCTTTATTTACGAGAGGTTTATTATGTTAAAACGTCATTTATTACTTGCTAGCGTACTTACTGGTACTTTTGCAATCACTGCATGTAGCCAAGAAACACAAGATAAAACGGCAGCTGCTGCTGATTCTGCTGCTGAAGATACTGCTGCTAACACTGATGCTGCCGCTGCTGAAACAGAAGCCGCTGCTGCTGAAGCTGAAGTTGCTGCCCAAAACGCCGGTACTGAAGTTGCCGAAGGCGCTGAAACTGCCGGTGCTGCTGCTACCGATGCACTAGCAAATACTGGCGAAGCGGTTGTGGTAGGCGCCAATGAAGCCGTGTCCGCTACTGCTGGCGTGGTTGCCGATGGCGCAGCTGCTGTTGAAGATAAAGCCAGTGAAAATGCAGTAGAAGCAGAGCAAGAGTACTAAAGAGCAACAGTACTAATTAGTAGTTTTAATTTTAAGCATTGGTTATAAATACTAATTGCTTTATAAGCCCTCAAAATATGTAAAAAGCTTTGGTAATAGCCAAGGCTTTTTTGTATTTAAAACATTCATCTAGCACAGCCAAATCAAAGACATAAGGTATTTGATTCTATACGTATTTTTAATAAACCTGTATATGCGATAAGTCCTACCAAATAGATTGATAAAAACCGACTGTATTTTTTATAAATTAAGCAAAGAAATAAATAGTCGGCTAAGCGCTACGAAGCGGTGACAATTTTTGCTATAATCACGGCGTAATAATTACGATAAAAAAACACCAGTTTTTCGCTGGTCTGGCTATATAAGGCTAGGATTTTAGGGCAATTGTTGCAACATCGTATTTTTAAGAATGATTTCTTAATATCATATTCAAAATTTAATCAGAGAGCGTCTTATGGCTTTAATATCGTTACGTCAACTTCTAGATCATGCCGCCGAGCACAGCTACGGTGTTCCTGCCTTTAACGTCAATAACTTAGAGCAGATGCGTGCAATCATGATGGCGGCCGACGCCTGTGACTCACCTGTCATTGTTCAAGCCAGTGCCGGCGCCCGTAGTTATGCAGGTTCTGCGTTTTTACGTCATCTGATTATTGCTGCGATTGAAGAGTGGCCGCATATTCCTGTAGTGATGCATCAAGATCATGGTATGTCACCTGCTATTTGCCAGCGCTCAATTCAGCAGGGCTTTTCATCAGTGATGATGGATGGCTCGCTTGGTGAAGATGGCAAAACGCCAATGGACTATGACTACAATGCTAGCGTAACCCGCGAAGTGGTCAAAATGGCACACGCGTGCGGTGTCTCTGTAGAAGGTGAAATTGGTTGCTTAGGTAGCCTTGAGACAGGAATGGCAGGCGAAGAAGACGGCTCAGGCGCAGAAGGCGTACTTGATCACGAGCAACTATTGACCAGCGCTGATGAAGCTGAACAGTTTGTTAAAGATACCAATGTGGATGCGCTAGCGATTGCTATCGGTACCAGTCATGGTGCGTATAAATTCACCCGTCCACCCACAGGCGATATCTTATCCATTGAGCGCGTAAAAGAGATTCATGCCCGTATCCCGAACACCCATTTGGTCATGCATGGCTCGTCGTCAGTACCGCAAGAGTGGCTCAAAGTTATCAACGAAAATGGCGGTAACATCGGTGAGACTTATGGTGTACCGGTTGAGCAAATTGTTGAAGCGATTAAGCATGGTGTACGTAAGGTAAATATCGATACCGATTTACGTTTGGCATCAACGGGCGCAATCCGTAAATTCCTTGCGGAAAACCCAAGTGAATTTGATCCACGTAAATACTTTAAAGCCTCTATGGTTGCGATGTCAGATATCTGTACCAATCGCTTTGAAGCCTTTGGTTCTGCTGGTCAAGCACATAAGATTCGCCCAATCAGCCTTGAAGGTATGGTCGATTTTTATAAATAAGCGTTGCCAACAAGACATGCTCATTTAATCATAGCAGCGTGGCTTATTTTTAGCGCAGTTTCTATATTTAAGCTTTGTACTTATGTACTGTACGTCGGTTCTATAAAAGGTGGTAGATGATGATTGGATTGATTAGCGGACAGGTGCAGTATTTGATGGCGCCGACTGCCTGTGTCATGACCACCTCTGGCGTAGGCTACGATATAGAGCTGCCGCTACCGTCGTTTTGCCAGTTGCGTCTTAATGAGCAGGCGAGCATTTGGACGCATTTTCATGTGCGTGAAGATGCGCAGCTGCTTTATGGCTTTATCGATCGTAAGGAGCGTGATGTCTTTCGCCAGTTGATTAAAATCAATGGTGTTGGGGCAAAAATGGCATTGGCTATGCTGTCTGCGATGTCAGCTGCTGAGCTAAAAATGCACGTCGAGCAAGAGTCCGAGAGCGCATTAACGCGGATTCCTGGTATCGGTAAAAAGACAGCGCAGCGTTTATTGATTGAGCTAAAAGACAAACTAAAAAATATTGAGGTTGATAACAGTAATTTAGAGTTTGCAATTCAGCCTGCGCCCATTTCTGCTGAAGGTAGTATCATCGCTGAGGTGGAAGGCGCGTTAATTAGTTTGGGTTATAAAGAAAGAGAGGCGCAGCAAGCGATTAAAGCCGCTAAGAATAATGGCGCTACCTTTGCAGATACGCAAAGCTTGCTAAAAGCCACCTTGCAACAGCTATCTGGCTTCTAGTAATGTGAGCGCGTTATTCTATAGTATCAATAAGTCTTCAACAGATAAGCGACATTAGATGTCGCTTATTTTCGTTTTAGGCTGTGTTTTTTTGACTCGCTGCTTTATGATGTTTTGCATGACTTATGCGCAACGTTTGGTTATGCTGTTTATTACCTAGTCTTTTAAAAATAATTATTTTAATAAAATGATAAAACCTATGATGCAAGATCGTTTGATTAATCCGTTAGAAGGGGCAGGTGATGCGCCTGATTCTAATATTCGACCGGCATTATTGGCTGAATATATCGGTCAGCCGGTGGTGCGTGAGCAGATGGAAGTGTTCATTAGCGCTGCCAGAGGCCGTAACGAGCCGTTGGATCATACACTTATCTTTGGTCCACCGGGCTTAGGGAAGACAACCCTTGCCAATATCATTGCTCGTGAGATGGGCGGCAATCTGCGCTCAACGTCAGGGCCAGTGCTTGAGCGTCCAGGTGATTTAGCCGCCATGCTGACCAATTTAGAAGAAGGTGATGTACTCTTTATCGATGAAATCCATCGCTTGAGCTCTGTTATTGAAGAAATCCTTTATCCAGCCATGGAAGATTTTCAGCTCGATATTATGATTGGTGAAGGGCCGGCAGCGCGTTCTATCAAGCTTGATTTACCGCCGTTTACCTTGGTAGCAGCTACCACACGAGCAGGGCTGTTGACCTCGCCATTACGTGATCGTTTTGGGATTGTGCAGCGCTTAGAGTTTTATAATATCGCTGATTTAACGACGATTGTTAGCCGTGCCGCGCGTTTAATGCGCGTGCCAATGAGTGAAGATGGTGCGGTAGAGATTGCTCGCCGTGCCCGCGGTACGCCAAGGATTGCCAATCGTTTATTACGCCGTGTCCGTGATTATGCGCAGGTGAGAGGCGACGGTAGTATCAATGGCGCGATAGCCGGTAGTGCGCTCGATATGCTGGCCGTAGATAGACGTGGGCTTGATCATTTAGACAGACGTTATATCGAAATATTGCAAGAGCGTTTTGATGGTGGTCCAGCAGGGGTTGAAGCAGTAGCAGCAGCCATGGCTGAGGATCGCGGTACGCTTGAAGATGTGATTGAGCCGTATTTGATTCAGCAAGGTTATGTCTTGCGTACGGCGCGTGGTCGTGTATTGACGCAAATGGCGATTGATCAGATGTTATAGAATAGTCAATTCAAAACGCACGAGGTATATCTTTAATAGCATTGTGCAGGTATAAATTTTTCTCGCTTGCTGTGTGCTTTGCACTCCAGAGGCTTTGAAAAATTCATACCTGCAGCCTCGCATTTGCTTCAAAATAAATGAACCATATGAAACCAAAAATGCGTCTGCGTCTAATTTTTTAATTAAACGCAGACGCATTTTTTTACTTTGATTTTAATAAGCTTATTAAATAGTCGGTAACGTTTCAGGCCATATCTTGCCGGGATTTAAAATATTCTTAGGGTCAAGCGCTGACTTAATCGCCTGCATCAGCACTAATGCATTACCGTGCTCTTGCTGCATATATTTTTGTTTGCCCTGTCCAATACCGTGCTCACCGGTACAGGTGCCATCCATCTCAATCGCACGGCTGGCAAGGCGGCTGATGATACCGTCAGCTGTGGCGACTTCTTCAGGATTGTTGGTATCGACCAATAAGAGAACATGAAAATTACCATCGCCCACGTGACCGACGATAGGTCCAATCATGCCAGACGCTTCGATGTCTTTTGCTGTCTCACTGACGCATTCTGCCAAGCGTGAAATGGGCACGCAGGCGTCAGTCGATAAGGCGCTTGCCTCAGGTCGTAGTGCACAGCTAGCATGATAGGCATTATGCCGTGCTTGCCACAAACGTTTACGCTCGGCTTCGTTGGTATCCCAAGCAAAATCCGTACCACCAAACTCTTCGATGATGTCGGTAAAGATTTGCGCTTGCTCAGCGACGCTGGCTTCTGTGCCATGAAACTCTACAAATAGCGTAGGTGTCTCAGTGAGATTGAGGTTGGCGTATTGATTACAGGCTTTAATTTGCATCGCATCGAGCAGCTCGATACGGGCAATGGGCAAGCACATTTGAATGGTCAACATCACCGCCTGACAAGCATCCTCAATCGTTGGGAAGTGACAGATGCCGCTACCAATACACTCACTAATACCAAATAACTTGAGCGTGACTTCGGTGACGATACCAAGCGTACCTTCTGAACCGATCATCAATCGCGTCAAATCATAACCAGCAGCAGACTTTTTAGCACGCGTGCCGGTGCGGACAATATCTCCACTTGCGGTAACGACTTCAAGGGCAAGTACCACATCTTTCATGGTGCCATAGCGGACAGCATTGGTACCTGAGGCGCGAGTAGCGACCATACCGCCGATACTGGCATTGGCACCGGGGTCTATGGGAAAGAACAAACCGGTATCACGTAAATAATGGTTAAGTTGCTCACGTGTGACACCGGGTTGTACGGTAACGGTCAGGTCTTCATTATTAACCTGCAATATCGCATCCATGGCATGCATATCAATACATAGCCCGCCATAAGGCGCATTTAATTGACCTTCTAAGGATGAGCCAATACCAAAGGCAATGACTGGCATCTGATACTGATTGCAAATCTCAACCGCAGCAGCAACCTCGTGTTTATCTTGTACCGTCAATACCGCGTCGGGTGGCTGATTGGCAAGCCACGTCATGGTATGACCATGCTGTTCACGTATTGTGGTATTGGTGCTCAGTTGTTTGCCAAAGCGTGTTTGCAAAGCGGCAATAGCGTCACTATGATTTGGTTTGACTGAATCATGAGACTGAGAAGGTGATGTAGATGATATGGTCGACATAGGTAAATTCTCCATATAAGACGTATTTTAACTGACCAAACAAGCTGTCAGATAAGATAAAAGTTTAAGCTCTAATTCCTTTTGATTGTCGTTAAAGAACAATGAAAATGAATTAGAGCTTATTAGATTAAAATTTAACTTTTATAACTATTAACGGGTATTTTTTGTCGTTAAAAAATCAGCAATCTAAGCTAAAACCCGCCAAATAACGACAATCATAGCCAATAAATAAAAGATAGGTGCAAACCAACCGACTTGTGTGGCGATGGCAATAAACACGGCAAAACCTGAAAGCGCTAGCCAATCACGGCGGCGGTCATTGAGCATATCAGCGCGAATCTGCTGTATTTCTCGCAGCTGGCTGTCTTGGCGCGAGCCTTGTGAGGCAAGGCTTTGTAGTCCTTGATCTAGCAACTTAGGAATGTCAGTCGTTGATAATAAAATCTCTGGCAACTGCTGACGCAGATGTTGCAAGTTACGCATCGGGTCGAGCTGCTCTTTAATCCAACTACTTAAAATGGGCTTAGCAAGTGACCAGATATCAAGGTCAGGATATAAGTCGCGACCAAGTCCTTCGACATGCACCAAGGTTTTAAGTAGCAGCATTAATTGTGGCGGAATACTCATATGATGGCGACGGGCGATATCTAAAATCTGCATCAGGACACCAGCAAAGTCGATATCATTAATGGATTTTTGTAGCATCGGACCGACAGTGCGTTTCATATCGCGCATCAAAGCATGCTTATCGGTATTGGGCGGTATCCAACCAGCACGGCTGACGATATCAACCATCGCCGTAAAGTTGTTATTCATCACCGCCAAAAGCATGCGCGCGACAATAAGCTGGTCGTCTTTAGATAGCGTACCCATAATGGCGCAATCAAGGCCGATATAGCGCGGCTCATGACCCAAATCCACCGCTGCCATATTTGCAGTGAGCGTTTTAACCGGCGGCGTTTCTACAAAGACATTACCCGGATGCATATCGGCATGAAAGAAATTATCGCGAAATACTTGGGTGAAAAATATCGTTAAGCCTTTTTCTGCCAGTGCCGCCCGGTCATAGCCCAGCTTATCAAATATCTCAACTTGCGAGATAGGAACGCCTTGGATACGCTCCATGACCATGACGTTTTTGGCCGCATCATAGACTTCAGGCACATACATCAGTGCTGAACCCAAGAAGTTATTACGCATCTGCGTGGTATTGTCTGCCTCTAAGGTCAAATCCAATTCATTAAGCATGACTTGGCGATAGTCTTCGACAATATCAACGATATGGATGGCACGCGCCGCTTCGATACGCGCCGATGCCCAATTGGCAAGCTCACGCAATAGTTCAAAGTCTGCAACGATGGTGGTGCGTATATCAGGGCGAACGACCTTTACCACCACTTCACGACCATCATGTAGAGCCGCCGTATGTACTTGAGCGATAGAGGCTGCTGCTAACGGCTTAACGTCAAAGCGGGCAAATAGCGTTGCGATAGATTGGCCAAGCCCATGTTTCGGGTCTTGGATTTGGGCAATGGCAACGTCAGAGTCGAAAGGCTTGACCTTATCTTGTAGTTGCACCAATTGCTCGATAATCTCAGGCGGCACCAAATCGCGACGCGTCGAGAGCAGTTGACCCAGTTTTAAAAATAACGTACCCATATCTTCAAGCGCATACTTTATGGCATTGGGCTGATGTTTTTTACCCCAAGCAGCTGGATGCAAGCGAATTAAACGCGCTAAAGGTTGCAGCTGCGGCGCTTCTTCGACAGACAGATGGGTATCAATGCGATAAGCGGCGGCAATACGCCAAAGTTCAAATAAACGGGCGCGATGGGATAATAGCATGGGATATAGGTACTCTAAAAATTCGAAAATAGGCTAAATGTTGTATTTTTTATAACGGTATGTGTTTATAAAGAGCATTTAAACAATCGTAGCATCTACGTATTATTATCTATTATTGCTTAAACGTGCTTGCTCATCTTTGATAGCAGCAAGCTTAGCTTCTTCTCGCTCAATATCAGCACGCAGCTTTAATAACTGCTGCTTTAAATCATTCACTTCGGCAGCTTCCATCGGGTCAGGAGCAACATTACCGGCTACATCATTTGCCCAGTCGCTGACATCATTAAAGGCGCGTTTGGCGCTATGACGCCAGCTGCCTTTTAGCTGCGAGATGAGAAGATGCAGTTGGCTGGCCATCGGTTTACCAATAAAGGGCTCCAGCTGCCCGGCGACATCAGGGTCAAAACCTGCGACCAGTTGTTTAAGTTGCATCAGCACTTTGTAATCACCGGCGATAGGCAAGTTACCCTCAGTGCCGCGCATCAGGTTGAGCAGTTGGGCTGGATTATCAACGGTAATGATGCAGTCTGGACGACTATGGCCAAGACGCGCACGCTCTAGACTGGCTTTTTGGCGCTCATTCATATTGCCGCTTGGCTCAAAAACACTCTCAGTCATGACCGGCTCAAAGCGCAAACGCTCATCGGTAAATAAGACGTCCAAATTCACTTCAGGCGTGCCCATATTTAAACGCAGCACTTTGCCCGCAAGCGGTGCCAGCCCAGCTTTGGTAATCTCATCACTGGCAATGGCGATATTAATCAGCTTTTCGGCACCCGCCAAAAGTAATACAGTCAGCATAAGGCTCTCGCATGTTTGGTTGAGCGCCATAAGCGTGGCGCATATTTCAATATTGGCTGTTATGACGATTATCAAACGCCTGCCTAATGACAGACGTTCTTACATTATGAATAAGCTTGTATAACCAGCTTTTATCACTAGACATTAAGCATAAATAAGCGTGTTTATGCTTTAAAGCCGCGATGGACCGCGACGATACCAGCAGTCAAGTTATGATAATCGCAATTTTCAAAGCCTGCTTGTTGCATCATCTGTTTAAGCGTCTGCTGATCAGGATGCATACGAATCGATTCTGCCAAGTATTGATAGCTTTCTGCATCATTAGCAATCAGCTTGCCCATAATTGGCAAAGCAGTAAATGAATATAAATCATAAGCTTTCGACAATGGCTCAAACACAGGTTTTGAGAATTCTAAAATCAGTAAGCGACCGCCTGGCTTTAGCACGCGATACATAGATTTTAGGGCCGCGTCTTTGTCTGTGACATTACGCAGACCAAAGCTTATAGTCACTAAATCAAAGCTTTCATCATCGAATGGAGCAAGTGTTTCAGCGTTTGCTAAGACAAAATCAACATTATTACAGCCAGCATTAATCAAGCGCTCACGACCGACTTCTAACATCGCCGCATTGATATCTGATAACACCACATGACCATTGCGACCAACTTCACGGCTGAATACTTTAGCCAAATCGCCCGTACCGCCAGCGATATCAAGCACATGCTGACCGGCACGTACACCTGATAAGCTAATCGCATAACGCTTCCATAAGCGATGAATACCAAATGACATTAAGTCATTCATAATATCGTATTTTTTGGCAACTGAGGTAAAGACATCAGCAACGCGCGCTTGCTTTTCTGCTTTATTGACCGTTTTATAACCAAAATGGGTTTGCTCATTACCATCAGTATCAGGCGTATGCGGGTTATTGATGTCATCACGTTGGTTAAATAGCGTTTGTTTGGCGGTTTGTGCTTGCGCAGAAGTAGGGTTTGCGCTGTTGTTTAATGTGGCGTTAGCGTTGGTGGTATGGTTTGGCATAGTCGTTTGTTGACCTTGTGGGGTTCCGGTTGGTAAGTCTTGCACTTGGGTGAAGTCATTATTATTGTTATCGACTGCGGCATTTTCATTAAGCGTCGTATTAGAAACATGGTTTTGACGCGCTTTTACTTGCGCGGTGATATTTTGATTGTTGGCGATACTGTCTTTGACCAATTTATCTTGCAGGTGACCATGAGAAGTCGCATCAGTTGCAGCATTGTTATTTGAGTTGTCAGTCATACGATTATCCTATTATTCGTTTTTATGATGGCGTATTTTAGCGCTGTTTAAGCCTCATTTGAGCATTGTTGAATCATTATCTAAGTATAGTTTAATCAGTAACAGCGCCGTGAGCCACGTGCATTATTTGACCCTATCATACACCAAACGTTGCTGGCTTACCGCCATTATCCGTGTTGTGAACTTCGTCAATAATCTCAAGTTCACGCTCACAAAATGGTTCGATAAAGCTGCTCACGCTTTTTAGCGGCTTCATGGCTTTAAAGCCTGCATCAATAAAGTCGTAAAGCGGTTGGAAGTTATAGCGATACGCGGCGCCTTTTGCCATTGCAAAGGCTTTTTTGAGCATAAAGGAGTTCAGATCTTTATCGGTACGATAGCAGACTTCTTTTAGGTTGTTAATTTGCACACGGCGCTCATCTGCCTCATCAACAGCGCGGTAGGCGGCAAGCATATTCTCTTCATTAACCGCTAAATCTTGAGCAAGCAGCCACTCAGCCAAATGCAAATCAAGCTCAATGGCTAAAATAGACGCTTGAATGCCCATGCTACCAGCTTCTAAAGAAGACTCTTTGGCGAGGCGCTCAAGTTTTTTGGCTTTAGGAAGGATACGTCCTAACTGCTCTGCCAATACTTTAAATTCATCACCACCATACAGCTGGGTTAAGAAATAATCTGCCATTAATTGGTTTTTTGGTTGTTCAAATAGCGCGCTGTGCGTACGCTTAATACGCGCTTGTTGCCATGCTTGTACTTCTTTAAGTTTAGTGTTTAAGGCAGCATCTTCATGATGTGGCAGCGCCCAAAAACGGTTTAAGTGCTGTTGTAAATTGGCTAAAGCAGTCATGGTAGGTAATCCTATAAAAAGTAAAAATAACAATCAATCAAATTGATGGTAAAAGGGCTGAGATGGTACTAAATTTTATACTTATAGGCAGCTATTAAAGCATGCTCGCAAGATTTTGTTCACCTTAAAAGAAAATACCGCAGAATACAAATGCCAAACTGTTACATAGCAGGGTTATTTACTGAATTTACGCAATGCTATGATTAACTAAAATGGTGATTTTAAGCGCTGTGATAAGTGTTGTAATCAGTATTGTAAGCTATGTTATAAAAACAAAGCACTTATAACATAGCTGTGTAAATATGAAATGGCTAGGCAAAAAAATCATTCATACAGAACATCCATAAAAATTGTATAACGCCGCATAACAAAGCATAAAACATTATCTAATAATAAAGCGAGTATGGACATGAGCAAAAAAAATGATACGACTGAGGACCAAGCGCCGCAAACTGTGAGTGACCAATTTAGTAAGCAAGTCATCGAGCAGCGCTTAACACCTAATCCGTTAAATCTCTTTTCTATGGATAAAGATACGCTGCGATTGGCATTGGTCACCGCACAGTTTGCTCTGCGTGCCACGCGGCAGCAAACACCGCCAACTATGAATAAACCAACAGGATTATTGGTGCTGGTCAACGGTATGGAGCAAGCAGGCAAGGGCACAGCCGTCACCCAGCTGCGGCAATGGGTCGACCCGCGTTTACTGAAAGTCGAGGCAACCATTGGTGATTGTCCCTTAGAGCATCAGCCGATTTGGCAGACGCATACCAAGGCGCTGCCGCGTCATGGCGATGTCATGGTTTATTTTGGTAACTGGTATGCTGATTTGCTCTATAACGTCATGCGTATGGCAACGCTAGATAATGAAGCTAAGGAACATAAAGAAAGTGATGAGAAGAATAATGAGCAGCTGAAAGATAAAGCCTTGCCTATCACTGAATGGCAAGACTATTTAAAACAAGCGCTGACTAAGTTACAAGCCTTTGAACAAGACCTTGCTGCTAATCAAACCAAGCTGCTTAAATGCTGGTTTCATGTCGATATCGAAACCTTGCAGGCGCGGCTAAATGACGACAAGGTTGATCCAGAATTTTTATATCAAATTGATTGGAAAAACAACAAGGTCGTCGAAACTTTTAATGAAGTGGCAACGGCGCTATTACGCCAGCAGGGAGATTGGATTATTATCGATGGTGATGACAAATCACAAGCAGCCATGCATTTTTGTCATCAAGTGTTGCAAGCGATGCAAACAGCGCTAGCAAGCAGTCGCATAGAGGAAAGCGAACAGCTAGAAAATGTTAAAAAATTCGAGCCTGTAAAAACACCTAAAGCTTTGATAAATATCGATGATACCGAGATAGATAAGTCTGAGTATCATGAAGCGCTTGCCGATAAACAAGCTCGCCTTGCTGAGTTGCTACGTGCGCGTAAGGGTCGGCATGTGGTCTTTGCCTTTGAAGGTATGGATGCGGCCGGCAAGGGTGGCGCTATTAAAAGACTGGTTGCGCCGCTCGACCCACGCGAGTATCAGATTTATAATATTGGCGCGCCGATGCTGTATGAATTACAACACCCTTATCTATGGCGCTTTTGGACCAAACTGCCCAATGAGCAGATCGATCGTATCAGCCGTATCGCTATCTTTGACCGTACTTGGTATGGGCGCGTATTGGTCGAACGTATTGAGGGTTTTGCGACTGATGCAGAATGGCAGCGCGCTTATGATGAAATCAATCGCTTTGAGGCAGATTTGGTAGCGGCTGGCACGATAGTTATAAAATACTGGCTTGCCATCGATAAGAAAGAGCAGCTTAAGCGTTTTGAGGCGCGCGAAGAGACCCCGCATAAGCAGTTTAAATTGACCGATGATGATTGGCGCAATCGTGATAACTGGGCAGATTATGTGCAATCGGCAGCTGATATGCTGGCACGTACAAATACAGAGGACGCTCCTTGGTGTGTCATCGCAACCAATGAAAAGCGGCAAGCGCGCCTAGATGTATTAGACCATGCCATTGAGCAGCTATCTTTAGCACTGCCTGATAACTGATTAAAAGGTTTGAGAATTGATTATATTTTGGCTCAGCCAAATTATAAAATATAACAACAAATTTTCACTAAATTGATAGGTTTTATCGCGCTTACATTCACAGTTACAAATCTCGCAATATCATCATGCATTCTGTGTCTATATTTAATATAATAGGCACATTATAAATTCTGCTTTCTACAAAATAGCTCAGCAGTCGGATACTGTATTTGTCATATAAATGCTTTAATCATTACTCATATATTTGTCATAACCAACGCTATCACTATAAAAACCTAAGCCGCAAGCTGCTGTAATCGGATGATTTGGCAATACTACTTGCGGCTTTATGGCATTTTGTGTGATGGTTTTTTTACCTGATATTTTTATCATAGGCAAACTAAGCTAGATATTAGTGCTAGGTATGAGTAGAAAATAATGGTAAACAGACGAAATCGTCTGAGTGATGGATCAATAAGGTATTGCAGGCTAGTTGTTTAAACCAATTTTCAAACCGGTGGTTTAAAGCAGTGGTTTAAAAAGTACTTCAATAAACAAGTTCAAAAAACAGTATTTCAAAAAACAGTATTTCAAAAACACGTTGCGTACACGCTATCATAATATTGGGTGGTGAAAACAACACCATTCATAGCGCCGCAATGTCATCAATCACATATAATTTCAATCAGCTTACGCAGGACGTATCAACGTATGGGTATTAGCAGCAGTTCTACAGGACCAACCAAAGCAGTCGGTTCTATGAGAATCAATCTATTTTTTGCCATTTTACTGATTGCGATGACCGCTTACTTTTTATGGTGGGGTCTAGATTACACCATGCATCAGCAGACGACGCTATTTATCGTAGCGACGGCTTTTGGTGTGTTTATGGCATTCAATATCGGTGGTAATGACGTCGCCAACTCCTTTGGTACCTCAGTGGGTGCAGGGACGTTGACCATTCCGCAAGCCTTGGGTATCGCAGCGATATTTGAGGTGTCGGGCGCGGTGTTGGCAGGCGGTGAAGTTACCGATACCATCCGAAGCGGTATTGTCGATCTAGATGGTCTGTCGGTCACGCCCAACCAGTTTATTTATGTCATGCTCTCAGCGCTTATCGCTGCTGCATTTTGGTTGTTATTTGCGACCAAAAAAGGTCTGCCCGTTTCAACCACTCACGCTATTATCGGCGGCGTGGTTGGTAGCTCCATTGTATTAGGTATCTCGTTAGGTGGCACCGAAATGGCGTTATCTACGGTGAATTGGGGCACGATTGGAACGATTGCTATCTCTTGGGTCATATCACCATTACTCGGCGGCGTTTTCTCCTACCTGTTATATGGCCAAATTAAGAAAAATATTATTGAATATAATGATAGAACAGAAGCGCACATTGCGACGCTAAAGGGCGATAAAAAAACCTTAAAGCAAAATCACAAAGAGTATCTGGATGGTCTGACCGAATCAGAACAACTGGCTTATACCTCAGCGATGTTACGTGATCAAGAAATCTATAAAGATGATGATTGCGACGTTGAAGATTTAGAAACCGATTATTACAAACAGCTTTATGAAATTGAAAACGAGCGCAGCAACCTCGATACCCTAAAAGCATTAAAGCAATGGGTACCTATTATTGCGGCTGCTGGCGGCGCGGTCATGGCCTCTCTGGTTATCTTTAAAGGCTTAAAAAATGTCAATAATGGCATGACAACGCTGCAAGGCTTTTTAATCATGGGCATGATTGCAGCGCTAGTTTGGCTTGCGACCTATATCTATACCAAGAGTATCCGCGGTAAGCATAAGGAAGATTTGACCAAAGCGACATTTATTATGTTTAGCTGGATGCAAGTCTTTACCGCATCAGCCTTTGCCTTTAGTCACGGCTCAAACGATATCGCCAACGCCGTCGGTCCTTTTGCGGCGATTATGGACGTTATCCGTACCAATAGCATTGCTACCGAAGCGGCAGTACCACCTGCAGTTATGTTGACCTTTGGTGTGGCGCTAATTGTTGGTCTTTGGTTTATCGGTAAAGAAGTGATTCAAACCGTCGGTACCAATTTGGCAAAAATGCATCCGGCTTCTGGCTTCTCAGCGGAATTGGCTGCTGCTGCTGTGGTGATGGGCGCTTCAACCATGGGGCTGCCGGTATCGAGTACGCATACCTTAGTTGGCGCGGTACTTGGTATCGGTATCGTCAATAGAGACACCAACTGGGCACTGATGAAGCCTATTGGTTTGGCATGGATAATTACCCTTCCTGCCGCCGCTTCAATGTCAGCTATCAGCTATATTTTCTTAAGTAATATTTTTTAAGACAAAGTTTTTTTAAATGACACTTTTAAAGCTATATTTTTAAAGCCATGTTTTTAGAGTATTGTTCTTAAAGTAGCGTTATTAAGGTAGCTTTTTAAATTAAAGCCGTATGAGTTTTTAACAAGATTTTAACGGTGAGACTTTACTACTTTATTTAACAGCATAAAAAACGCTTATCAGCATCATGCCGATAAGCGTTTTTTTATATCAAAATGAGAGTTAATTTAATCAAAATGAGTTCTATTCGGTGCCAAACTGTTTGCGTTTTTTGGCAAAGAAGCGGTCTAAGCGATCCATGGCATCTTCTAAATCGTGCAGGTTGGGCAAAAACACCAAGCGGAAATGGTCGGGTGCATCCCAGTTAAAGCCGGTACCTTGTACCAGTAAGACGTTTTCTTCTACCAATAAATCCATCATAAACGCCATATCGTCTTCGATAGGGTAGACGGCAGGATCCATCTTTGGAAAGCAATAAAACGCCCCTTGCGGCATGGTACAAGAGATACCTTTAATGGCGTTTAAGCGTGAGACCGCCATTTCGCGCTGCTTATAGAGACGGCCTTTTTTAGAGGTCAAATCCTTCATGCTTTGGTAACCGCCCATCGCGGTTTGAATGGCATATTGCCCTTGAACGTTTGAACATAGGCGCATAGACGCCAGCATATCCAAGCCTTCAATAAAGTCAGCAGCGTGGTGTTTTTTACCAGAAACCATCATCCAACCAGCGCGGAAACCTGCAATACGATGCGACTTTGATAGACCGTTGTAAGACAGCACAAGCACATCATCGGTCAAGGTGCTCATCGGTGTATGTTCCATATCATCATAGAGAATACGGTCATAAATCTCATCGGCCATGATGATTAAATCATGCTCTTTTGCCACCTCGATAATCTGCAGCAGTAATTCATCGCTATACAGTGCACCCGTTGGGTTATTGGGGTTAATAACCACGATGCCTTTGGTTTTAGAAGTGATTTTAGATTTGATGTCCTCGATATCAGGATGCCAATTGTCGTCTTCATTACAGCGATAGTGCACGGCTGTACCGCCTGCTAAGTTGGCGGCTGCCGTCCAAAGCGGGTAATCAGGCATTGGCACAAGGACTTCATCGCCATCATTCATTAGCGCCTGCATGGTCATGACAATCAGCTCAGAGACGCCATTGCCCAAATACACATCCCGTACATCGACAGCAGATAGCAGGCCTTTTGATTGATAATATTGCAAGACCGCTTTACGAGCCGCAAAAATCCCTTGCGAGTCTGAATATCCCGTCGCTTCTGGCAGATTCATCGCCACATCACGCAAAATCTCATGCGGTGCTTCAAGCCCAAAAGGGGCAGGGTTACCAATATTAAGCTTTAAAATACGCTTACCTTCGGCTTCCATTTTATTAGCCGTTTGCAGCAGAGGACCGCGAATATCGTAACAAACGTTTTGTAATTTATCGGATTTTTTTATTGTGTTCATAGAGTGCCCACTCATAGGGTTGTTTTGTGAATGTGGTGCTGCTTGATTTGTCATTGGTTGAGCGTTGTTGCTAACTTGCTTGCTAGGTGCTGCATTTTTATTATGAGCATTTATGCTTTGATTTAAATCTGCGTTGCTAGCAATATCGCTATTAGCTGCATTTTGCAGCTCACCACGCAAAAGGTACCCTTCGCTACAGCCTAAGATACGCGCTAAAGTCGGCAGCTTCGATGATACGATGCCATTGGTGCCGCGCTCCCAGTTAGAAATAGCACCGCGACTGACCTTTGCGCCTGCTGCGGTCATCGCTTGCGCCAATTGCTCGGCAGTCATGCCTTTATCGCGGCGCAGTTGTACCAATCGTTCGGCTTGCGTGCCTTTGTTCGCCTGCAACTCTTTGCTATCAGCCATCGTTATTTACACCTTTTATTAACCAATCAATGCGTTTGTAATGGAATATGACAATAGAATACTTAGCCATAAACCAGTACTAATGCAAGATATTATTGCAAAGTAACTGCTAATGCAAGTATCAAGATAAATATCCGTAAAATTAATTTTAAAGTTATAATAAAATGCAAGAATAACTTGCATTTAAGGTTGGATGATTAGCTTTTAGAATTTTTTAAACAAATTTGGTGCTAAATGGTGAGTGAAATAAGAAGTTACTAAGCCAGCACCAATGAAGCGAAAATAATCAAGCGTACGACATACGGACTCAATAAAATTACAACTTTACTCATTTAGGTGGCAAGATAATTTGTTATATTTTACTTCTCTATCTAAATAATTTTCCCAAGACCTTAAGCTTTCAGCTGGCAAGTTGCGCACCTTTATAATAACTACCTTGAATAGTCAGCCGATAAGCAGCAGATAAAGGCTATCATTTTCATAAAAACCAACGATAACGTTTTGCGAGAAAATGACAAACAACAAACGAGATAGCCACTCATTTCATCCAAATATTCCATAAGGATAAACGATGCAAGACAATCAATTAAGCAAAGAAGAAATCAGCCAGTTGACCGAAGCGGACTGGAAAGAGCGCCTGAGTGCCGATGAATATCATGTGATGCGTGAGAAGGGCACAGAGCGTCCATTTACTGGCGTTTATAACGACGTCAATGATAAAGGTATCTACCGCTGTAAAGGCTGCGGTGCCAGCTTGTTTGAGTCGGACAGTAAGTTTGACGCCGGTTGCGGCTGGCCAAGCTTCGATCAAGGTATCGATAATGGCGCCATTGATGAACACGTCGACGACTCGCTAGGCATGCGCCGTACGGAAGTCACGTGCAGCAATTGCGGCGCGCATTTGGGTCACGTATTCCCTGATGGACCTCGTGAGACCACTGGCATGCGCTATTGCATCAACTCGTTATCTATCGATTTGGATAAAACTGAAGAATAAATGTCAATATAGCTCGTAGTTTGGCTAAAATTAGTATTTTAGCCAAAGTTAGACTGATAAGAAGGAAGTACGTGGTGCTTCCTTTTTTCTTATAAGCCTGCAAATTTCTTATCAACCTGAAGACAATAAAACAATCAATTTAAGGATGAATGATGAGCACTATTTACGATTTTACCGCTGAACGTATGGACGGCACCTCGCAAGCCTTTACTGATTATAAAGGTAAGGTGCTATTAATCGTCAATACCGCCAGTAAATGTGGCTTTACCCCGCAATTTGAAGGGTTAGAGGCGTTGTATCAACAATATAAAGACCAAGGCTTGGTCGTGATTGGTTTCCCTTGTAACCAGTTCGGCGCTCAAGACCCCGGCACTAACGATGAGATTGGTGCGTTTTGCCAAAAGAACTATGGTGTCAGCTTTCCGATGATGGCTAAGGTTGATGTCAATGGCGATGAGGCTCATCCGATTTTTGCATGGCTAAAAAATCAAAAGGGCGGGCTGCTGACAGACGGCATCAAATGGAACTTTACTAAGTTCTTAATTGGTATAGATGGGCAAGTCATTGACCGTTATGCGCCAACCACCAAGCCTGAAGCGCTTAAGTCCGATATTGAGCAAGCGCTAGCAGGGAAATAGCCGATAAGCTGAAAAAATTATTGGTTTTGTATAAAATATAAAACCAATGAAAACAGAGGCTTGCCTGTAAAATTAATAAATTCAGCAAAAATAGTTAAGAAAAGGGCAAATACTGTTTGACAGCCATGTGTAAATCTATATAATACACACCCACAGCAAGGGGCTTTATTGATAAAGCAAGTTGCTGTCGGAAACGCTCATTAAGACGTTTCAAAATTAACCATAGCGTGACAACTATAGTTAATAAAAGCTTTAGAAAATCTTATTTAAATGATTTTCTTTTGCGAAGCTAAAAAGCACTGCTTTTTGATATGCTTCTCAGGGTGATTAGCTCAGTTGGTAGAGCGTCTGCCTTACACGCAGAATGTCGGCGGTTCGAATCCGTCATCACCCACCACTCTTTTAGCGAGTGCGTCCTATTGATAAGGACAAGATGCTAAAAACGACCTAAGCAGCGGTAGTTCAGTTGGTTAGAATACCGGCCTGTCACGCCGGGGGTCGCGGGTTCGAGTCCCGTCCGCTGCGCCATATTTAAAACGAATTTAAGCTCTCGAGTTTAAGCAAGTTTCGCCTCAAGTATTCATTTACTTGAGGTTTTTTTGTGTCTGATTTTTCTTTTAGAGCTTTTGTCTATAAGGGCTTGGCGCCTTCTCTCGATTGGTTTTTACGAAATGGTCTACTCTTTAACAATGCATAAATGATAATTTTTTATGCATGCATTCTCCCTTTTGGGAATCGGTGACCAAGTGCTCAGTGACCAAACGGTGACCATTTTGTGACCAAGGTTGTTAAAGTTTGATGACGTTCATAAAGTAATCGTCGTCTAGGATATTATAATCTGGCCTGCGAATGAGTTGATGACCACGTCAGAACCTTAACACTAATAGCCCTCAAATCATTGTTAATACAACTCGGATTTTTGAAGGTGAATAGCATATTATTCTAGGTTTTGTGCATCTTCCTGCTTCTCAATTTTATGCTGATCTTCTGTACGCTCTACTTTCCAGTAGCTAGATATATATAAATGCGTTTTAGCTATGGACCGGTTGAATTTAAAATAGTCACGCAGTACACGCATACTATGGAATTCACAAGCAGCCCAAACAGCAGGTTGCCCTTCAAGCCAAGTAATGGTTTTAACATGCTCAAGTAAAGGGCTGCTTGCGGAGTTTGGAGTAGGATTTATAACCCAGTAAATGTCAACGTTCTTAGGTTTTTTAAGATTTTGTCGATCTGCCTCGCTGCTGATCTCAAGGATGGCATAGCCGCGTGCATCGTCAGGTAATTGTGCAAGATTGACAGCAATCGCAGGTAGTGCAGTCATGTCACCTATTAATAAAAACCAATCTGCATCACGGTTGATGAGCTTTTTTGGTCCTGGTCCGCCTACCAATATTTGCTCACCCACTTGGGCGTTACGTGCCCACATTGAAGCAGGGCCTTCAGCGTCGTGCAAGGCAAAATCGATATCTATTTCACCCTCACGTTGACCACTTATAGTATAGGTGCGCATTAGTGGTCGAGTCCCATGGCCTTGAGGAAATATGAGTTTGATATAAGCGCTTTCTTGATCTGTTGGAAAGTCAATCAAGCCAGCACCGCCAAGCGTGACGCGGCACATATGTGGCGTGATGTATTTGGTACAAGTAACATCCAGTATTCTTGGAGCGGGTTTTGCCATTTTGATACCTTTCTTAATTTAAGTGTTTCATGTTTTAAGTCATCATTTTAGATAAAGCAAGTGTATAAGACTGACATTACCTTGGTAATAATAAGTCCTACATTGTTTAAAAGTTGGCCTTTAGACTGACTGATATTTGGCGTTCAGGCCCCATCCAACAGTTATTGCTATCGTAGCAAGTACCGACATAGGTTTTATCAAACAAGTTATTGATACTAGCACCGACCGTCAGCATCGGATTGACCTTATAGCTGCCACCAATATCTACCAATGTCACACTTGGCAGCGCATCGGAATTTTGCTTATCAAGTTGCATTCCGTCTTCATAGCGAACCCCTGCATTGAAGGTAAGCTTATCTGTGGCGTAATAGTCTGCCCACAATGTCGCTTTGTGCTTAGCGGTTTGTGCTGGGGTGTTACCTACCACGTCATGGTTGAATTCATCTTTGGTAATCTCAGCATCGGTATAGCTGTAGCTTGTAGCAATATCTACCCACTCACTTAGCATGTGGCTGCCTGAAACCTCGAACCCTTTAGAGGCAATTTCACCCGTTTGGGTTTGACTTCTATAACTGATCTCATCTGCCACCACCACGTTTTTTTGTGTGATGTCAAACACCGCCAAAGTCCCTTGAGTGGCGCGATCTGAGGACAGATATTTGATACCAACTTCTAACTGATCAGCGGTGGTAGGCTCAAATGCTTTATTGGTAATGAAGTTGCTACCGACAACAGGCTGAAACGACTGTGAGTAGCTGGCATAAGGAGAGAGGCCATTATCAAAGTCATAAATGGCAGCAAGGCGACCACTGGTTTTTGAAGCGTCATTATCAATCGTTTTGTTACTATAAACCGCACCTTTAGTGGCTTCGGTTTGCTCGGTAGTGCTGTCAAAATTATCGTGACGTAATCCTGCTACTACCGTCAAATCTTGCCACTGCATCTCATCTTGTACATAAAATCCCAGCTGGCTTTGTTTGATGTCTTGTTCCTGTCGATAAATATCTAATGGCAAAGTGTCAGCATTGATTTGCGAAAAATCGGGTTTGGACAAATCAAGGTTTGGTGTGCCATCTGCTCCAGCATCATAATAAGTGGCGATACTGTCCGTTTCTTGATACTCCACACCGAATAATAAATTGTGCGAGATATTGGCGGTATCTAACTTATAAGCCAGCTGATTGTCTGTGGTCCAGTTGTTCATCTTTCCATCAGTGGTATAGGCCACACGATTTAAAATCTTGTCGCTACCCGTGATAAACCCTTCTTGATTGTACATATTGCGCTGCTGCGCTTCGGCATCGGTATAGCGTAGGATATGCTTAAAGGTTAATTTGTCATTGATAGCCCAGTTGACAGTCACACTTGGCATTATTACTTCTTTGCTAAAATGATTCCACTCGTCACCTGCGTAGGCATCACTATCTAGCTTGCCATAGCTGGCATTGTAGACTGTCCCAACAGCAGGAAGCGGAGTAGAAGGCACCATCTCTGGATCGTCTTGGTAAAAAAGATTGGCAAGAACGGAGACATCTTCTGTCGGTCGCCATTCAAGTGACGGATTAATTAAAGTGCGCTCTTCTTCTGTAGTCTGCATCTGACCCTCTTTTTTACGTTTTAATGCCACCAAGCGATAATTGAGCGTATCTGAAATAGGGCCTGTCGTATCGACTGCCATTTCTTTGAGATTTTGATTGCCAAGTCGTAACTGCACTTCAGATGCTTGAGTGCTTTTTGGTGTTTTGGCGACCTGATTGACCATGCCACCTGGAGCCGCGTAGCCGTAAAGTGAGGATGCTGGTCCTTTTAAGATTTCTACCGCTTCAGTCGCATAAATGTCTACTTGAGGCATCAGGTTCCAAGCACCGTCATAGGGGAGGCGTAATCCATCATAAAAATTGAAATAAGTCTTAAAACCGCGAATATTGTATTCATCAAAAATAGATACCGTACCACGGCTCTCAGTACTCACGCCGGGCTCGTAACGCAAGGCCGCGTTGACACTGTCTGCTTGGCGTTTTTGTAATAGTTCTTGATTGATTCTCGTATAACTTATTGGGGCATCATTAGGGTCTAATGCAGTTTTGGTGCCTGTACTGCGGTAGCTATCGGCATAAACATTAATAGTATCTAAGGTCGTCGCTGGTGTCGGATTAACAGTAGTAACATTCTCATCTTCGTTTTGGACATCTTCAATATTACTTGCCGTTTCTTCAGCATATGCACCATGGCTAATACTCATTAATAAACCAATCCTGACTGCTATTCTTAGTTGTTTCTTTCGGGCAGATTTGGAACATAAAAGAGACGGCATCGTATTTCCTTTCAGATAGAAGTAGTTGACGGTTTTAAATTAAAAGATGAGTATATAAATATGGGAATAATGATAACACTAATGATTATTGTTATCATTAAAAAATTACAATAAGAGTTTTTATAGAAGCATTGGAGGTATTTATTGTCAGCACTTATACAGAATACATAAGGTGTAAGTGAGGAAAAATCATTACTGATTAAAATTATAAAAAGTTAAAAAGCACCTCATATAAGGCCAATTATTTCCTATAAATCGCAGTGTTTTGATGAGTTTTCTTGTATGATGCTGCCATCTTTAAAAACACGTTATAGGCTTGGAAATATTTTGGGTCGAATCTAACAATCAGCTATTTTATATTAATATTATCAATGCGTTCATGACGTTAATTGAGCAGCTAAAGATGGTTAAAGGTCATATTTATGAGTAGAGATACACGTCAACCCCCTAACAATCAACGCTATTTTACAGTATGGAGATGGCATTTTTATGCAGGCATGTTTATTGCCCCTTTTTTGATTATTTTAGCGTTTACAGGACTTGGCATGCTGCTTATGTCCAATACAACAGGCCGAGATAGTGATCGTTTAACCGTCACCCCTCTACAGTCTATGGTTCAAGCACCAATCGCCAATCAAGCAAAAAACGCCCTTCAAACCTTACCAGATAGCACGCTGATTAAATATATCGCACCCCGCAACACCGATACGGTGGCCTTGTTTCAAGTGGTATCAGGTAGGCATGACAATATGGTGGCGGTGAATCCGTACACAGGTGATATTGTTAAGAGTACCCCCACTAATACGGGCTTGTACAATACCCTTGATAGTATTCATAGCGACTTGCTGTTAGGGCAGGTTGGTGATTTTATTCAAGAAGCCACCGCCTCATTAACTATTTTGATGGTTTTAACGGGTTGGTACTTGTGGTGGCAAAAACGCAAATCTGTCAAAGCTATGTTGATTCCGGATGATAGTAACCTAAAGAAAAAGCGTTCATTTTTCCGTACTATTCACGCCACCTTAGGCACTTGGATATCCATTGTCTTGTTGTTTTTTTGCATTTCAGGCATGGCTTGGGCAGGTATTTGGGGCGAGCGAATCATACAAGCTTGGAGTCAGTTTCCGGCCGGTAAATGGGGCGTGGCGCCCATGCCACTTTCGATTGACCATGGTCAGCATCATGCGGGTATGGATATGGATAACGCCAATGCCGCGCTGCACGTTCATGGAGCAGCACCAACACTTACACCAACACATGGTCGTGTATTAAATACGGGCAGTACCAAAGAGGTACCTTGGGTGCTAGAACTGACACCGATGCCGCTGTCAGGGTCAACGAAAGGTGAGAACGGTATCGCGCCTAATATTCCCATTATGATTGATACGGTAGATAGGTTTGCTCGTGAGATTGGCTTTGAAGGGCGTTATCAGCTGAATCTACCACAAGGCGCGACAGGAGTGTGGACGATTAGCCAAGATTCTATGAGCTACGATATGAAAAGTCCAACGGCTGACCGTACGGTACATATCGACCGCTATTCGGGGAAGATATTGGCTGATATCCGCTTTGAGGATTACAATGCTTTTGGCAAGTTTATGGCAGCGGGTGCGGCTATTCACATGGGAACGCTGGGATTATGGAGCGTGTTAGCCAATGGACTGTTTTGCTTATCAGTGATTGCAATTTGTGTGAGCGGTTATGTCATATGGTGGCAACGTCGTCCTCGTAATGCCAACGAAATCATTGGACTAAATCCACCAGCACGTGGACAAGGTTTTTCCATATGGTGGTCGTTTGCCATTCCATTGCTTGTTGTGGCTATTATATTCCCAGCAGCAATCATTGTGATTATGGCTATTACGTTGTTGGATTTTTTGGTAATTTCTCGGGCGCACTTTGTACAGAAGCTATTCAAATAAACGATATGCTTAAATTTAGGCAGTTAATAGTTAAGGTTTAACAGATACTGTGCTTAATTGAGGTCACTTTTAAAAAGTGGCCTTTTTTTTGCTGTGCTATTTTTATCTATAGTGTTTGCTAACAAAAAGTATTGCTATCTCATGACGTAGACCTTCACTGTATCAAAAATATTTCAATACTGTATTGATAATCATTATTATTATCTTTATCATGTACAAACTCTAATGTAACAAATAATATATTTATTCACCAGGACTATTAATAAATAGCTCACTTCTCATGACGCTCTACAAAGCTGACATGTATTAGTAAACACTATTGTCTTGAATAACTGCCTTCCCTCAAATTCTCCTCACTTTCATTGAGATACCATTGATGTTTATGATTACACAAAGTAGAAAACAGCATAAACCTAACCCTTTAAGTTGGTTCGTTAAGCAAACCATGCACCTTTCAGCCATTGCTTCGTTGGCAGTAAGCTCATCTATGATTCATGCTGAAGTATCACAGCAACAAACCGATGATAACGGCATTGAAATCAATCGTGACGAGAATACGACAGAACCAAGTACTACGCTACCGACTATCGTGGTCATGGCAGAGACAAATAAACAGGTCACGGAAAATACTGATAGCTATACAATCCCTGTCACCAGTAGCGCCACAGGTATGGGCTTGTCGGCCAAAGAAACACCGCAAGCGGTCAGTGTGGTTACCAACCAGCAAATCAAAGATCAAAATTCAAACACCCTAATAGATGTGCTTAAACGCACGCCTGCTATTCAAGTAAGTAGCGTTGATGGCGCGCGTAATGGTCTTTCATCAAGAGGCTTTGCTATCAATAGCTTCCAAATTGACGGCTTAAACACCGATTTTGTCCAGCAAGCTGCCATGGGCGAATACTCTGCCAATACCGCGATGTTTGACCATGTTGAAATCGTACGCGGCGCGACTGGTTTGATGAGTGGCTCAGGCGACCCTTCTGCCAATGTCAACTTGATACGTAAACGGGCTGATAGTGCTGTGCCAAAAACAGAGCTATCCGCCAATGTTGATCGTTATGGGCAATATGGTCTCAGTGTTGACCGTAGCCAGCCATTAAGCGAAAGCGGGGCGGTACGAGGCCGAGTGGTGGCTAGCTATCAAGATGGTAATACCTTTATCGACCGTCAAGAACTGGGTCAAAGTCTGTTTTATGCCACAGTAGATGCGGACGTGGGCGACAGCACCACGGTCAGTGTGGGTGCTAGCCGTCAACACAATAAATCAAAATCAACCATGTGGGGCGGCTTGCCAAACTATCTAAGTGATGGGTCAAAAGCGGATTGGGATACCAGTAAAAATGGCAGCGCAGATTGGACAAACTGGGATTCTGATAATACCTATTACTTTGCAGATATTGACCATGATTTTAATGCCGACTGGAACTTGACCGCCAATGCCAGCTATAACGAGAGTGACAGTAGTCCAAAGCTGCTTTATATGTACGCCAATGGCGACCAACAAGTGGACGCTACTACTGGACTTATTTTTAACCTAAACCCATTTCATGCCGATACCGAACGCAAACAGTTCAATGTTAAAAGCAAGTTAACTGGTAATTTTGATGCGTTGGGAAAGACGCATAAGCTCATCGTAGGCGGTTCCTATAGTAAAAGTGATCTTGATACTTTCACTTATAAGTCACCGCCTGATGGTATATTGCCGCTCCCAGATTTTTCTGACTGGGATGGCAGTTATCCTGAACCAGAATGGGGAGAGCGCAATCGCAGCTCTGATGTCACAACCAAAGAAAAAGCTATCTTTGCGGCAACTCAGCTCAAACCATCGGATCCTTTAGCCGTGATTTTGGGAACGCGTGTGTCTGATTTTGAACGCTCAGGTGTGCAGTATGGCCGAAACGTCAACACGGAAGCCAAACACATCTGGACTCCGTACGCAGGTATTACCTATGCGGTTAATGACAATCACAGTCTTTATACCAGCTACAGTGATATCTTCAAACCTCAAACTCAGCGTGATATAAATGGCAAATTCCTCGATCCTATTGAAGGTAAAAACTATGAAATCGGTCTAAAAAGTGAGTCAGATAATGGCGCATTACAAAGCCAAGTGAGTATTTTTAGAATCGAGCAGGACAACCTTGCTCAACTCGATGGCGGTCAAATAATACCCGCACCGACCTTGAAAAAGCCTACTACGGAGCAAAGGTGCCACCAGTCAGGGTGTAGAAGTACAAGTGTCTGGTCAAATCAGCGACCAACTACAAGCGAGCGTTGGTTATACGCATTTTAATGCTGAAGACAACAAGGGCAAGACCATTAATACAGGCTTTGCCGATACCACGCTGAATCTGTTTGCCACTTATAATCTTGATCATATCATTCCTAATTTAATCATTGGCGGCGGCGTTGACTGGTCAAATGGATACTATGGCATTGTCAAAAACCCTGTGACAAAACAATCTGAAAAGTACGGTCAAGATGACGTGACGCTTGCCAATATCATGGCAAGATATACTTTTAACGACAATCTTGAAGCGCAGGTTAATGTGAATAATTTGTTTAATCAAAAGTATCTTGCGGGCAGCACCTTTAGTGAATTGACTTACGGTGAGCCTTTGAATGTAGTCGGCAGATTAACCTATCGCTTTTAATCGTTCGCTTTTAACTTTCATACCGATTATGACCATCTATCTTAATATGCAGGCAGTCACATGAGTAAGCGCCGTAGCAGTCATGGTTTTTATCTACCTGATTTTAAAGTCCTTAGTCGTATTTTTTTAGCGATTATTGGTAGCTATGGCATCGCGGTGCTTACGAGTTTGATGTTTTTGGCCTTACCTATAGATGAGATTTCTGCCATCTATTGGGGTCAAATTGCTAGCGTTGTTGTATGCGCGCTCATCCTTGTCTTAGTATTTTCTTTGCGTCGTTTATGGCTGGCATGGGCGGTGGTCGTCGGTATTGCAGGGCTATTAGGGGTGATTGATTATGTCGCTATTTAGATTTTTTCTTACCATCAGGCTGTTATTATGCCCTCAGACTCTACTAAGACCCAAACTGCCACAATGAGTAATATTCAGACAAAAAGTAAAAATAAAGTGAAGGGCTATCGAGTCATTTTGTCTGACGTGCATACTTGGTTTGGCCTATTATTAGGTTGGTTGTTGTTCACCATTTTTCTGATGGGCACGGTCAGTTATTTTAATAATGAGCTGACGGCATGGATGCAACCTGAAGTTCCGGCACGCTCTCAGCAAACACCATTCATATCCTCAGCATCTACGCAAAATCAAAATATGACAAATCTAGAAGATAAGTCAGATCGTTTTGCTATGGCAATCGCTCACTTACAGCAAACCCAAGCCAATGCCAAAAAATGGTTTATAGCCAAAGATATTGATAGCGATAATATTGCTCAACGTCTGCATATCAATGTGACTACAGATGACAAAAGGCTAAAATATCAGTTTGATACGCAGTCCCAAATGGCATATACACCAAGAGATACCGTAGGCGGTCACTTCTTTTATCGTATGCATTTTGATTTGCATTATATGAGTGTGATATGGGCCAGAATCATCGTCGGTATAGCTTCTATGATGATGTTGATTGCTATTATCACAGGTATTATTGTCCACAAAAAAATATTCACGGATTTTTTTACCTTTCGTTGGGACAAGGGGCAACGCTCGTGGCTTGATGCGCACAATGCTTTTTCTGTGCTGCCAATACCGTTTCATCTGATGATTACCTTTACCGGCATTATTACCTTGATAACCTTGTATATGCCGTGGGCAGGCATGGTATCTACTGTAGATAGTGAGCAGTTTTTTAAGGAAATTTATTCTTATCGGGCAGCGGATACAACCGAGTTACAGACTGCCCCTATGGCCAGTATTGCTCCATTGCTTGCTACAACGCGATCTGATTGGCAAAAACGCAACCCTAATTATGCCGTGACCAGTGTCAGTATTAATCATCCTAATACTGACCAAAGTATGATTATTATCGATGGTAAAGCTGAGCATCAATTATCGACGTTAGGGGTATTTCTTATTTATGATGGGCAGACAGGCAAAGTACTCAAAGACAGTCGACCACCGCCGCTTGCTGTGGAAACACAAGCGGTCATGATAGGTTTGCATGCAGGACGCTTTGCTGATAACTGGCTGCGCTGGTTGTACTTTTTATGTGGCGCAGCGGGCTGCGGTATGATTGCAACAGGCTTAGTGCTTTGGACGGTTAAACGTCGCCGCCAATTATTAACTATAGATAAGCCTGATTGGGGATTTTGGTTAGTAGAAAAGCTCAATATTGCGACGCTAGCGGGATTACCTTTAGCGATGATAGGGTTTTTATGGCTCAATCGTTTGTTGCCGTTAAAGTTAATAGGGCGAGGCAAGTGGGAGGTAGATGGATTTTTTATCATCTGGGCGTTTGGTTTCTTGCTGACGTTATTACTCTCTAGTCGTCATGCGTGGCGTCTATTATTATCATTGGTCACTCTATTGCTTTTATTCACACCGCTACTGAATAGCCTAACCACTGAGCGTGGATTGCTTCACAGTATCTTGAGCTTCGATGTGCTGTTTATCAGCTTCGACGTTATGTTTTTTATTCTAGCGTTGCTGTTTGCTTATATCACTTATGTGGTCAGTTTTAAGAAAACGTCTCGCAAGCAAAAAATAAAGTCACCTAATCGTTCAAAGCTTCAGATGGGAAATTTATAGTATGTCTAACGTGCTGTTATCTGGATTGCTATTGGCATTTAATCTGCTAGGTATGATGGCATTAATGATGACGAGTAAAAGACATAGGGATAAGTTTCATCTCAAACGGCCACTCTTAGTCGCCGTAAGGTCAAACCTGCTATCTCATCATGATGAGCAGAAACGATATATTATTAAACAGAAATGGTTACGATGGATGGGGTTGCTACTGCTATTGGTAAGTTTTATCTTAACTTGTTCATCGCTTCATACTGGTTACTTTATCGTCGTCTGGTTTGCCAGCTTAATCGTAGCAGCAGGAGGTGTATATTTAAGCATGGTTATTTATGAAAAACTGGCATAGTCAGTTTATATAAAAGAGCTATGTTAAAAATAAAATGCTGCTATAAATCTCTCCCGCTTGCTATGTGCTTTGCCCGCCAAAGGCTATGCTATTCTTTGGAATTAAGTAGTTTAATAGTATGACTTATCAGCAGTTATTTTACCTAAGAAGCTACTCTAGCATAGCAATGGCGTCCGCACTGGCGCGCTGGCGTTCTTCTGCATTTAATTCCGTCAGTTTTCCTTCTTTCATCATAAGCAAGCGGTCAGCATGCTCAAAATAACCGTCGTCATGACTGATAATAAACAGCGTTTTGCCCATAGCTCTTAATTCAGGAATCAGCGCTTGATAAAATACTCGGCGAAAAGCAGGGTCTTGGTCAGCGGCCCATTCATCGAGCAGCAGAAAGTCCTTTTGTTCGGCGACAGCGAGCAACATGGCCAAGCGTTTGCGTTGTCCTTGGGACAGCTTGTCGGTAGACAATCGATGCTCAGTTACCGTCACTTTATCTTGCAGGTTCAATTTATGCAGCCACTCGGTCACTAAAGACATATCAGGGTCATTGTCTTGACTGCCGATTAATTGTTTAAAAAGATGTTGATCGCTAAAAATGGCAGAAAATAGCTGCCGATAATGGCTATTATTGTCCGAATCAATCACCTGTTTGTCTACTTTTACAGCGCCTGTCGTAGGCGTAAAAATACCAGTAATTATTTTTGCAAGGGTAGACTTACCGCTACCATTAGAGCCTATCAAAAACACCACTTCGCCACGCCTCAAGGTGAGATTGACATTTTTTAAAATGTCATCAGTAAGCGACTTATTTTCAGTCACAGTTTCTTGTGTATTGTGGTTTATACCTTGATACCGATAACTCACATTGTTCAGTGAGATGGTCTGCCAGTCATTTGCTGCTATATTGGTTAAAAATGCTGGTTGATAATCAGCAAGCGCCAACGTCTGTATTTTATCTAACGCGACTTGCGCCGTTTGTAAAGTTGGATAAGCGCCAACGGCTTGTAGCAGCGGCGATTGCATAAATAGAATGGTTAAAGAAAAAGTGGTGGCAACGCTCATGGGAATATTAAGATAGTTTGAGACCGCAAAGACGACACCAATCGCTGCAAACATCATAATGTTCGACCAATTCACTGCTGATAAGTGGAAGGTATCTGCTTTAATAACGCGCTTTTTATAAGACTGGGCGTGACTTAAAAAATCATTGGTATACAGCTTTTGCGCGCGGTGCTGATTAAGTGCAAGCTCTTTTCGCCCTTCGATAATAGATTGATAATCTTGATATAAAAGATCATTAATCTCCCTTAATTCTGTTAAATGCTTATAAACGTGCTTCACCAAAATGGTACTTATCCAAATCGTCATTACAATCCAAACCATGATGATCAGTAATAATGGCAATGACAACCAACTCAAGTATAAGGCGACTCCGCTAGATAAAATAATCCCCTGAACCAACTCTGGCATACGGACAAAAGCGACGGTAATCGATTGGATATCGGTAGATAAGCTGGCGAGTAGTTGGGCGTTCCCTAACTTGTCAATCTGCGGAACGTTGGTATCGATAATTTGTTTTACCAGCTTGGTTCTGAGCTCATACACAAATCTATGACCCAAGCGGGTTAGGGCATATTGTGATAAAAAAGTCGTGACTAATAGGAGAACGACTAACGCTGAAAAATAACCTAAACTTTGCCATGACAAGGTATTAAAAACAGGCTGACTGATAAAAGTGTGATTAATATAAGCAATAATACCCACACTGACCGCCGCATTGACTAAATTTAATAAGATAACTTTGAGAAAAGGCAAGCGGTAATGCGACCAGATCATATGATATAGAGAGGCTGTAGCGCGAGAGGACATAAGGACTCAATAATAAAATGAATTTTGCATATTTTTAGATAGCACAAAAGGGAGTAGGTGGCGCCTAATCCCTTTTATTCAAACCCGATAATGATTCTATAACGACAGTTTATTCAGTATAGTAGTTTCATTGGCGAAGCTTAGCGTTCAAATTTAAAAGTCAAACGTCGCTGAAACTTTTAACGCAGTGGGTTCGCCCGCATTTAAATAACCAGCATCTGTATAACCACCGACTGACTGCCAATAATCTTCGCCCGTGACATTCGTTACCATGCCTTTTAAGGTGACATCTTGACCTGCTAGCACGGTCTTATAGCGAGCACCAAGATCTAACGTCGTATAACCGTCAACTTTTAAAGTGTTTGCATTATCGGCATAGCGTGGGCCCGTATGAATGATATCACCTGTTAAGGTTAGTCCTTCGAGTGCCGCAACATCATATTCTAGATTGACATTACTTTGTAAGGTAGGCAGACCGATGACTTTATTACCATCTAGCGCTGAATCACCGGTGTCTTTTTGTTTGGCACTTAAATAACTGACGCCCGCATTTAGACGCATATTTTCGCTAGGGCTACCAAATACGGTCAGTTCTACACCTTGGTGACGGTTTTTACCAGCAGATATAAGGGTGTTTGAAGCATCGATATAGTCACGTGCGGCATCAGTGCGATATATTGCCAAACTACTACCAATAAGCCCGTTGTCATACTTTACGCCAATTTCAGTTTGTTCGCTCACGTAAGGGTTCAAAGCTTGACCAGCATTGGTGACAGGGGCACTATTATTTGTTTGAGGGGCTGTTTTTCCTGGCGCTAAGCTTTCGATATAGTTACCGTAGAACGACCAGTCCATGTTTGGTTGATAGACAATACCGATACTTGGTGTCCACTCACTCTTATCGTAATGAGCAGTTTCTGCCTGCGTGTTGGCATCATAGCTGGTGGTTTTTATATTTTGATGACGCACACCTAACGTGGTTTTAAGTTTGTTATCGAACAGCGATATGGTATCTGCTAGCGCAAAGCTTTGTAGTTGTTTCTCATTGGTTAACTTTGGATCATCTAAGTTACCGCCAAACGTAGCTGTACTTGTAAAAGGGACTTCCGTGTAGTCGGTAGGGCGGTATAAATTGGTCGCAGGTTGATTGCCAAAATCAAACGCGAATGCGCCTTTTTCTTTTTGATCATATAGGTTTGCGGCCAACACTAAGTTATGAGCCACTTCACCGGTTTGCAATTTACCACGTAGACCAAGCTCGGCACTTTGTACCAAATCTTCTCTAGAGTTATCAAAACGATAAATTGTGCCCGCACCATCAGCATTGTTGACGGTTAAGGTGGCTAGTGAGTTTTCTTCCTCGCCACTTCGCATGCCGTAAGCACCATAAGCGGTGAGATTATCATTAAAATCATATTCACCTCTAATGGTACCAAAGATATCTTTTTCATCTGAGTACGTCCAAGGCTGAGCCCAATTTTTTGAGCCGTCTGGCTCTTTTGGTATGCTAGAAACACCACCAAGATTGACGCTAGGACGAGTCTCTTTAAGTTTATTATCTTGCCAGCCCAAATCTGCTGATAATCGGTATTGTTCGCCTTTATAATCTAGCCCAAGCGCTGCCAATCCTAATGTTGAAGACTCATCATCGATGGCACTATCGCCATCTTGATAAGCGGCGTTAAAGCGCACGCCAAATGCATCATCAGTACCAAAACGGTCACTAACATCTACCGCCACTTTACCTTGGTCACCTTGACCATAACCAAGCGTTAATTGGCGTAGGGGATCATTACTAGCACGCTTTGGTAGTAGGTTAATCGTACCACCAGCATTGCCGCCACTGGGTGCTGCACCGTTTAGCATAGCAGATGCGCCGCGTTGAACTTCAACACGCTCAAATAATTCGGTGGCGATATACTGTCTAGGCAAAATGCCGTATAGGCCATTAAACATCGTATCATCTGATGTGGTGATGAAACCGCGCATAAAGTAAGCTTCTTGGAAGTTACCAAAACCCCTTGCAACGCGAACAGTGGGGTCTTTTTTAAGCAGGTCGCCTACGCTTTGAGCTTGTTGGTTGGCAATGTATTCGTTGGTATACGATGTAGTAGAAAATGGCGTATCCATGATATCTTGATTGCCTAAAATCCCTACACGGCTTCCGGTCGCGACTTGGCCACCTTCGTAAGCATCTGGCAATCCATCTGCTGACGCTTCAGCACTACTGGTCACTACAATCGTATCAAGTACCACACTTGGCACATCTGATTGACTGTCGTTATTTATATCGGTTTGTGCCCATGCTGCTTGGCTGGCAGCAAGTAAAACGACTGAGGTAGACAGGTGAAAGATAGACAGTGATTTTACTGAAAATGGATGACGCGCTCTGTTAGATGCTTTAAGGCAAAATAGGGCGGAATATAGGCGAGACAGTTGCATGAATGTTACCAATGTGTAAGTTAAATCACTATTATAATGATAATCATTTTCATTACAATAGGGGCGCAATATTAATTTTAAATATTTTTAAAGCCTTAAGTAGCGATAATGATGTTATGTCGTTAATGAAGTATTAACCATATAGATTACGCTCTAATACGCCGCATCAAATATAGGAAATAAGCCCCGCCAATAATGGCAGCGATGGTGCCAGCAGGTATCTCATAGGGGAATATAAGATAGCGTCCAATCCAGTCTGCTATGACCATTAAGCCCGCGCCTAAAATAGCAGACAATTGAATTTGACGTTTGAGCTTCACCGCGCCTAATGTGCTGGCGAGGTGAGGAATCATCAGACCCACAAAACTGAGCGGACCCACTGCCAACGTTGATATCGTACTCAGTAATGCTACAAGAATAAGTATCAAGGTTTGATAAAATCTCAAAGATACCCCAAGCTCACGGGCAATCCCACTACCTAGGCTCAATATCTCTAATGGTTTTATGACCATAAAGCTTAATATGAAAAGTATAAAAGCCAATCCTACTAAAATCCATGCCGTTTCTGGACTGGCAAGATATGTAGAACCTGATAGCCAACTTAGCACCGCTTGTAACCGTTGATCGCCAGATATTTTTACCAGGCTTAATAATCCGCCCATCAATGCGGCAATGGCCACACCAACTAATAATAAATAAGCCGGATTGATACGACGGGCAAGCCATAAGATCAAACTGAGCACGATAAAAGCACCCAATAATCCTGATAATATAATACCTGTATAGCCAAAACTGGGCAGGAAAACAAAGGCCAGTACCACTCCTATCGCTGAGCCTGAGCTAATACCGAGTACTTCAGGGCTGGCCATCGGGTTACGTGTCAAGGTTTGTAGCAGCACGCCAGCAGTGGCTAGCATTATGCCAGTGGCGGCTGCGCTTAAAGTACGAGGCAATCTAAAATCAACAATTAAATGTCCTAGCGTACTAAGCTGCCAGCCATTTGAAGTAGCCGTAAAGATAAGTACGCCTATGAGCAACAGTATTAAGGCGATACTCCAACCCATTAAATGAGTGTCACGGCGTTCTGAAACTAAAGTCGGAATAACCTCATCGGTATGTTGAAGACTTTGGCTCACGATTAACCATATCACCAATGGGGCACCAAGAATGGCCGTCATTGCATCAGCAGGAATATTTAGGCTTAAATAATGTTGTAACAGCGTCGTAGCATTACTGGTGATCCATAACAACAGTGCCCCAAACACATAACCTAATAGCAAACGGTAACCAATACGCCTTACTGAAAACACATTCACCAGTGTAGCAGCCCCTAAGCCAATAAAACCAATAGGCCCCACGCGACTGACGACAAGGGCGGTCAGTAGTGCCACCAATCCCATCACCAATCCACGAATGAGGTTGATAGGAACGCCCAAGCTTTTGGCTTGCCTATCATCTAAGCTCATTATTTCTAATGGTTTTAATAAAGGCATTAAGCTAATAAAGGCGACCACACTAGCGATGCTTAATACGGCAGATACTTGCCAGTTATTCTGCGTGAGACTGCCCGCCGCCCACACCATGACGTTTAAGGTTTCTTCAGCATAATAAATCAATAATAAACCAGTAATAGCGCCCAATAAAATATTGGTCACCAGTCCACCTAGTACCAATACCAAAGGATTCATGCGACTAGGCGCAGCTAGAAGAAAAACAATCGCCATACTACCAAGTGCGCCAACAAAGGCGACCCAGAAACTTCCCCCTAACGCCAAACTAGGCAGGAATAACGTGACAATGAGTAGTGCCATGTTTGCACCGCTACCGACTGCCAATGTTGTGTCTGAGGCCAGAGTATTTTTTACCAGCTGTTGTAATAAAATACTGACCAATCCTAAAAGACCACCAGCGGTTAATGCTACCAACATGGTCGGTAGGATTTGTAGCTGGATACTCATGTCCGAAAGCGATAGCTCAAATGAGGGTATGAATAATTCTAAAAAAGGCAGGTGCCAAAGTTGATGTACGACTGCATAACTGCTCACTACTGCTAGCAGCATTAAGAAAACGACTATCATATAAATACGGTTAGCAGACAAAAAATTATTTTTATTAATCATAAATCGGTATTGCCTACAAAAGTGACATTCGTTAAGCGATCGGCTAAAACATTCATAGAAGCCACGCCACTATTGTTCCATGTCGCAGGCAGTAAGGTGATACAACGGCCTTTTTTGCTAGATGCATGCTCTTGATCAAAGGAATAACCCAAGCGCTGCCACACTAAGCTGTCTTCTAATTCAAGTTTGAGAAGGTCACTAAGAGGTTCAACGACCACAAGGCAAGTATCGGCATCAAGCTGCGCTAAGTCTCCTAGCATAATGGGCGTAAACCCCCATTGATTGCCATCTGCCAATGCCACTAGCTGTAGTCCCATCGTCTCTAAAGCAGGTTGAAACAAGCTATTATACGAAAACATACGCAAATTATTGGTGTCGGCAAATTGCACGACAGCCAATTTTTTGACATGAGGATAACGCGCATGAAAAGTCTGTCCCGCTTGTAAGATTTGTTTCTTACTGGTGTCTAAATAATCTTGCGCGGCTTGCGGTTTATTGATAGATCGGCCCAATTCTAACGTTGGTTCTATAAAGTCCTCCCACTTTGCAGTTTTGTTAGGACTGGTCAATTCAATAGAGTGGATAGGCAAATCGCCGTACATAGGACGCAGGTGCGCATAAAAATCGTTGTCTATGACCAAATCCAAATCTAACTGAGAGAACATTTCAGGGTTGGGCTGATAGCGTGTTCCTACGTCGAGAGTTGTATCAGGTATAAGAGGCTCACCGACCCATTCTCTATAGAAAGGTTTATCGCCCATAGCAACTGGTGGGTATCCCATGGCAGTCAGCGTCGCCGCAATACCCCAATCGGGCGTCATGACTTTAGGCGTTTTTTGACTGTTTTTAGGTGACACTGCTTGTGGTGCTTGTGAGGTGGCGTCAGACGACTGGCAACTGCTTAACAATAAACTTGAGCATAATGCCACACATAGCCCGAACGAAAAGGTGAGCGCTTTCATATAACTGCGACTTTATGAGTAGTGGTAGGATGGGTTAGTAGGGTAAAATCGACACCAAATATCGAGCGCAGTACATCCTTTTCCATGGTGTGTTTGACATCATTCATATGGCACAGCTTGCCTTGTTTTAGGGCGATAAATTCATCACAAAACCTTGCTGCTAGATTTAGGTCGTGCAGGATAATCACAACACCTAAGCCTTGCTCATCGACCAATTGACGAATCAGTTTTAACACTTCTATTTGATAGACCACATCCAGCGCTGCTAGTGGCTCATCCAATAGAAGATACTTTGTTTGCTGGGCAAGGCACATCGCCAGCCAGACGCGCGCACGCTCACCACCTGACAACGTCGATACTTGGCGATCTCTAAAGGCGTCAACTTGAGTGAGGGCGATGGCTTTTTCTACTTGTTGACGGTCGTCGGCAGTCGGCTTTTGCAGCCATTTCTGATGAGGGTATCTGCCTAACATCACAAGCTCATAGACTGTAAAAGCGCCCGCATCAGGTAGGTTTTGCGGTAAATAGGCAAGATGCGTGGCCAGTCTTTTAGCAGAAAAACTTCGCAAATCTTGTCGTTCTATTTCAATGCCACCTTGCGTGGGCGTCATTTCTCCTGCCATGGCTTTTATAAGGCTAGATTTTCCCGAACCATTATGCCCAATGAGCGCATACAGTTTATTTGGTTCGATAATAAAAGAAGTAGGATGAAGCAAAACTTTTTTTTGACGTATTAAGCTTAAATTATTGATGTGCATCATAGTGAGCAGTCGAAAGTAAATGGGGGATTTTAAAGAAAAGTAGATGGTTAATGCAAATGATTTTCATTTTATTTATGAACATACGGCAATTATTGAGCGCGCCAATAGACTTTTATGACCATATCTTGACGAGATAGACCAAGGGTTGCTTTTAATTGTTTTCTTAATGACTTGATGTCCGCCGCTTCAAGCGCACCCCATACCTTGCCAATCTTAAGAGGCAATGTCATTAATCTTGCATTTAGTAAGCTCATGATTTGTTCAGGAATTTCGGTTGTTGGCGTCTTAATGATATGAAGTAGATTGTCTTGTAGAAAACACTCATCATGACCTAAGCACGGGCAAAGGTTTAGAGTGTGTAAATAACTGATGTCTTTTGGATCTTCAGTAATAGCAATGACAAGGGGTGGTAACGGATTTTGCCAGTTCTCTAATAGATTGGCGACTGTAGGTAGAGAGGTTTCATCACATATTAATAAGCATTGACCCTCATTGAGGTGTTCTGTTTTCTCAGGATAGTCGCGCACCGTTTTTATTGGCATACCGCAAGCGAGAGAACGTGCCCAATTGCCACCTGGTGTGTCGCCATGGATATAAACATCTATCCAAGCTTGAACAGACAAGCTGATTGGATCTTGCCATGCTTTTCGCAGGGTGTAGTAGCGCTGTAAAGGCTTGTCGTTATTACTTGACTCATCATTTAGGGTGGAGAAAACGTCAGAGTTTAACTCAAATAAATAAGCATACCCGGGATGATTGAGTGGGATGTTATCGGGTGCTGTGACCATCAGTCGATACATATTAGAACTGACATAATAACTATCAATCACGCTAAAGTATTGTTCTTGAAGTTTGATTGTACGCTTACCAAGCTTAGTAGCGGATGACTGCAATAACGCTATATATTGTTCATGTAGTGTCTCAGCGTCGCTAATAGGCACAAAAAAGTTGATAAAGTATTGATGATTAATACTAGAAATGTTTTCAGCGAGGCTGTTATCTGTAGAACTGCTATCTTTTAACACATTAGAGTTATTTTGATAGCGATTCATCGTCATAACATCTAACAGAAGACCGTCAGGATACAGTTCTGTTATTGATACTAGATCGTACTCGCCGACTGAGGCAGAGGTAAAGGCATTGATAAACATCGCAAGTTCATCTTGATGCTCTTCATTGAGATGATGAATGAACATGGCTTTATCAGCAATGGCTAATGGGGTTTTATCGGTATCATAACGAGTAAGCGTTTCAGCCATAAAGGGTCATCCAAGCCAAAAAATCATATAAAGGTTACTTCATATAACCGTCAAATAGATAGCATCTGAAAATATAAGGATGTTACTGATAATCATTAACATCTAGATTATTATTACGTTAATTTGATTGTATGTCAACGTATTTATAATCATAAGCGGGCTATTGTCATAGGATTATTGACATTTTTCTTTCAATGATAAGCGATGGTGATGATTATTTCTGAAATAATACGAATCTTTAAAAGCGTGTTTAGCCGAGTTAAAGTCAGAGATTAGGAGGGTAAGGAGCTGTCTAAATGTTTATTTTAAATTCCCATGAAGTCGCAGTTACCACTGAGTTATCAGGATAGTTTATTTTATTCAAACCCCGATATTAATAACGTTACCTAAGAAAAGTAAATTTCATAATCCAGCCCTCTACACTATATAGATAATAGCATATAGAGCTTTTCTGACTTGTCAGAGTAAGATTTTTTCATGGCATATGCAGGTATTAATGATATTTTAAACACCATAATATTGAGGGATTTACTAGCTAATAAGTTATAGTTTCAATAAGAACTTAATCTACTTTAGCGTTAACTATTTCTAGTAACGATCTCAATTTCAGAACTGAGTCTTTAGCTTGATTTGAATCCCAATGTTCATCTAGCTACTTAGCAAATATATTTACTCTTACTATAAAACTCATAGCATCAGTGTATTTATACCGACTCTAATACTTGCTGGCAAGCTTGAGCTAAATAAGGATCAACCGTATCTTGTTTAAGCAACCATTTAAGATAGCCAGCACCCTCAAAACTAGTAGCTAAATCCGCAATAGCCTCACCTTTATGTTTACCAAAACTTAGATGCGTAGGTATACGAGCTATTTGACTAAAATTATATAAGCTCTCTACATCACTTATCTCATGACCTTGACTATTGGCTAAATCAATCAAACTACCAAGTACCAGCTCAGTGAAGTAAATATCAGCAATAGCAGCATGAGCATCCCTTGCTTGAGCACGAGCTATATCACGGTGAAAGTGGTAGAGGAGGGATACTAGCTTATGGCTCTCAAGTGTAGGAAGAAGACAGTTAGCCATGGCATTGGTGCAAATCAAATTAGGAGTATGAGTTACGCCCGCATTTTTAAGAACTGCCATATCAAAATCAATATTGTGACCAATCAAGTACTCAACACTGTTAGGTAGTCTAAAATCTGTGTGAGGTGGTTCATCCGCTACATCTTCATCACAGATATGTGATATCGCCATAGATCCCAAACTAATTTCTTTCAGGGGGTTAAAGCGCTTCGCTCTCGGCTCCTGCAACACAGTTACTTTACCATCGTTAATATCAACAATGGAGTAGGCTGCTTCAGTCATGTGCGGTTCGATAAGCCCTGTAGTTTCGGTGTCGAGTATGTATGTGGTCATAATTAGCCTTAGTAAATATGAGGAGCTTAGCAATCTGTTATAAGTGGTCTATTAATAGGTTTGAAGGGTGAAATAAGTGGTTCCCTTGGTGTATAATTTTAACTCAGCCACCGCCTAAACATCTCATTATTTATTCGTATTGAATCTCCGTCGATACTCACTTGGTGTCAAACCAACAATGCGCTTAAATATCTTACGAAACGCACTGACATCACCATAACCCACCTTCCACGCAATTTGCTCGACAGGCGTTAAAGAGAACTGTAGATAATCTTTTGCTTCTCCGATGCGTAATCGCTGACAGTATTCGGTTGATGTCATGCCTGTCGCCTTATGAAAACGACGCAGAAAAGTGCGCTCCTCTAACTGCGCACAATTGGCTAGTGTGGACAAATCAATATCCTGCGCCTCTGTTTTTTGCAGCCAATGCTGTACCTTTAATATGGCCGCGTCCCCATGGGTGAGGCTGGGCGAGAATGCGCTGTAATAACATTGTTCGCGCCTTGAGGGATCGATTAACAACGCACGAGCGGTCTCATTCATCACTTGTGAGCCAAGAAAGCGATCTACCATCCTCAGTCCCAAATCTGTCCAAGCCATTGCGCCACCAGCGGTCACAATATCACCGTCTTCGATAATAATGCGATCCACATCCAAATCGACATCAGGGAAACGCTGCTTAAAATCCTCTACATAACCCCAATGCGTGGTCGCCTTGCGTTTGGAGAGTAATCCTGTTTCGCCCAATAAAAAAGCACCGGCACAGACGGATGACATGATTACACCTCCTGAATGCTGATCTCTCAGCCAGTTCAGCCAAGGCGCTGCTGCTTGTTGTTCAATCGGTGCCTCTAACGTTGGTGGGATAATGATGGCTGCTAATTGTCCAACGCTATCGGGATCGCTAGAAAAAGTGCAAATAGGATGCAAATCAGAGTTTTTAACCTTCCAGTGACTGATCTGTAAAGGCAGTTCGGTTGTATCTTGACGTTTGGCGGCAATCTTACTGGCAACCACTAATAAATCAGTCAGCCCAAGGACAGCCGCCATTTGAGCCTTCTCATAAACGACCAAGCCGATTTCAATCTTATTTTTTTTATTCATGTGTCGTTATTAACCTCTAATGTGTCGATGTAGCCACTCGTTAGTGTAGCACAGTGCTTGTAAAATATACTTCTATACAGTCACTTCCATAAACAAAGAGGCACCATCATGAACACACAAGCACTTATCGTTGTAGACATCCAAAATGAGTATTTCGCGCAAGGTAAGTTATCACTCGTAGGTATTAACGAAGCCGCTGATAATGCTGCTTTGGTGATTGCGTCTGCTAGAGAAAAAGGCCATACCGTCATTCACATCCGTCATGAGATGCCATCTGCTGACGCACCGATTTTTACGCCTGGTAGCGATGGTGTGGTGATCAATGAGAAGGTAAAGCCACTAGAGGGTGAAGCCGTCGTTGTGAAGCATTATCCCAATTCATTCCGAGAGACTTCTCTTAAAGACCTGCTCGATGAAAAAGGAATTAAAGACGTTACCGTGATTGGCGCCATGAGCCATATGTGTGTCGATGCCACGGTTCGTGCTGCAGTGGATTTTGGTTATACAACCACTACGGTTCATGATGCCTGTGCCACGCTTGATCTTGAATTTAATGGCACGACCGTACCCGCCGCTCAGGCTCATGCCACTATCATGGCAGCGATTGAGTTTCTATATGGCGAAGTGATTGATACTCAAACGTGGATTGCCCGTTAATCCAGAGTTGTTAATCAAGCCATGATTTAGTCATTAAATAGACTCTTAAACCCTATTCCCATTAAGAAGAATTTTCTCAATAAGGTAATTATTATGAATATAGTAAAATCGCTGACCGGCACCACACTGTTAAGTGGCGTGATGTTGTTAACGGCATGTACCACCTTTGCTAGTCCAGCAGCAAATTCTAACGCGGTAAAACAGACGGCGACCAATACCGTTCAATTTCAGCAAATCCGTAATGCCACGATCAAGCTTGATTATGACGGCACCACTTTTTTAGTGGATCCGATGCTAGCGGCTAAAAACGCTTATCCAGGGTTTGAAGGCACAGTCAATAGTAACACTCGCTATCCAATGGTGGATTTGCCGATGACTGTTGCCGAAGTACTTAAGGCGGATGCCATTATTTTGACCCATTTGCATGCTGATCATTGGGATGATGCCGCACGTAACCTTGTGCCTCGTGACATGCCAATTTTTACCCAAGATGCAGCCGATGCGGCAATCGTACGTAAAGATGGTTTTACCGATGTCAGAGTATTAACAGAGCAAGGGGTTGTATTTAAAGGTACTAGAATCAATAAGACCATCGGACAGCACGGTACCGATGCAATGTACAAAATACCAGCCCTTGCCGAAGGACTTGGTAAGACGATGGGGATTGTATTCCAGAAGTCAGGCTACAAGACGGTCTATGTAGCAGGGGATACCATTTGGGATAAGGAAGTAGAAGATGCGCTGACTCGCTACAAGCCTGATGCGGTCATCCTCAATACAGGCTATGCGAAGATGACTGGTTTTGTCGATGATTCTATCATTATGGGCAAAGACGATGTATACCGTGCGTATCAATTCTCTCCTAATGCTCAGATAATTAATGTGCACATGGATACGGTCAATCATGCCACGCTAACAAAGGCAGAGCTGCGCCACTTTATCGAGGAAAAACATCTGGATAAACAACGTGTGCTTGTTCCTAATGATGGTCAGTACTACAAATTCTAGAATTGGTTTTAGATAAGTCGTTTTTCAAACCTTCCTTGTGTGGCAATACCCAAAGTGTGTTGCCATACATCATCAATACGGTATAACCGAGATCGTTTATGAATGTTCCAAATAATTCTGGCAACGCTCCTTTTGTTCTTTCGGTGCTCGACAATGCCTTCACCGGCGTTGGTCACACAGTAGAGAACACCTTTTAAGAGATGATCGCTCTTGCAAAACTGGCTGACAAAAGGGGTTTTCAGCGGTTTTGGATGTCTGAACATCATGCTACCGAATCATGTGCCTTTGGTGGTCGCTGAACAATTTGGTATGCTCGATGCGATGGCGCCAGGACGAATCGATCTGGGTTTGGGAAGGGCGCCAGGTACGGATGGCGCAACGGCGTCAGCTTTGCGTCGTCATCACGCGGCGAACGATGAGTTTCCTCAGCAAGTCGCAGAATTGTTGGGCTTTTTAGAAAACAGTTTTCCAAAAGAGTATCCTTATAGTGAGGTTCATGCGGTGCCAGGTCCATGGCAAGCCCAGCAAAACCGAGTACCACCATCAAAGACCGCTGCTGATGTCTGGATCTTGGGGTCCTCGACTTACTCAGCTCATTTGGCAGCACAGCTTGGCAGACCATATGCGTTCGCTCTACAGTTTGGCAGTGCCGACATACTAAATGCCATGCGCATTTATCGAGAGAATTTCCGTCCTTCAAAAATTCTAGCCAAGCCATATAGTTTGGTCAGTATTGGTGCGATTGCAGATGAAGAGCCTGTAGAGGCACGTCGCCAATCAACATCGTCTGCCATGGCAATGTTAAGAATGTTCCAGCGCAAACCTTTTGCTTTACTGCCACCTGATGAAGTGGCGGCTTTTCAAGGCAATACGTAAGGGCATCAGATTATTGAGCAGTATACCGATCAAACCCTGCATGGCACTGCTGCCAAGGTCGCAAAAAGTTTAGAGAGTCTTCAGGAGCAGACAGGAGTCGACGAGGTCCTGTTGGTTGTTCAAGGTTATTCGCGCCGCGCCCAATCGCGTACTGTTGAGCTAATCGCAGATCACTATGGTATGCCAAGTTACTAGATCCTGTTGAGACTAGCAATATTCAAAGCTTAGCAAAGCGCTTAATGCCTAACTATTAGGCTCAATCGACTCAAGGAGTTTTTTTATGTATGCCCAAAACAGCTGCTAGTCTGTTACTTGAAAAATCTCCTAATTTTCTAAACAAAACGAACGTAGTAATTCCTTCCTATTCCGCCTTTTTCTCATAAGATGTAGGAATAATTATTGTCGTTAAATTATGAATCGTTAATTGAGTTGCCAATAAAGAGGCGTGCCATAAGCCTCAGCAAAGTAGTCAATCAACGTTCTTACATTTAGAGAAACATGGCGGGTGTTAGGGTAAATAGCTGCGACATGCTGAGGTGTGGTTTTGACTGCCGTATCATAATCAGGCAATAGCTTAATGAGCTCACCACTCTTTAAATACTCACCGATGAGCCAATCTGGAAAAAGCACAATCCCCATACCTTTGAGTGCAGCTGCCAATAAAGATTCTGCATTATTAGACGTTAATAAGGCGGGCGCTAAGAATGGCGTCCAATCTTCATTTCCTGTTTTAAAAAGCCAACGATTCGGTCCTGTTGAGCCTTTGTATACTAGGCACTTATGATGCATCAGATCTGCTGGTGTTTGTAGCTTACCGTGTATGCGTATGTACTCCGGAGAAGCGGCAAGATGATAAGTTTGCTCAGCAAAGATACGCGCATGAAAGGCGGAGTCATTTAAGGTGCCAATTCTGAAAATAACATCTGTTGCGTAATGATGAGGATCAATAAAATCATCAGTTAACGTCAAATCTATCTGTAATTTAGGATACTGAGCACTAAGCTGTGGCAGCCAAGGAGCGATATGTCGTTGTCCAAAAAACACAGGGGCGTTGATTCTGATCAAACCACCCGGTTCCAATGTCCTATCTTGAAGCTCCTGCTGTGCTGCACTCATGCTCTCGGTCATGGAGTGTGCATAGCGCATAAACATACGACCCGCTTCAGTCGGAATGACGGCACGTGTATTACGATAAAAAAGCTGCTGCCCCAGTGCGTCTTCTAACTGCTTGATGATACGTGACACTTTAGAAGCGGACACCCCTTCTTTTCGAGCTACTACAGAAAAACTCTGAGCATCAAAGACCGCTATAAAATATAGTAAGGTTTTTATGCTGATGTTATCTACCGTATTCATTTGTGCAACTTATGCAAAGGTCATTTCTATATTATAGCGTTTTTTAATGGGTATAGGCTGCGGTACACTACGCCACATTGCTCATTAGGAATTTTTTATGCAAATTTTATTAATACTCGTTGTTGTTTTAGGCGGCATGGGGCTGTCCGTTGAGGCAGGATTACTAGGACCTTTGGGAAGTGAAGTGGGTGAGCTATGGGCAACTTTGAGTATTTTTGGTGTTGGCGCTGCTCTGACATTCTTTTTGATGTTGTTTTTTAGTCCGCGAGATAGCCCTTCCTTTTTCTCACAGCCCCCTTTACTGCTGGTTGGCGGTATTTTGGGTCCTGTTTATGTGGTGGTATTAACCGTGGTGACACCGGTCATTGGCATTGCGTTGACGATGATTGGCATACTGGCTGGGCAAGTGTTTCAAAGTTTAATCATAGATCATTATGGTTTATTCGAAACTATGGAGCGAAAAATAGACAGTAAACGCATTATCGCTTTATTTTTTATTATTGCTGCACTTATCTTTATGGCACAGGGGTAAAAAACAATGCTTATTTTAATGATTGTATTGTCGATAATTGGCGGCGCGGCTTTGAGCGTTCAAGCGGCATTGAATGGCCGTCTTGGCGGCAATGTTGGCGTATTTAAAAGTGCTTTTTTAACCTTTTCTGTGGGTGCGGTAGTAACTGCATTGCTTATTTTCTTTTTTGAGCCAAGTCATACTGTCACGTTGATGGATGTCCCTAAATGGCAACTGCTTGGAGCCTTATGTGGCGTTCCTTATATCGTCATTATGGTGGTTGCAGTCCAGCGTATTGGTACTGCGGTGGCAACGGTAGCGGTTATTTTTGGTCAGCTGAGCATGAGCGTACTGATCGATAATTTTGGCTGGTTGGGTAACGAGGCGATTAGCCTTTCGGTCAGTAGAATGGCGGCTTTGGTTTGCTTAGCTATCGCACTTTGTTTTATTTATGCCAGTAGTAAGTCTGAGCCTAAAGAGGCTCAGTAGTTCATATGTATTGATTATTTCTAGACATATTTTTTACTTTGTAGCTATGAAGAACTGGGTGTATTACTGCTAAACCTTTTTATAATGATAGTCGCACACTGTTCAGGTGCTTCCATTGGCAGAAGATGTCCATTGTCATAAAGCTCAATGAGTCGGTCAGAAGGGACGAGATCTTCCCAAACTTTACGAACCTCATCGCTAATAAACATAGAAGGTTTGCCAACAATAATGGTGTAGGGAACATCAAGAGTGTTCAGATCTTTTAAGGCTTCATTGACGAAAGGGGTATCAAAGTAGCTTGCCATCTCTTGCTCAGGTGTAAGCAGCAGACTATATTGACCTTGTTCATTTTCGACAAGACTGTTCTTTGCAAAGACATAAAGATTGTTGTCATCAATACGTTTGAAGGGGCGATGTGCCCGTAGATAGTTGTAATATGACTCAATACTTTCCCAATCCGCTTGTTTGGCTCGTGTGCTTTTAAAAGGCTCTTGATCTACCTTCAACTCGTTAGGTGCTGAGTTCAGCATGAGGGTCTGTGACTTGGTAAAAGTAACATGCTCTATTAAATACAGCTGTGAGAATAGTTCTGGCTGCTTGGCCGCGGCAATGGCGGTGGCAGTTGCACCTTGAGAATGCCCTATACCAACCACCGGCTTATCTTGTGTTTTCTCTAAAAAATCAATCAGAATATCGGCATCTTGTTCGCGGGTTAGCTTCTTCACAGTGGGTAAATCATACCAATAGCCACGCATAGCAAGACTGGTGATAGTGAATTGCTCACTAAGCTTGGTTAATAGTGGTAGGTAGACACCAGTCGTAAAGCCATTGCCTCCATAAAAATGCGCAGGAGGCAGCTTTGTATTTTTATTATTATCAACCAAAGCAGACAGGTCATAATAGCGTGCTTTTTTGCTATCTAAAGTCATCGTACGTTCGAATGTTTGCATGGTATTTTTCTTATTATTCGTTAATGATTAAAAGCTTACTTCACCTTTTACGGTATCAACTTTTATAGTAGTGGCAGACACGCCATTATTAGTAGCCACAGCCAGTTAAAATGGCTGTGGCTACTAATGTCGCTATCATAGTTGTTAATAAAGGGCGCTTGAATACAGGTACTAGTATAGGAAGTAAAGTAGTAAACATAAGTGACTCATAATATTACAAACTATAGAAAGTTGATTATTCAAATGACTGCAAAATATAGGATAGCTAGTAAAAAGCCTGTGTAGCTGCATTAATAACGGAGCTCTTCGAAATTAATTTGCCTTCAGGGTTAGTGCTTAGTTCGATTCTCTGAGAAGTCGAAAAGGTGAGCAGCGATTATAGTAAAGGAGTTAATAGTGTATATCAATGAGAATGATTGTCATTATTTAGTTTAATAGGTTGAGATATTTAACTATGTAACAATTTTCAGCTAGTAGTTTCGTTCTAGTCAGCTTTCAGCTTAAACCTATTTAGATAGAGAGGATGATTCGTAAGCGAAAATTAATATCAGAAATATATTTATTAATATTATTGATAGTAGTTATCGTTTGCATTATCATTACAGTTTTATTTCATAAGCTTATTAGACTGATATGAGTTCAACAAGTTTCAATGTGCCATCACTTAAATTAACGTCAACAGTTATGGGTTGTGTTGTCGCAATACATTTGATGACGGCAATTGTATTGGTGATGGTCAAAACCCCTGTGACTACTATTAAGCCACTTAAAATAACGCCGCCTATAGAAATACAGTTGGTGTCAGAAGTTACGACAATTGCAGAGCCGGTGACGGCAGTCGCAGAAGTCGAACCTATTAAAGCCCCTAAACCACAATCTGTTAGCGTAGCTGAGGAAAAACCAGAGCCTAAAAAAGCAGTGCAACCAGTGGTGAAAAAAGAGACAGCAAAGCCTAAAGTCGGCACTAAACCTACTACGACAATAAATACGACAACAAAAATAGTAAAGGACAAGCCTGTCATCAAACAACCAATAAGATCACAAGAATCGGACGCAGCAGCTCAAGAAAGCGCTTTAGCAGCCGATAACGAACGTAAGATATTGGCAGCACAGGCTGAAAAGGCTACTCAACAAGCGCATGCCAAAGCTATGCGAGAGTCTCAGGCTGTAGCGGATGCCAAAGCAAAGGCAGATCGTGAAGCGCAAGCCGAATCCGATGCTAAAGCTGCAAGAGAAGCCGCACAAGCCGCTGCTCGTGAGAAAGCCAATCAACAAGCCGCCGCCGCAAGTAATACCCCCGTCAATTTTACTGCCACTAACGCTAACTGGGCCTCAGCACCGAATTTTAGTTTTCCTGCTCGTGCCAGACGAGCTGCTAAATCAGGCGAAACCTTTAGGGTGGTCTTGATATTACAAGTTAATAAGCAAGGCGGCATTGATAATGTGAGCTTAGCGCAATCTTCTGGCAACGCTGCACTCGATAGAGAAGCTCAGCAACAAGTACGTTCTGGTAAATTTAAACCCTTTACGAAACATGGCGTACCAGTGGTGGGTAATGTGACTTTACCCATCAGTTATGCAGTGCCGTAAAAGTTAGTTATTTACCAAGTCTATTATTTTCAAAGCATCACTATTTATAATTTTTCATGATAAGTCGATATGCGGTACTCGCAACGAACTTATATGATTACATAACCTATTAAGGAGTCTGATATGGACTTTACAAGCTACTGGCAATATAGCGATTTGGTGACCAAAAGCTTGTTTTTCTTGCTATTGGTCTTATCGGTGCTCTCTTGGGTAACTGGTATTATTCGTATATTACAAAGCCGAAAATTGGCCGCCTGTGTTGCTGATGATTTGAGTCAGCAGGTTGAGATAAAACGTTCAGCTGTGAATAACTCTGATGCTGCTATGCGTCGATTAGTCATTGAGCAAGCATTATTAAAGCATATCGGGCGTTACCGTTTTGCTAGCGAACGCGGCCTACCTATTTTAGGCACAACTGCAGCGATCGCGCCATTTATTGGGTTATTTGGTACAGTGTGGGGTATTTTTCACGCGTTACATAACATCGGTACCAGTGGGCAAGCAGGACTTGGACAAGTGGCAGGGCCAGTTGGCGAGGCGCTCATTATGACAGGTCTCGGTATTGCCGTCGCAATTCCAGCAGTGGTGTTTTATAACCTTGCCGTACGTATCAATAGACGGGTAATGTACCATGCCAATGATAGAGCCCATGATTTATTAGCGCAGTCTGTTGATTTAGCAGCAATGCAACCTTCAATGGAGCTTCATAATGTAGCTGAAAAGCAGGGTATAACTACTAATGTCACTGGTAGTAAGAGTGCTCATAGCAATAGTAGTATTTATACTGATAAACAAGAGGCTTATCAACAGTAGCAGTTCTAGCTTTCATTCATAAAACGGTTATAAACGCTAGGGCTACATAGCTTTTGTTAAAAAAAGCAAACGTTTATGACTTTATATAAGACGGATACATGATTGAGAATATTATGGCATTTCAGTTAGGTGATGATGACGTCCAAAGTATGAATGAGATGAATCTCATTCCACTGATTGATATCATGTTGGTATTAATGATTATCTTTTTATTAACAGCGACTGTATTGAATCCAACAGTACCGCTCAATTTACCCAAAACTAGTGCGTTAGTCAATGACCAGCCACCTGAAGTAATCCAAATCAGTATTGATAAAGATGCTGGTATTTTTTGGGATAGTGATCCTATTAGTATGGAAGAAATAGAGAGGCGTTTACAACAACAAAATGATGCTGGTAAAGATCCATCGGTACAACTGCGGGCAGATAAAGACAGTAAATATGACACCGTTGCTCAAGTACTGGCTGCAGCGAGTAAAGCAGGGCTAAGTAAGATAGCATTTGTAAACGAATAGGAGTCATTTATCATAATGTGCTGAGACCATCCTGAATTCTGTGTAACTGCCATTTAGATTAAATGCTTACTGATACGGTCATCAAACATAATAATAAAAAAATGTAACAATAAGCTTTATTTCCCGCTTTGCTTGGATAATATAGCAAGGTTTTTCTTATCTATTATATAAAGCAAAAGTAATAGAGTGATTTCAAATATAGTTATTTATTGAGTCAATACAATTTGCCATTTCAGAACGCTCAATTAAACTATCTTCAATTAAAAAGGGTGTAATTGAATCTCAAAAAGCCTGACTAACAGAGACCATCCCACATTCTGTGTAACTGCCATTTAGATTAAATGCTTACTGATACGGTCATCAAACATAATCATAAAACGATTCAGAGCAGACGTCCAGTTACGGATGGGCATCGACCACTTTTTAGACGCCTGCTGGGTGGCTAAGTACACCACCTTGAATGCTGCCTGATCAGATGGGAACACCTTACGCTTATTCACCGCTGTCCGAATCACGCTGTTTAAAGACTCAATAGCATTGGTGGTATAAATCACTTTTCTGATGTCTTTCGGGTACTCAAAGAACACCGTTAAGCCCTCCCAGTTATTGCGCCAAGACTTGATGACATGCGGATACTTATCACCCCACACCTCATCAAAGTGCTCGAGATTGGCCTCTGCTATCTCAAGCGTATCAGCGCCGTAGATGGCTTTTAAATCAGCTGCTACGGCCTTCTTATCCGTCCATGGCACAAACTTCATTGAATAGCGCAGCATATGCACGATACACAGCTGAACCTGAGCGTTTGGATAAACGGTGTTGATAGCATCAGGGAAGCCCTTTAAGCCATCGACACAGGCAATGAGGATATCTTGTACCCCGCGGTTTTGTAGTTCAGTGAGAACACCTAGCCAAAAATTAGCCCCCTCATTCTCTGACAGCCACATACCAAGCAGCTCTTTTTTACCATCAAGAGCAACACCTAGCGCTAAGTAAATGGCTTTGTTGATAATCTGCTTATCTTGACGTACTTTGACGACAATGCAGTCTAGATAGACAATAGGATAAACACTGCTTAACGGCCGGTTCTGCCAAGCGGTGATGTCCTCTAATATGTTATCGGTGACTCTTGAGATAAGAGAGCTTGAGATGTCGACATCGTAGAGCTCTTTAATGCTCTCTACGATCTCGGTGGTGGTTTGACCCTTAGCGTAAAGGAATATGATTTTATCATCGAGACCTGAGATACGGGTTTGATGCTTACTAACGAGTACAGGCTCAAAGCTGCCACCGCGGTCTCTTGGGGTGGATATCTCAAGATCGCCTGTGTCACTGCGGACGGTCTTTTTAGTGTGCCCGTTACGCTTATTAGGTTTATCCGCCTTTTCATGTTTGGGGTAGCCGAGATGGTCTTCCATCTCAGCCTCTAAGGCAGTATCGATAAAGGATTGCATGAGCTGCTTTTGGAAGTCTTTGATGTCATCAAAGCTTTTCATGCTACCAGCCATTTGCTCGGCCAGTTTTTTAATGTCAGATTGAGTAGTCATTACTTATTCTCCGGTTAGTGGATTATAAGCAGTTACACAAAGTTTGGGAAACTCCCGACTAACATGCTCTACAATAGGGAATAACCTTGTATCGTTCTCATAAATTCTTTGGTTGAAACCTTGGTCTTTCATAATTTTGAGGAGTTGAAACGATGTAATTGATGAGCGTAAATTATTATCAGTGGGATAATTTTTTAAGTAATCAATTATATTATTAGAGTTACTACTAAAAATTCTTATCGATTTTTCCAATAATATTACGTTGAGATTCAGAGTTAACAGAAAAAGCAATAACCTCAAAATTTGTCAAAATTGAATAGCTTTTTCAACATCAATCTCTACATTAATGTTTAAACCTAACTTATGACATAAGTCTTCAAATAATTTTTGACGTTTACCGCTCTGGTCAACCTGATGTTCGATAAAATCTTGAGGGTTAGGTGTTGTATTTTTGGCGCTCAAACTTAGTTGGGATAGTTGAGTGAATGGTAATGGAGATACGACTTTAAAGGTACAATCTGTTCTCTATATTTGATTAAATGCTTTTATCAATACACCTGAGACCTCTAGTGATGATAAGGTCCATACATCCGAATTGTTGTGACTAGATTTGCATTGATGAAACTCTCTCTGCCCATCTAAACCCTCGACAATTAAATCAACACATGTCTCATCTTCTCCTAAAGGCTCGATAGTGGCAGACCGCACTTCCTCTTCCGCTAGCTTCAATAATTGCTTAGCAACCCAAATTGCTTCGTAGCTATTACCAAATTTATCTGCAAACCCACCACCTTCTACTTTTTAGCATGAATTTTGTCCATTACACCGAAATCTTCAATCAAAAAAACCAGATAGCATATGCGATCTGGTTATTAAGTACTCTTCAAATTATTATCTACCAACTGTAAGCTGACCGCCAGAAAAGCTAATGCATGATTCGCAGAACCAAGATGACTGTTTTCTGACATAAGGAATATCAGCTGGTACATCAAGTTGATATGGTCGTCCACAGTACTCACAATGCACATCATCTAAGTAAGCCTGACACTCCGCTAATATGCCAAACAAAATATGATAATCGATATGATACTGTTTGCAGAGTATCTCTATATGCTCTACATACCGTCCATCATGCCCGTATGCCCAATAGTCTTCACATAGTTGTATGTCGGACTGATCTACATAAGGGCTAAAAATAAGTTTTAAGCTCATGGTTATCTCCAAACCAAGTAGTTGACGTTAATCACAACGAATAAGGGACATCGTAGTGATTCATCATGGCCAAAAATTTGGTCTCAAGATTCGTTAAGGTATAACGATTCAGCGCTAATCCTTCATTTAGCTCTCGTTGCACCCATATCCTAACCGCTTCATCATTATAGAAAATGGGGTTAACGCCTAGCATCTTTGCTAACTGTGAACCCTGTTGTATTTGCAGGTTTACCATGAGCTTGGTAGATAGCGATATCGCTTCGGCGCTTAACCAAATTGAAGCGTGCAGCGGTTTAATAAATGTGTTCATGTATAATCTCCTATAGATTAATATTTCTTTCTGCTGATCGTAATGACTTCCTACAGTTGAAATTATACATACATTTTGAGCTATTGCAACTTAAAATAACCTTCTATAGAACTTTTTGCTACTTAACAGGATATTCAATCTATTTGAGAAACTATAGTTTGCTGCATATTATTTGGTGTAATAACTGATAAGCGCAGCGTTATCTTGGGTTCTAAAAGAAGAGAGGTTTATTCTTCTTCCTTAACTATCTCATAAAGGTCGCCCACTTCAATATCCAAATATAAACATAGCTTCTCGACAACTTCTAGATCCACTCTTGTGGCTTCTTCGTTATACATGCGTGTGATTGTGCCTCTGTTGACATCAGTATCTCTAGATACATCAGCAATCTTTAGTCTTTTCTCACCCATAATTCTAGATAAATTGCACTTCACCATAACCTCCTCCATATTAAAATAATCTACTGTAGATAAAAATGTCTTGCAAAAGATTATTTTTAGTGTAAATTATGTTCTATAGCAGGTTATAAAGCTATTAGACAATAACACTTTAATCTTTAGTAAGGATTTTACTATGAGTTATACCTATTTAACAACCGAAGAGCTGTCACAACGCATTAAATATGACAGCAAGACCATACGCAACCAGCTTAAAGATGCGGTATTCATTGAGGGCGTTCATTACATCAAACCATTTGGAGGTAGAAAAATCCTTTTTATATGGCAAAAGATTGAAGAGTTGATGCTGACAGGCTATGACGATAACATTCCGTTTGCAGCGGGAGCATAATCATGGCGAGTATCAATAGCCGAAATGGCAAATTATATGTGGATTTTCGATACATAGGCCAGCGCTGTAGAGAGCAAACCTTATTAACAGACACTAAGCCTAATCGCAAGCGCCTAGAAAACTTCGTTAGCAGAATGGAAGCTGATATTCAATTGGGGAGTTTTCGCTATGAAAACTATTTTCCACAAAGTAAAAAGCTTGAGCAGTTTCAAAGCTTAGAGCTTATGAGGTCAACGAATAGCCATAAGGACTCAAACTCAGGCTTTGATAGTTTTAGCAAAGTTTGGTTAGAGGAGAAAAAGCCAGAATGGCGGGACTCTCAAATAAGTAATGTAGAGGATATATTTAGAATTTATCTACTTCCTCATTTTAGCAATGTACCGCTAAATACCATTAGCAAAGCTAAAATCATGACTTTTCGAGGCAAGTTAGTCAAAGATGGTAATAAGGGACGAACTTTATCAGCGTCTCGCATTAATCATATCATGACGCCATTACGTATGGTGCTGACCGAAGCCTCTGAGCGTTTTAATTTTGACAGCCCTTGGAAGAATATAAAACCACTCAGTGAGCCTAAAAGTAATGTCAGTCCTTTTACCTTAGATGAGGTCATGCTCATTATCAATAATGTGAGAGCAGATTATAAGCCTTACTATATCGTACGCTTCTTTACAGGTATGCGTACAGGTGAGATTGATGGCTTGCCCTGGAAGAATATAGATTTTGAGCGCCGACAAATCATCGTTGATCAAGCAGTCGTTAATGGTGTTATAGGAAGACTAAAACTACAGGCTCAAATCGTATCATCCAGATGAACCAGCTAGTTTATGATGCATTGCTTGAACAGAAGAGCCTAACTAAACATCAAGGTGAGTTCGTTTTCTGTACAAAAATAGGTACTTCTTTGAATCATCGTAATGTGACAAAGCGAGTTTGGTATCCGTTACTACGATATTTAAAGCTTGATAAACGTAATCCTTATCAAAGTAGACATACCGCTGCGACGCTTTGGCTTGCTGCTGGTGAGTCGCCTGAGTGGATTGCTGCCCAAATGGGTCATAGCAACACGAAAATGCTATTCACAGTGTATTCGCGATATGTGCCGAACCTAACTCGTCAAGACGGAAGTGCGCTGGATAAGCTTTTGAAAGACCGAGGTATACTACAAAACATATGAAAAAGCCTATATTTAACAAAAAGACATCCAAACAGGTGTCTTTTTTTTTGTATTAACGCTGGATGGTTTAAATGAACGGAGCTACAGTTATCTAAATGGCTTGTAACGGTTGCAGAATAATGGCTCATGAAAGTAATATCTCTAATAATATTAAGGATTGGCTAAAGACACATATCCTTGATTTCGCCGATACCAACAAGGTTGAAGGCTTAATAGTTGAGTTGAAATTTCTAATTGATATCTTACCTAAGCAGTATAGATTAGAGTTGCATAGTGAGTGTCATGTTCTATTTGAGTGGATAAAAACAAATTCCATAAATAGTACTTTGACAGAGTTGGAAAAATTAGAAATCTACAAAAACGGAATAAATCACAAGATTTTTCTAAAAAATATTAAAAAACCTCATCAAAACATGAAAGAGTTATATCTAATTACTTTTCTAGTAAACCGTGCAGAGTCTTCTAAAGTAAACGTTATTCGCGCCCTTTACTTTTTTCTATGCCTAAGAATGACTGTGCTAACGGACTATGATAGTCGAATTGAAACTACACTTGATGAGTGCAGGTTTTTGACCAATAAAACTCGCGAATTTCTAATTCCGTTTTTACCTGATGTAAATGAATATAGCTCTATGCAGGATTTATTAAGTGCATTTGAGTCAATTCAGTCAGAAAACCTATATGAAGAATGGTTAAAATCAGACGACAAGGAATTAGAAGTGTTTGTAGAAAAAATTCGTAGAAAATTGCATCAAGACGAAAAGGATCAAGAATGGACTGATAACGAGCTCGTTAATTACCGATTATGTAAGCACCTTTATGAATTTATTTTACCACTCGAAAATATACTACTCAAAAAATCAGGGATTACTCGAAACATATCTCGATCAGGAAAGCCTACTGTTATATCATCGGATACTTTTGTTGATGAAGCAACAGGAGATAGCACCTCAACAATCTATAGCGTAAATATAATACCAAATGAAAATCAAACTCTAGAAACCTTTGAAGCTGATGAACGGCAAGACGACGATATTGAAGCGGTATTTGAAGTCTCACTTGATAGGCCAATATCTTATCACTTGGACATTGTGAATGCCCAACAACAAGTAAATATGCGACGTAAACGCTCTATGTTATTAAATACAGATGTGCAGGTAGCTAAAAGTTCAGAGATAAAGATATTGTTTAATGAGTTATTTATAGTTCTAGAAAATTGTAATGTTGATTATTCAACCAATAGTAACACTACTAATAAGCTAACTATCGAAGAAATGGAGGCAGTATATATATTGATGACTTTGCTTACTGGGAGTAGTGAATATATTCAATACAATGGTATAAATAAAAGAAATGAGTATTACGATCGACATTGTATTGAGTTCAATTTTTCACCAGCAAGATCAGTGTTAGATCGACAATATAGCAGTGATCTATCAGCAGTTAGTAGTGATAAGCTAGAGTTAACTTTACCAATAGCAGTAGCAGTTTTGATAAAGAATATGAAAAAGTATATTGTTGGTACAAAAAGAGAAAAGAAAAAGTTTTTTAGTGAACTTGAAAAATTATCTGAAAATAGAGTTCGGAAAATTAATAAGAAAAATAATATTCGGTTATCATTGAATAAACTGAGAACTTACTTAAAACATGTGCTTTTTCATTCAGGTACAGATACAGCTGTCGTTGATATTATAACCCTTTCTCCTATACATCACCTATCTGCTTTACCATATTTTAGCATCACGAAAGCTGATATATATTATGCGCAATATCACTACTATGACCATCTTAAAGAAATATTATTTTTGGAACCTAGAGTTTCATTAGAAAAAAAATTAATAGATAATAATAAGCTCTCAAAGGTTGACTTAGTTAATTTTCCAGATGACAGGCATATCTATAAAGCAGGGCTACTAATGGGAACAAAACTAGCTCTTCTAAGCTCTAAAATTAAATCAGAACTAGTGCTTCCTATCATTAATGAGCTCAAGACCTTAAGATCTTATAAGGATTTCACTATAATAAATTTTATAGATTTTCATAACAAATTGATGGATTACTTATATATTATGTTGGGTTTATCATCTGGTTATCGTCCCGTTATTGAGACATTTGGGCGTCTAAAAGATATCGATATTGATACAGGTATGTATTTTATTTCGGATAAAGAAAATAGAATGAATGCGCAGGGACGATTTATTATCCTTCCTGAGATAGTAAGACTTCAATTACGATATTACCAGAGCTACTTATATAAAAATATGAAGCTCTTTAATGTTAAGCATTATCAACTGGGCAAATTAATACAGGCAGTTTATGAAAGTAGTGTTGGCCTTATTATTTATCTAGAAGTCAACGAATATGGCGAATTTAATTTCGTTAAAAATCAAAATAACACCTTTATTTCTAATAGATTCAAATTGTATGCTCATTTACCATTAAACTGGTATCGTCATCATATTAGATCGTTGAAAGACTCTAACCATAGCATATTTAGCAGCAATTTAGCTCAACTGAATGACGAAGTAGTTAGTAGTTGGATGGGACATACTGATCAACTTGGTTTCGATTATTACGACACCTTTAGCGGATTAAAACGTTCACAACAAGCGGAGCTCGCTGAACTGATCGATAAAAAATTAAAAGAATATGGCTTTGAACCCATTGAACTAAATGAGGCGAAAAATGTCAAAGAATAGTTTTTCAGGTATTGATAAACGAAAAGTAGAACGAGAGAAAAAACTGGTAGGGGCAAAAGATAAAGCTCTTAAAATAGCTTTGATTCATATTAGAGTTGATGAGCTTGCCAATAAGCCTAATCCACAAGCAGAGTTCACCAGAAGATGGAACAAATTTGATCAATCACTTAAATCAACGAAAATTTTCCATAATCATACGTTCTATGGGAAGAGCTATAACTACGCTCTTCAAGAGATTCAAAAAAAACTTGACTGTTATGATTTAGATATCAGTTTTCCTAAATATATTGTCTTTGAACAGCGTCCAAAACTTTTTAGAGATAGTGATTGGTTTCAAGAAGCAAAAAAGGTGAGAACCTTCTACCAGCTATGGATGAATAGTTTTGAGAATCATAAAGAAGTTAATATTTATGACGTTTTTCTATCTTTAGTTTTTCACAATGCCATACTACAAGCTCCTTTGCTTGAATTTATTATTAAAAAATTAATTGCTGGAGATCTAAAGATCCAAAGTATTTATAATCTACCTTTTGTTAGAGCTGATTTTAATAAAAGAGGTTATAGTACTAATGTCAGGAATAGCAAGATAAAAGATGAAAAGTACACGTCACAAAATGTATTTCTATCACCTATTTCAGCCACTTTATTGCGATCATACAGACTAGACGATATTTCACTAATAAATGGTTTTTTAAAGCCTGATGGTTCTATCGACATCAAGGTATTTTATCAGAAATTACTCGATCATCAAAAATTGTATCAAATACTACCTAATAACTTAGAAGGTTTTTTGAAAGCTAGCCTTTATGTCTGTGAAAATCACGAAAATTTCAACTTGCCAGAGTACTATCTATACTTATTGTTGGGCATTAAAAAGACATACTCCCTACCAGTTGATAATTGGCAATGTATATTATATGAACGACCAAAACCATCTGATATAGACATCTTAGAAGATTTCGATGCCCATCAACAACATCAAAAGAACTCTAAACATACTGAACATAAGCAATTGGCGTTACAAATTTCTAGACTGTTCAAGCCTGAGAATGAAAGAAAGGATAAGAAAATATCAGGAAGCGTATTTGATAAAAGGTTGAAAGCGAATTTAGTACTATTAAAGCAAGAAAAAGCTCCTATCAATGAAGTCGCACTGCTTACCTGGTTTGTCCATAAGCGATTATCCAACCAACCAAGTAGTATTCAAACCTATAGCAACAACATTACGAATAGGTGGCTAGCGTTAACTTATGGACAGAACATAGATAATTTTGATGAAACTGACTTTGAATCTCTCTATGCAGAAATTATAGCATTGAGTCGTACTACATCAGCAAAAAATGAAACTGCTAAATTGCTAGACGATTTTCATGAGCACTTAGTCAATGTTTATGGCGCAGAGCCAGTTGAACCAATGTCAGTTGGAGCTGTAGCTCATGTAAAAGCAGGATATATATCAGAAACTATGTTTCAAGCAATCCTATATGCATGCAAAAACCTAAATATTAATAAAGAGAAAAAAGATGCTATTTATATTGCTTTAATTCTTGGCCAACGATTTGGCATGAGAATAGGAGAGATAGCTAAGCTTAAGCTCATAGAGATATCAGGAACAGTTGAAGATATTGAAGTTCGTAATAATATTTATGGTGATAATAAAACATCCTCTGCTTTGCGTAGTTTACCTATAGCCTTGTTGCTATCAGCAGAGGAACTAAGAGTTTTAACTGCCTTATACCATAGACGTGTTGAGGAAAAAGGACAAACCTTGATTGCTGACGCCAGTGGGCAAACAATTCCTAAGAATCAATTATCACAGATGGTCTCAGGATTAATAAAAAAAGTCACGGGGTTGTCATATTTGACAGCTCACAACCTTAGGCACAGCTGCCTATCTAACATTCAGTTACTGCATTTTCTGTATGATTCAGAAACGTTAAATAATACAGCAGCAAATGAAAGCTTGAAGGACTTACTACCTTATAAAAAAGCCGATGCATGGAACATTTATTACAAACTATTTGGATCAAGGAAATCTATTAGCAACTACATAATTGCAGGGGTTGCTGGCCATAGTGAACCTAGTGTTAGCTTTAATAACTACATTCATTTCACTGATATTCAAATTGGACTCCAGTTATGGAATATTGATTATCAATTAAGCGAGAACCAGAAAATTTATTTACTTCAACTACCTAGACGTAAGCAAGGATTTGAAGTCAATGAAATTTATGAGTATTTACTTAAAAAGCTAAAAGTTGAGCCATTACCAAAATTTGAAGGTAAACCCATAAGATACGCATCTAATTACAAAGAAGTCGAGCGAGAATTTGGTTTTAATGAAGTTGCTAAAATTTTGCGTAGTCATTACATGCATGATGATTTTCAGCATTTACTAAAACTATATGATATATCTAATGATGAATTTAAAAAATGGTATTGTAAAGCAAAACACTTAAAGGAAAGTTCTGAATATCAAACTAAGTTCGGTGGCTCAAGGCTATTTTTATCAGAGCAAAAAAATCTTCTTGTTCCAAGCTATAATTTAATTGCAGAAGATCAGAAAGTAATGGATGATATGGAGCGTAACTTTAAAAGACTATACTTATCAAAAAAACATAAAGAAGATCTGGATTGGTTTATACGCTATACACTACAAAATTGTGAATATACTCAAAATAAAATCAGGTTTAAAGCTCTTGAGGATTTTGATCGGTTTTTAAATTATACAATCAAGCTTTTGCCTAAAGTATTAATTCATATAGATATTCGAAACTTACAAAGTTGTACTGATAAGAGGTTATTAAACAAATGGAAAAATCGACTTAATAAGTTGCCAGAATCCAACGTACACTATGATCTACCGAATGATAAAAAAGAAATAAGATATACTAAGAAAGTAAAATCTAGTATATCTATTGCTAGTTCTAAAGAAAAACATAAAAAATATAATAGTACAATACATTATAACCGCATATTACAAGTTTTTTGTTTTTATAGTTTCATACTTTTAAATGATGTTAAGGGTATTATATTAAAATAGATGTTTACTCTGTGGCATATAAAATACTTAATAACTTACAGCATGAGCAACATATGAATAAATCTATTATTAAAAGAATTGCGAAAAACTCAAATCTGTCATGGCACCCAATGACAAAAAAGCTGCATAAATCTTTTATGAAGTCTTACAGGGATGAGTTTTATAGTACGATTATTAGAATGTTCCAAGATAACCTACAATTAAGCCAACAAACTATCTATTTGATCTCAGATCGTGAACAGGTGAAGTTACTAAATCAGCCTAAAAAAAGTAAAGAAAAAGAGAGTATTGATTATCAGATAGTTGCAGGTTGTTTTAACCCTTGGTTCGATGATGAAGTATTGAGAACGAATAAGCAGTTAGTAGCCATAGAACTCAGTCCAGTGGAGCATCAGAGCAAAAAAGCATTTGAAGATGAGTTGCAAACTTTAATTTTATTAGATTTCTTGAAGTCCTTATCTCAAGCAAATATGTCAGCACTCGGCAATAACTTTCATGAACTTCGAAATATTGTTAAGAGCTCAAAACAGTTAGAGCATGTATATCTAGAGCTTATGGGAAATAGGATTAGTGCTGAGCAATTTGCTTATTATTTTGGACGTCAGCGAGATTTTGTCTATAAGCATAAATGTTAAGAGGAATTTAATTTACAGCTTCAACACGAAATAGTCGTTTTACTATATTTTTAATTAAATTAGGCTTGTTGAGCATGGACAATAAAATGCTAGCAAAAAAAATATTGAACAAGTGATCTTTAAGTTCTCAAACCAAAAGATACCATTCGTTATGTCTCGCACCATGCTCAAAGATAATCACTGGACCAGACTAATACCGATACTATTAGAACTAAATCTCTATGACAAAGGAAATCTGAGACAGACGGCCGAAGGTGTTGTCTATCAAATGATTTTTGGTCGCCCTTGGCATGACTTACCCTCCCCATATTTTGGTAAGCACTACACTGTCTACAAAGACTATCAGCTTTGGTTTCGCAAATGGAGAATTCTTGAACCGCCTGACTATATTGGATACTTAGCATAAGTCAGGTTAGCATTCAATTATTATAACTTTATGGAATACGTCCGGTGCGCTCTACACGTATCGAACCATTAACATTAGGTATGAATTTAATTACTATGAACTTGTTAGCATGCGTCATTAAGCTATCTGATATAAAATCTCCCGTGTTTAATTTTAAGGATCTGACAGCAGGCCTCAAAACCTACTAAACTATGTAAGGAATACCGTGTAGGACTTTTCCGACTTTTCAAAGTAAAATCCATCTATAGTATAAGCAGATATTAAACCCCGATTTTGACAACCTCACCTGAGTGAAGCACAAAATACAAAGAAGGTTGTGAAGACTATATTATGTGTACCTCTGGCAATCTTTTGCACCAATATAAAAATTGAGTTGCTAATAATGTTTAGAGGCTAAATTTATATTTACATTCCCGTGTTCATAAAGTAATCGTCGTCTAGGATATTATAATCTGGCCTGCGAATGAGTTGATGACCACGTCAGAACCTTAACACTAATAGCCCTCAAATCATTGTTAATACATCTCGGATTTTTGAAGGTGAATAGCATATTATTCTAGGTTTTGTGCATCTTCCTGCTTCTCAATTTTATGCTGATCTTCTGTACGCTCTACTTTCCAGTAGCTAGATATATATAAATGCGTTTTAGCTATGGACCGGTTGAATTTAAAATAGTCACGCAGTACGCGCATACTATGGAATTCACAAGCAGCCCAAACAGCAGGTTGCCCTTCAAGCCAAGTAATGGTTTTAACATGCTCAAGTAAAGGGCTGCTTGCGGAGTTTGGAGTAGGATTTATAACCCAGTAAATGTCAACGTTCTTAGGTTTTTTAAGATTTTGTCGATCTGCCTCGCTGCTGATCTCAAGGATGGCATAGCCGCGTGCATCGTCAGGTAATTGTGCAAGATTGACAGCAATCGCAGGTAGTGCAGTCATGTCACCTATTAATAAAAACCAATCTGCATCACGGTTGATGAGCTTTTTTGGTCCTGGTCCGCCTACCAATATTTGCTCACCCACTTGGGCGTTACGTGCCCACATTGAAGCAGGTCCTTCAGCGTCGTGCAAGGCAAAATCGATATCTATTTCACCCTCACGTTGACCACTTATAGTATAGGTGCGCATTAGTGGTCGAGTCCCGTGGCCTTGAGGAAATATGAGTTTGATATAAGCGCTTTCTTGATCTGTTGGAAAGTCAATCAAGCCAGCACCGCCAAGCGTGACGCGGCACATATGTGGCGTGATGTATTTGGTACAAGTAACATCCAGTATTCTTGGAGCGGGTTTTGCCATTTTATAAAGTGCCTTATTTTGTAGCGGTAAAGACAGTTGCCAATTAAGTCAGGATTGATACTGTCATCTTTGATTTCAGAAAAAATAAAATATTAAGGAGCAGGCTGAATGTCTATTTTAAATTCCCATGAGGTCGCAGTCGTCGCTGAGCTATCAGGGTAGTTTATTTTATCCAAACGCACGCGTGCATAGCTATTGCCTTCAGCAGATCTAATGAGCGCGCCTTGTGCGCTGTCAACTGGTTTGGCATTTAGTTGATGCGTCATGCCATTGTAGGTATACCAGCCAAAGTCTAGGTTCGGGAAATTACCCGTATAAGCAGGATTGAGATCCGAACCTTTACTATCAATGACCCAGCTTCTGGCACTCATCGGCCTATCGTACACAGCAGTGGTGGTAAGGTTGGTTAAAGTCGCCGCGCTACCATCGGTCGTAAATTGACTGGTAATGGGTTTACCTTGCGCATCATAATATCCGGCTGGCGTGGCGGCGAGGTAACCACCAACTTTGCCTTTTTTAGTGCCAATAGCAGAATCGCCACCATTTAAAATCAAATCATTACGCTTAAAGCCAATCTGCCAAGAGCTGTTTTTATCGCTGCTACTTTTTCCTGTGGTTAAATCAAAATAGACCCAATTATCATTGTTTGAGGCATCGATGGTTTTAGTCTGTATCTTATTTGGTAGCGCGGTATCAATCCAGCGCAGAGTAGGGTAACCAGAGGCACCAGTATCATTATAATAATTGGTAATCTGCATGGCATAAATAGGCTGCTGTACACTGCTGTCTGTCATGGCGCTGCTATTATCTGTGGTAACAAGATAGACGCGATTGTTCGGGTAGAGCTGATGGTTGCCTTTTAAATTGTATTCAAACCAAGGCTGTGCATCAAATATACCGCCACTACGGTCTTCATTGTAGTGCATGGTAATATCACGTTTGGTATCAGGGTCTTGAGTTGCATTGCTATAACGGCTCAAATCTGACCAGTCGATCAAACCAAAAACGCCGCCCAAACCTGCGCCAGAATCACCGCTATTTGACCAAAGCTTAACCGAACGCGCTTGGTTATCAAACTTAATATCCCATTTATTCTCGTCACACGAGCTTTCAGCTTTGATGTCAAAATCATAACAGGTTACGGCATCAGGCGCTAAATTAGTAACTTGCCAAGTGGCCGTTTCGCTAAAGCTGGCAGTGCTAACAGGCGGCGTGTTACCGCCATTACCAACATTGCCGTTACTGTCACTGCTTGTGCCATCACTGCCGCCACCGCAGCCGGTCATGCTGAGTGCTAAAATGCTGCCACTAAAAAGTAATGCCAATTTGGTCGGCTTGGTGTGAATTGCTGGGAGAATTGGGGTCATATCAGCTTCCTTGATGGTTGTCGTTTTATATAAAAGGTGAAAAACAGCGCTACAAATACAATGGCTTTAGAATGATTGTGAATCAAAGGCTTACCAATGGTAACTGGCGCCAAGTAACCACTCACGATTATCAATGGGACGATAGTCACTGGTATCGGTGACATCACGCTGCACATCAAGGATATTATTAATCGCTGCATACAAGCTCAAGTTTGCAGTTGCGTCATAATTGAGCTTGCTATCGAGTGTCCACCAAGACGGTGAATATGCTTGCTCGCTGGTACTAATCAGCTGTTTAGATTCATAATTGAGGCGCGGGATCAGCTGTAATTTGTCATTGATTTGATAATCTAGTGCGAGCATCGCTTTGTGATTGGGCTTATAGGTCAGCTCGGTATCCGTTACATTGTTATGCGTCTTGAGGTAAGCGTAGCTGGCTTGTAGTTTCGCGCGCTCGTCCACTTGCCAGTCAATACCAATATCGCCACCATAAGTTTCGGCGCTATCAACGTTCATATATTTATAAATGGCGATGTTACCGTCAAAGGTGGCGTTGTCCTCGTCGGTTTGGATCAGATCGTTCACTTCATTATAAAAACCATTAACCGTCAAATTGACACTATCGCTCAGCTGACCTTGATAGCCGATTTGGTAACTGGTTGAGGTTTCAGGCTGCAAGTCGGGATTACCCATGACTTTATAACCCAAATTGCTATGGTCAAAGACGTAGTAGCGTTCTTTCAGGTTGGGCACGCGATAACCACCGCCAATACTGCTACGAAAGACATGGTCGCGACCGCTCGCATCCAAATGGTTGTATTTGAGTGATACCTTTGGCGCCGTATGGCCACCAAAGTCTTCATCGTTTTGATAGCGAATACCGCTCAACACCTCCCAGTTATCACCAATCAGCCAATCATCTTGTATATATAGCTCGCCGACATCACGGCTAACGTTATCGCTGATAAGCTCGCTGGATTGATTTTTCGTTTGGCTTAACTTGTCTTGCTGAACCTGACCGCCAACTTGAATAAGATGAATGTGCTTATCGGATAGTAATAGCTCAGGTAGGTCGAGCTGCGCTTGCGCCAGCGTGGTACTGATGTCTGTATCACGGGCGCTGGTGATAGTTTGCTGTGTTTTAGTATTGGATTCGCTTTGATATTCCTCATGCAGGGCTTGTGCGGACAACCGATAAGTTTTGCTGCGATTATCCACATGCGGCATGATATCAGCGCGCGCACCAACACTAAAGCGCTGCTTAGTAATGTGCTCATCTCGTTGCTGTGCCAAATAGCGCGGCGCCACATAATAATTAAAACGGCTAACATCGTCTTCTTTATAGTGGTTGGCCTCTAACCAATATTGAGCGTTTTTGACCATTCGGCTATCGTTGCTACTATCGTCATTGTCTGATATGTCTTGACCGTCCGGGCGGTAGCTAAATCGGGCACTGATTTGTGATTGCTCACTGGCATCTTTTAATCTGGGCCATGCTTCATGGTCTAGGCTCAAACCATTATTATCCAGATACGAGCCTGATAGACGCGCATGAAAGCGCTGGTTTTTATCTAATGCCCCTTCCACGCTGGCTTCTACATAGCGTTTGTTAGAATCTAACTTTTTACCAGATGGATTTTGCCGACCATTGCTGGCAATCTCGGTGGTGATATGTCCTGTCGCTGTGCCAATAGGTTTAGTGATGATATTGATAACGCCGCCCATCGCCGCGCTACCAAACTGCGCTGACGCCGCTCCCTGAACCACTTCTATTTGTTCAATATCCATATTCATATATTGATTTAAGTTTACCGTCGAGCCAGTGCTGGCGGTGATGGGTAAGCCATCAATCAACACCAATACTTGATCACCGGTAAAGCCTTGCATGCTGACCTCGTAACCTGTTTTACCATGGACTTCGCGTAAGTACACATTGGGCAACAAGGCTAGCGCTTCTTTTAAAGTATGAGCATGGTTGTCATCTAGTTGCTGGCGGCTGAGTACTTGCAGGGCAACTGGCGCATCGCTCAATGCACGCTCAGAGCGTGTGGCCGTTACCACGATAGGATCTAAACGTGTGCTCGGCATGGCAGCATTGCTTGTAATATCACCATTATTCTCTGCAAGAGGCGGCGCTGCTTGGACGGAAACTGGGGCTAAAGTAAGCAATGCTAACGCCACACTCATGGTTAATCTACTACGACGCAGTTGTGGTGGATGGGTGTGTAATTTTGTATGAGTCAAAAGGGGTTGAGACGCTAAAATCGACATAAATAAAACAACCATCGTAAAAGTAGAAAGTAAGAAAGTCGCGTTGCTTAAAGATCTTTTGCTACAAAAAGAGCAATCTAAAGCGACCGTGTCATAGTTTTAATTGTTAAAGACTTTGTTACTTGATTCACTATCGTCAGTAACAAAGCTTAGACATCATATTTCAAAAGATAATAATTATCAATATGCAAATGATAATTATTACTATTTACAAAGTGAAAAAATGTTGCCATAATAATTTCCGTTCAATATCACCTAGCAGGAATAATAAACGGCAGTTATGAAAAAGACATGATGACTAATACGTTATAAAAAAGCAGTCTCTTGATCACGTTTTGACAAGCACTGATTTTTCAAACGTCTGTCATATACTTTATCCCTGCTATTCTTAATACATTCATATTTAAGCTGACAACGCCAAGGTGATTGGTTTTTTTATCATCGACTATTTTATGGAGCGCACTATGAGTCACCCGTTATCGTTAAGCAAAAAAAATACTGAGCTATGGCAACAATACCAAGCATTAAAAGCAAAAATACCGATGCTGTTTCCCACAGAAGGGGCGACTGCGCTAGGTGTCAGCGAGTTTGAGCTCATGCTTGCATCTCCTTATAGTCAGTATATTGGTGATCAGTGCAAAGCCGTTTTAAAGCAGTTTGAGACGTTTGGTGACATGGAAAGCATCGTCAGAAACGAGTTGGCCGTGCATGAAAAAACGGCGCCGTATCACAATCTTAAGCTTGGCGAAAAGATGGGATTGGCGCTCAATGTTGGTGGTCTAGATTTACGATTCTTTATGTGGCAATGGCAGCATATGCTGGCGGTAACGGATACCAGCCGCGCCGATAAACCGTCTTATAGTATCCAGTTTTATAACGCCCAAGGTGCTGCTATCGACAAAGTGTATCTACGAGAGTTGAGTGATGAGAATATCAGCCGTTGGCAAGCGATGATTCAGGAGCAGCAGCAAACGGTCAGTAATGATACGCTGACGTTAGAAGCACAAGAGCCGCCAAATGACTGGCGTTACAAGGCATTAAGTGAAGAGGAGCGTGCGCAGCTACAACAAGGCTGGCAGGCAATGACAGACGTGCATCAATTTCACTCATTATTAAAAAATCTCGATATCGATCGTGCTAGTAGCTACCATCAAGCACCAGAGCAGATGACGCAGCAGCTTGAGGTTAGCGCTGTCGAAGCGGTATTTGCGCAAGCGCGCGATGCCAAATTCCCAATCATGATATTTGTCGGTAATAGCGGACTCGTACAGATTCAGACAGGAACGGTACAGACTCTCAAACGCATAGGGGATTGGTTTAATATTTTAGACAAAGACCATAGTGACTTTACGCTGCATTTAAAAGACAAAGCATTGGCGCAAGTATGGAGTGTTAAGCGTCCAACCAAAGACGGCATCGTCACTTGTATCGAAGGTTTTGATAATAAAGGGACTAGTATATTTAGTGTGTTTGGTCAGCGTATTGAAGGCACGCCTGAGCTTGAAGCATGGCAGCAGATCGTTGCCAAGGTTACCGAAGCCCATTCGTATGCGGACATGCTGTATGAAAAGATAGAGCATGAAAAGACAGCAACACAGTTACTAACGACTGACGACATGGCATAAATTTAACGTTGGATATGAATAATGATGACTGGCACTAGAGGCGTCTATCATTTATATAAGCCTTTATGTGACAGTCGTTTTAATCATAAATAATTTGTCAATCGACAACCATTATAAGAAATCCTTCAAAATGATGACCAAGGAACCGTTATGTTCTCTCAGCTATTAAAACAAAACACAAAAAACTTAAAATTCGAAAAATTATCAACGATAAATATATCTTTTAGCAGAAGTGCTATAAGTATAGCCACTATTATTGGCGCATTTGTAGTGCCTTCACTTTCTGCCCAAGCTTATGAACGTATCGTCGCGATGAGCCCAGATGTGGCAGATGTGGTCGTGGCCCTAGGATCGACTAATAAGTTGGTTGGTAAAGATGCGACCAATAATAATCCAGCGCTAAAGAATGTACCAGCCGTGGGTATGCATCGTAATATCACCGCCGAGTCAGTGTTGGCCGTCAAGCCAGATTTGGTGCTCGGCAGTTATATGGTACAGCCTGCCAGTATTTATCAGCGGCTAAACGGCTTAAAGATTAAAGCCGTCAATGTAGCGCCAAAAGAAGAATTAAGCACCTTTGCCAATAGTATTAAATCTATCGGCAGTTACGTTGATAAAAAATCCCAAGGCACACAGCTTGCTAAGCGTTGGAATGCAGGGATGAGCCCAATGGCAAAAACCGGTAAGCGCTATTTATTAAGTTACGATGGTCGTATCGTTGCAGGTAAGGGCACGGTAGGCGATGAGCTGATTCGCCGTGCTGGTGGAATCAATGCGGCAAACGTATCAGGGCTAAAACCCATGTCACGTGAAGGCTGGCTGGCAGCCAAGCCGGATGTCATCATTATTGCTGATCATAATCAGGCAGTGGTTGGCGGTGTCAGTCGATTTAGTAAACGTCCTGAGGTTTCGACAAGTGCTGCCGGTAAAAATGGTGGCGTACACTTTTGGCCAGCCGATGACTTTTTACGTTATGGGCTGAACTCACCACAAGTCTTAAAAAAGCTGAACGCTGTAGCAAAATAGCTCAAGCAATATATAGCATAACCTCTTTTATATTCAATAAAACGATATCTCACATGGCAAATACGATTTCCGCTTCTATCCCTATACAAACTGGAAAACACAAACATAGCATCTATTATGTTGCCGCCACTGTCGCATCTGTGCTGCTAATTTGGTTGGCGCTTGGTATTGGCTTTGGCGAATGGTCAAGCCCTAGCCATCTTGACGATACTATCTGGCAGCTGCGTTATCCACGCGTGGTGACGGCATTGTTGGTTGGCATGGCGTTGTCAGTTAGTGGTGCAGCATTACAGGCTTTATTTGAAAATCCCTTAGCGGATCCAAGTTTAATCGGTACATCAGGTGGCGCGGCGCTTGGGGTAGTGTTGGTATTGGCGCTAGGGTTTGGTGGTTTTGGTATTCCGCTTGCAGCGTTTACCGGAAGCGTATTGGTGTGCTTGTTTATTCTCGCTTGTCATCGGTTTTTGGGTGGTGGGCAGATGGGCTTGCTGATATTGGGGTTTGTCATCAGTGCTTTTTGTGCCGCTGTGGTCAGCCTGATTTTATTCATGTCTGATGACATGGTGCTGCGCTCGGCGACCATTTGGCTGTCAGGTAGTATGGCGGAAGCGGGCTTTGTACCGCTGCGTTATTCGATTGTCTCTATGATTTTAGGGCTGGCTATTTTATTACCGTTAGGTCGGCAGTTAGATGGGTTGATGTTAGGTGAGGCAGCCGCAAAATCTTTGGGTATCAAGGTGGGTGTGGTTCGTTGTTTGGTCGTGATTGCCTCGGCATTACTGACAGGGGCAGCGGTGTCTTTAGCAGGCGTCATCGGTTTTATTGGCATGATGGTGCCAAACCTGCTGGCTATTCTGTTTGGTGGCGGACGTATGCGCCTCATGATTTGGTCTGGCTGGCTTGGGGCGATATTATTACTCGTCATTGATGGCGCGGCGCGACATGTCGCTTATCCAGTGGATGTTCCCGTTGGCATCGTTTTAGCGTTGCTTGGCGGTCCATTCTTTATTTGGCTGTTTGTGCGTAGTAGCCGCCGTTAATCAAAGAGAGTGCTTATGTTTCATTCATTTTTTACGGCTACATCAAAGACCTCGCTAGCAAATCGAGAAAGCAATATAGATAGTAGTAATATCAAGAGTAGTAATATCAAGAGTAGTAATGCAGGCGAGCTGTTGTCGATGCAAGATATTCATATCTCGCACGGTCATAAAACATTGTTAAAGATAGACAAGCTAACAGTGCCAAGCCAAAAGCTGGTCGCCTTTATCGGACCAAACGGCGCAGGTAAAAGCACGTTACTGCACGCGGTTTTGGGTCAACACACACGAACCGCGCTTGAAACAGATGGCCACATTACGATTTACGGTCAGCCGATCAACGAGGTCATGAATGATGGCCATATCGCTTGGGTTGGACAACATGAGCGTTTTGAGCTGCCGTTAACGGTACTGGATTATGCGCTATTGGGCGTTTCACCTAATCTTGCATGGTATCAGCGCCCAAATAGCCATCATGTTGAGCGCGCACAAAATTTACTACAGGATTTTGAATTATTAAGTTTGGTCAGTGCTCGCGTGCAAACCTTATCAGGCGGTGAAAAGCAGCGCTTGGCTATCGCACGAGCGCTGATGCAAGATACCGATATTATGATGTTCGATGAGCCGACCAATCATCTTGATATTCGCCATCAGCGTTTTTTGCTTAAATATTTGCATAATTTGGTGCGACAGCAGCGCAAAAGTATCGTGGTTGTCCTCCATGATTTGACCCATGCGCATCGCTATACTGATGAGGTGGTCTTGTTAAATGGTGGACGAGTTATCGCCCAAGGAACACCCAACCAAGTAATGACTAGTGAGCAGTTAAGTGACGTTTATAATGTCAATATCAAGGCGCATCAAACTGAGGATGGCTTGGTATTTATATAGGTCTTATAATGAGAGCAGAATCAGTTGTTTTTCTATAGAACCTTTATTAATGAATATCTTTATTTAGCTGAGGTTGGTATCTGCCTTTTTGCAAGCGATGGCCAAGTTTTAACCATAGCAATAGGGAGATGATGTGATGATAGTCTCACATTAACTTAATTTAGAGAATCTGCACATAAAAAGCGCCATCTTATATACAATTGTTGCAAGTAAAAGAACCGCTCTAACCACTGTACAGTAAGCCTTCCTCTGATTATTTATTATGTTTTATTTCTGCAAGACAGGCTGTGTAGCTTAACCGTAATTAACGCTATCTTTCTCTGGATAAGGAAGTAAATAGTTTGACAGTCATATAATTTTAGTTTATAAGAGATAAATAGTATGGTTGTTTTCCTATAGGTACTTTTTAGCATTCAATATTTAAAGCAATACAACTTTTACACATACCAAGGGCAGAGTCTTCTACCCTGATTTTCTACAGTAATTTATCAGCAGTATTCGTATCACAGCTTCTAGGCAGTTAATGCCCACATAATATTGACACTCATTGACGGCTAATAAGCCAGTATTGTCAACCTGACCTCACCCGCGCACGTGAATATTTTGCTCATTTTGCTATCTGTAAGCTAATACCCTGCCTTTCAGGATGATTGGCTAACGATTCAGCGATATGTGTCGCGCTGGGCCTATAAAAAGGTGTTCGACGGAATGACGACTTTATCTCATAAATCTACAGTACAACAGCCTGCTACAGACTCAGGACACCAATTTGATGCCAACCGTCATTGGGCGGCATTTTTGACCTTAGGATTTGGTGCTCATACTGAAGCTGAGACTAGCATTACCCGCATGAATATAGCCCGCCATTATGGTCCCTTGCGTGTGCAAAGACCGTTCTATCCTGAAGGCCGCGATGGTTGCTGTCACGTCTATCTGCTGCATCCGCCTGGTGGTATAGCGAGTGGCGATGCACTCAATATAGATGTCACTGTGTCGGCAAACGCCCATACTTTGTTAACGACGCCTGCTGCCAATAAGCTTTATAAAGCCGACAGTAATGGCGTTGCTTGGAACCAGCATACCCACCTAAAAATCGCTAATGACGCTACTTTAGAATGGCTGCCGCAGGAAACGCTCGCTTTTAACGGCTCTCGCGGCGAGCAGACCATCATCATTGATTTAGAAGACAGCGCCAAGTGCTTGGGGTGGGAGATTCTTGGTCTTGGCCGTCCTGCCAGCAAGCTACCTTTCGTCAGTGGCCGTCTCGAACAGCGCTTTCATCTCACCCGTAATGGTCGCCCGTTATGGATAGAACGCCAATGTATAGACCCAGATCATCCAAGATTTTCTGGCATGTGGGGCCAGGGCGGTGCCACCGTCCATGCGACATTATGGGCGGTTGGATTGGACGATCCGCTAGAGGCCATCACTGCACTACGTGAGCATATTCCCGCTGCCAATCACTGGGCAGTTACCTATCGTCGCGGCGTATTGCTGCTACGCTATTTAGGCATAGAGCGTAACGAAGCTTGGAATATATTTCAGCAAGCGCGAGAAGTACTGCGTCCGCGATTGACCGGACACAAAGCCATCACCCCACGAATTTGGTTGACTTGACGATTGGTGACTGAGCTTTTGCTTAAGTGCTGACAAACGCTTTTATCTGTCTATTTATTAATAATTGATAATTAACAACTAATAACATAAGCCTTTTAATGACATAGGCTTTCCATAAAACGATAACGATAACGATAACCATAATATAAGAAGGAGTCAGCGATGGAATTAACGCCAAGAGATAAAGATAAGTTGCTATTGTTTACGGCAGGGCTACTTGCTGAGCGCCGCAAGGCTAAAGGCCTCAAACTGAATTATCCTGAATCAATAGCGCTGATCAGTTGCGCCATTATGGAAGGCGCACGTGAAGGCCGTACTGTGGCAGAGATGATGAGTGCGGGACGCGAAATCCTTACCCGAGATGACGTAATGGATGGCATCGCTGAGATGATTGAAAGCCTACAAGTTGAGGCAACCTTTCCCGACGGCACGAAGCTTGTGACCGTTCATAACCCTATTGTCTGAGGAGACTTGCTATGATTCCTGGTGAATATCAGCTAAAGAGCGATGACATTGAGTTATGTGTCGATCGTGAACCTATCACTATCAACGTCGCAAATACGGGTGACCGTCCTATCCAAGTTGGCTCTCACTATCACTTTGCCGAGACCAACGCGGCCTTAGACTTTGACCGTAAAAAAGCTTATGGGCACCGCTTAGCGATTGCGGCAGGTATGGCGATACGTTTTGAGCCGGGTCAACACCGTGATGTCCCCTTGATTCCTTTTTCAGGCTTACGCCATATTTATGGTTTCCGTGGTGAGGTAATGGGTCCCTTAGATCAAGGTCAGAATCAAAACTCAGACTCAGGAGCGAACTCATGAAAATTACTCGCCAAGCTTATGCAGATATGTATGGTCCAACGACCGGCGATAGAATTCGTTTAGGCGATACTGAGCTGTGGATCGAGATAGAAAAAGACTACACGCATTATGGTGAAGAGGTCATGTTCGGTGGTGGCAAGGTGATTCGTGATGGTATGGGTCAAAGTCAGCGCTGCGACGATACCGTGATGGATACTGTCATTACCAATGCCGTCATTATCGACTGGTGGGGTATCGTGAAAGCCGATGTGGGTCTAAAAAATGGCCGCATCGCTGCTATCGGAAAAGCCGGTAACCCTGATACCCAGCCTGATGTCGATATCGTCATTGGCCCTGGTACCGAAATTATAGCGGGTGAAGGTCAAATTTTGACGGCGGGCGGTGTGGACACTCACGTGCATTATATTTGTCCGCAGCAGGTTGACGAAGCATTAATGAGTGGCTTGACGACTATGATTGGCGGTGGTACGGGGCCAGCGACGGGCTCAATCGCAACTACCCATACGCCCGGCCCTTGGCATCTAGGCAAAATGATGCAAGCCGTAGATGACTTGCCCATTAATATTGGTTTTCTTGGTAAAGGTAGTGCCAGTACTCCAGAAGCGCTGATACAACAAGTAGAAGCTGGGGCGATGAGTCTAAAAATCCATGAAGATTGGGGCGCGACCCCAGCTTCTATCAGTAATGCACTAGATGTGGCAGACCGCTACGATATACAGATTGCTATTCATGCCGATAGCTTAAATGAGTCTGGTTTTGTAGAAGACACGATAGCAGCATTCAAAGACCGCTGTATTCATACTTACCACACTGAAGGTGCTGGTGGTGGTCATGCGCCTGATATCATCGTCGCTTGTAGTTTGCCCAACGTATTGCCATCGTCTACTAATCCGACACGTCCTTATACGATTAATACCGTCGATGAGCATCTCGATATGTTGATGGAGTGCCATAATCTAGACCCCAGTATTCCAGAAGACGTTGCCTTTGCCGATTCGCGTATCCGCCGTGAGACTATTGCTGCTGAAGACATCCTGCATGATATGGGTGTGATTTCGATGATCTCGTCGGACTCGCAAGCGATGGGTCGTATTGGTGAAGTGGTATGTCGCACTTGGCAAACTGCGCACAAAATGCGTCTGCAACGTGGTCTGTTACCAGAAGATGAAGAACGCGGTACGGATAACTTCCGCGTGAAGCGCTACATTGCCAAGTACACTATCAATCCAGCCATCACTCACGGCGTTGGTCATGAAGTTGGTTCTGTCGAAATTGATAAGCTGGCGGATTTGGTGTTGTGGAAGCCAGGCTTCTTTGGGGTTAAGCCATCAATTATCCTCAAAGGTGGCATGATAGCGGGCGCTGCGATGGGTGACCCTAATGCCGCTATTTCTACCCCGCAACCTGTGCATTATCGCCGTATGTTTGGTGCGCTTGGCCGTGCCGCTGCCGCAACACGAATCACTTTTGTCAGTCAAGCGGCTATGAATAATGGCCTAGAAGAAAAGCTTGGTCTAAAGAGCAGGCTGGTGGCATGTAAAAACGTCCGTCAAATGCGTAAGAGTGATATGAAGCTCAATGATGCCTGCCCAGAGCTAACAGTAGATCCACAAACTTATGAAGTTCGCGCAGATGGCGTGCTATTAACGTGTGAGCCACTTTCTGAATTACCATTAGCCCAACGTTATCATTTGTTTTAAAGCGCTTTTAAGGATATCAACATGCTTGAATTAATAAAAAGAATCGACGGCAGCACTCAGGCCGATGTACACGACACCCTGACTTTACCTTATGAGCTACGCATACGTGGCCGCCTAAAAGCTGTGACCGATAGCGGCCTTGATGTCGGCTTGTTCCTTGATCGAGGTCCGGTACTGCGCCACGGTGACTTACTACAAGCGAGCAGTGGCGAGATCATCCAAGTATGCGCCGCTGATGAGCCAGTCACTACAGCTTATGTTGAGGGCGGTTTAGCATTGGGACGACTTGGCTATCACTTAGGTAATCGTCATGTATCGCTCGCCCTTGGTAGCGACGAAGATGGGCGTCATTGGGTACGGTTCCCGCCAGATCATGTGTTAGAAGAATTGGCAGTGCTGCTGGGGGCAACCTTGAGCCATCACCAGGCGCCATTCGATCCTGAATCTGGTGCTTATGCGCAAGCTGGCCGTGAACACTCTCATGCCCATGAGCACGCACACGAACATGCAAATGATCACTCTCACGAACACAATCATGCCCATGGACATTCCCATCATGACGACCATAACCATGCACACTGACGTACAGCCAAACGCAACCAGTGATTTGGCGCTGCTGGGACTGATGCAACTGATTAGCCCTGCATTGCCAATCGGTGCATTCGCTTGGTCGCAAGGCCTAGAGAGTGCATTTGAGCTTGGCTGGGTATGTAATGAGGCTGAGCTTGGCGAGTGGTTAGAGGGCGTACTTGACGATGGTATGTCCCGCTGCGAATTACCAGTGCTGGCACGTTTGCAAACCTGCTGGGAGAATGGTGACAGTGAAGGTCTTGCCTTTTGGAATGACTGGATACATGCCAATCGTGAGACCGCTGAGCTCAGCGATGAAGACACACGTTTGGGCCAAGCATTGATGCGTTTGCTCAATAGTTTAGAGTTGCAACCGCAGACAGCCTTAGGTCATGCCAAGCTACCAGAAGAGCCTGGTTATGTGACCGTTTTTGCTTGGACCGCTCATCAACGCCAAGTGCCTATACGCCAAAGCCTACTCGGCTTTGCTTGGGGCTGGCTGGAAAACCAACTGGCGGTCGCCTGCAAAGCGATGCCATTAGGTCATACCGCTGCGCAACGTTTGAACGAGCAATTGCGCCCGCAACTGGTCGCTGCCGTTGATACTGCGCTGGCATTAACTGATGAGCAGTTAGGTCCGATTTTACCGGGGTTAGCACTCGGTAGTGCTCAACACGAAACCCAATATTCAAGATTATTCAGAAGCTAATCATTTTTATTTTGCAACCGTTTCTATTTTACGATCGCTTTAATTTTATAACAGCTTCGATTTTATAACAGCTTTTACTAATATATAAGGAAAGATAGCCATGAAACATTGTTTAAGAATAGGTGTCGGTGGGCCCGTTGGTTCTGGAAAAACGGCCTTGTTGCGCCAGTTATGTAGCGCTTTAAAAGATCACTACGACATTGCCGTGGTCACCAATGATATCTACACCCGTGAAGATGCTGATTTTTTACTTAAGCACGACGCCTTGCCTGCTGATCGTATTCTTGGTGTGGAAACGGGCGGTTGTCCGCACACTGCTATCCGAGAAGATGCTTCTATGAATCTGGCCGCAATCGATGATTTGCAAACGCGTCATCCTAATCTAGAGCTGGTGTTAGTAGAATCTGGCGGCGATAACCTAGCGGCGACCTTTAGCCCAGAGCTTTCTGATTTAACCCTATACGTCATCGACGTCGCTGCTGGTGACAAAATCCCTCGTAAAGGCGGCCCAGGTATCACCAAATCAGACTTGCTAATTATCAATAAAATTGACATCGCTGAATATGTACATGCCTCCCTAGATGTGATGGAACGTGACTCGAAAAAAATGCGCGGCGAGCGTCCTTTTATATTCACCAACTTGTATGACGGTGTGGGCGTAGAAGAAATCATTAGCTTTATTTTAAAGCAGGGCATGTTACCTGAGCGTCGTCCTGGCAAGCTAAGTGCTGATGCTTAATTATCAGTGCCTTGTTATCAGTGCTTTACTGCCAGTGCTGATACGCCTTTATAGTACAAGTAAGATATAAATAACAGTTATATACCAGTTAACAATAAACAAAAAGAACAGAGGGAGAACACCATGAATAAAATGACTAAGTTGCCAGTGGCGAAGCTATTAATGACCATCGGGCTGATGCTGACGGCCACTTTAGCCATTGCCCACCCTGGCCATGGCGAGCACGTGAGCAATGGTTTTCTGAGCGGTTTACTGCATCCAATGATGGGTCTTGACCACTTATTAGCCATGGGTGCGATTGGTTTTTGGAGTATTCGCCAAAACACCACGATGAAACGTGGCACGCCTTTATTCGTCGTCGGCGGCATGATAGCGGGCGCAGGTCTTGCTTGGGCTGGTGTCAGTTTGGCTGGAATAGAGACAGGTATTGCTATGTCAGTATTGCTAGTCGGTGTACTAATCGCGACGCTAGCAAAACTGCCGACTGCTATTGGCGGCACGTTGGTTGCGCTGTTTATGGTCGCACACGGTTATGCTCACGGAACTGAGATGACCCAAGGTTCAAGCTTACTGCTTTATATGGCCGGCTTCGTTGTCGCAACCTTAGCCATTACCTTTGTTGGTCGCGGTCTAGGCACAGCGATGCTCAAAGCCGATAACCGTATTACTCGTGCATTAGGCGGCGTGGTTGCTATCATTGGTGGGGTATTGGCTGCTGGCTAATCTCTACTAGTGCTGCAACCCAGTTATCATGATAAATCTAAAAAGCCGCACTGATTTTCTTGCGGCTTTTTGAGTTTAATTTTCTCGTCCTATTCCACAGCTATCTTTATCAAACTGAGACTATTAAAAACACATATCAAATAGGGAATATCGATATGAACGACACTATCATAAAAGTATCAAGAAACACGGACATTGCCCCGCAAAATTTACTATCTACGCAAACCGTTGCTTTTTCGCATTACAACTATATTTCAGCGCAATTACCTGTCAATATTACCACTGGTGATTTAGTCGCGAATGATATAAAAGTACAGGCCGCGCAGTGCTTAAAAAATATCAAAACCATTGTAGAAAGCATCGATCATGACATGAATGATGTAATCAAAATTAATATATTTTTGAAAAATATCGAAGATATTAAAGACATAGATACGATTTATCCTGCATTTTTTCAAGGCTATCTGCCGACACGGACGGTCATAGCAGTAGCAGCGCTACCGATGGATAATGCTTTGGTACAAATGGACGCTGTAATCTCGAACGGTGAAGGTACGTATCCACAAGCACCCGTTGAGCTGGTAAAAGTACCCAAAAACAATGAAAAAGTACCGAAGGATTCAGTATCGCCGCATACGGTCGCTTTTTCTCATTACAACAATATCTCAGCGCAACTGCCTGTAGACATTGAAACTGGTGAGCTGGTCGCTGGTGGCGTCAAAGAGCAGACGCAGCAATGCCTACAAAACATCGAAGCGATTTTAGAAAGTATCGACGTTCCTCTCCATGAAATTGTCAAAGTAAATATCTTTTTAAAAAATCTTGCCGATGTGGACGTGGTAAATGACGTTTATAAAGAATTCTTTCCAGAGTCAACCAGTGATGGAAGCGCGGGCTATTTACCTGCACTTACGATGGTTATAGCGTCAGATTTACAGCTGAATGCTTTGGTACAGATTGATGCTATCGTGTCTCACGGAAATGGCACACCGCCACAAGCTGTTGAAGATAAACATGGCATCACTATTAAGGCTAACAATACTGATAAAGCGCCGAAGAACCCGCTATCAACACAAACGGTGGCGTTCTCTCATTACAACCATCTCTCCGGTCAATTACCTATCAATCCTGAAACGGGTAAACTAATCGAAGGTGATATAAAAGCGCAGACCAAGCAGTGCTTAGAAAATATCAAAGCTATTGTAGAAAGTATCGACCATGTTATGGATGATGTGGTAAAAATGACTATCCAACTTACAGACATCACGGATATCGATGCAGTAAATGATATTTATAAGACCTTCTTCAATAGCGACTTGCCAGCCAGAACAGTGATTGGTGTCGCCGCTATTCCTAAGGATGCTTTGATACAGATTGATACTGTCGTATCCAACGCCGAAGGTACGCCACCAGCTTGAGAATAGTGATTCATGTTTTTCCGCAATAATTACTTTCATACTCACTTGCTAACGTCTCGCAATAGAGTTGTAATCAATAATTTACCTCAAATAGAAAAGGCCTTTAGATACTTGAAGGCCTTTGAATACTTAATTCGGTTGGATTGATTTCCATATTGTCAAACCCATATTAAGCGAGTCGCCTATATAAACTTAAAAATAGTAGATATCTCATAAGCCACAGTAGATAAATGTCATCGACAAATTTGTAATATCAGAGATCCTAAATTAATTGACCACAACACTTAGTTACTAGGTGTGATTTATCGCTTTATAAGATGGATTAGTAATTATGATTGACAGTAAAGATGATTGATAATAAGAAGGTAATTTCAACTTCTTAAAAAAGAGTAGTATTATTTTTAATACATTAATTTTATAGTCGTGTATTAAAAATAATACATTAATGTGACCAAAAATGATTATGTATACTCGGTAAAAGGCTTTAATATACGCTAAAGGTCATTGCTATATTTTAGACTAAACCTTTTGCTAGTAAGGCTTTGGGTGTTAATATATATTAAGGGTGTTTAAGATAGTTTGTTGTGTCTAGCCTGTCACGCCGGGGGTCGCGGGTTCGAGTCCCGTCCGCTGCGCCATATTTAAAACTTAGTTTTAATACAAAAGTTTCAACCTCAAGTATTAGTTTACTTGAGGTTTTTTTGTGTCTGATGGTTTTTTATGTACTTTTCATTAAAAGCCCACTCATTATTTTGTGAATCCTATTCATTGTTGATGATTAATTGAATAAGAAATATCGCCTGTTTTCCATGTTAAGTTTTATACTGGCTTTAAGGTAGCAGACAGCACAGCTCACTCTGCTTTTGTGGCTGTGCCAATATGCAAATTTTAGATAAATAATATAATAGGGATAAAATAAAATATGGACTATAACCACCTACCTAGAGAGCCGTTAGGCTTTTTTCCAACCCCTCTGGTTGAGCTGAAACGATTGAGTGCAGCCTTGGGCGGTCCCAAAATTTATATGAAAAGAGATGACAATACGGGGCTGGCATTGGGTGGCAACAAAACCCGCAAGCTTGAATTTATCCTCGGTGATGCGCTTGCCAAAGGTGCTGATACGATTATCACCGCAGGCGCGATACAGTCAAACCATTGTCGTCAGACGGCCGCAGCGGCGGCAAGCTTAGGGCTGGAATGCCATTTAGTCTTGGGCGGCGAAGAGCCGGCGCTGGCAAGTGGCAATCTGTTGCTAGATAAGCTATTCGGTTGTCATATCCACTGGGCAGGCGCCAATCGTAAAGGCGAAGATATTCCTAGCATCGTTGAGCAATTAACCAACCAAGGTAAGAACGTTTATGTGGTGCCGTACGGTGGCTCAAGTGAGCTTGGGGCGTTAGCCTTTGTAGAAGCGTTTAAAGAGTTAGAATCGCAGCGTCAAAGCATGGGCATCTCCTTGACGCATATCGTGTTTGCGTCGAGCTCTGGCGGCACGCAGGCGGGCTTGATGCTTGGCAACAAAATCTTTAACTCACCTTATCAAATCGTGGGCATCAATATTGATAAAGGCGAAACCGATAAAGTCTCTTTCGATCAATATACACTGGCGCTTGCTAATAGCACGGCAGAATTAATCGGTGCGGATTGTGAATTTATAGCGTCAGATTTAATCTTGAACTCAGATTATATTGGTGAAGGTTATGGCGTGGCGGGTGCATTAGAAAATGAAGCGATTGCTTTGACTGCTCAAACGGAGGGAATATTGGTAGATCCTGTTTATACCGGTCGCGCGATGGGCGGGCTCATAGATATGATTCGTACGGGGAAAATCAAAGAAACCGATAGTGTTTTATTTTGGCATACTGGCGGTGCGCCAGCTTTATTTGCTTATGCAACCGAGTTGGATTTGGCGAAAAAACCAGTAATTCAGAAGTTTGATTTTTGACATGAGAAGTTTGATTCGTTATTAATTGATGAGTTGAGTTAATTGATTGATTAAATGGTTATGGACGTTGATTAAGCCGGCTGACACTGGCTATCAGCGCCACCATAATAATACCCATAATGATAAGAATCCCCGACATCATGTGCGCCGCCTCATAATTTAGCGCTTCTACTTGCTCGTAGATAGCGATAGAGACAACCTTTGTCTCACCTGAAATGCTGCCGCCTATCATAAGCACGACGCCAAACTCGCCAATCGTATGAGCAAAGCTGATTAAACTGCCCAAAATAATTCCAATGCGCGCCTGTGGTAGGGCGACTCTTATAAAACGTCTAAGACGGCTGGGTTCTAATAAATGCGCGACTTCCATCACGCTTGCTGGAATGCGTAAAAACTGGGCGTAAACGGGCTGAATATAGAAGGGTAAGGAGTAGATAATGGAGCCGATAACCAGTCCTTCAAAGGTAAAAACTAAGGGGCTGATATTATGCTCGATAAGCCATTTACCAATACCGACGCTGGGGCTTAGCAGTAATAATAAATAAAAACCAATTACGGTAGGCGGTAAGACCAGCGGCATGGCAATGATGCCCATCAGTAGAACTTTAAGACGAGATACCGTTTGCCCGCGACTGGGTTTGGCAAGCCAATAGGCCACAGGAGTGGCGAACAGCAGCAAACATAAGGTGGTGATAGCAGCAAGCTTGATACTTACCCAAACGGGGCTTAGCATGTCTACTATCAGAGATTGAGCAATCATAGCGTCACTTATCAACTGGCTTAGTCCATGCTAACCGTTTCATTTATCCTAACCGTCTACTTATTAAACTTATTCGCAAGTGTATCAATAAACGCATGTATTTAATTTATTAATCAATCCGTCAATCCACAAAGCCTTATCGGTCAACCACAAGATAGCCGGCTTTAGAAAAATACTGCTGTCCAGCAGGCGCGCGCAGATAGTTGGAAAAATCTGTCGCGGCAGTAGCATCACTAAGCACTATTCCATCTTGCAAAATAGCTGGATAAGACTCTGGCGCTAACGTATAAAACTGCTCAGGCGTGGCTTTAATCGCCGTTAGCTGTGATTGGGCGACAAAGCCATAATCGACATTGCCAGTATGAGCATATTGAAATGCTTGCCCGATATTTTCAGCTTGTATAATACGATTTTGCTCAGTGAGCGTGTCAAAGATATTTTGCGCTTGTAGATACGCTTGTGCTGACTGGCCATAAGGGGCAAGTTCTGGATTGGCAATGGTGATTTTACTATCAGAACCCGTCGTCAATAATTCATTTAAGGCAGTAGGATTGAGTCCTTGTAGAGATTTAGTCGTGCTATACAGTGCCAGTTGACCTTGGGTATAGGTAAACGGCTGATAGGTTGTTTTGTCAGCAGACTTTAAATTATCTAGTTTTTCTTTGGCAAGTTTGGCAGGAAATTCTTGATTGGCAGATAAAAATATATCGTAAGGTGCGCCAGAGATAATTTGCGCATATAGCTTACCTGAAGAAGCGTAAGTCACCTCAATCTCTTGCGCCGGCAAGTTTTTATCCGTTTTATAGCCGGCGATAATCTCAGGCAATACATCAGATAAGTTGGCAGCAGCAGCGATACGCAGCGTTTGATTCTGCTCAGTGGTGTTGTCGGCATCTGATTGGATAGGCTGAGTGGTTTGCTCTTTGCTACAAGCAGTTAGCATTAATGCTAAGCAAGCTGAGGTTATGGTTATTATTTTAAGCATTATTATGGAACCTTCCTATTATTGCTCGCCATTATTGCTCATTGTTATTGCTAAAGGTTAGCCATCGCCTTGAGCAGTTATTTGAAGCGCATTTTTAACCGTTATTGCATAGCCACTTAGAGGAATCATCTTGGTAATATTCTTGCTTCCAAACTGGAATATCGGCTTTGATGGTATCCAATATCCAGCGGCAAGCATCAAAAGCAGGGTAGCGATGCGCTGAGACGACGCCAACCCAAACCGCCACATCACCAATCTCTAACGCGCCGATACGATGGATGGCAATCGCATGGGTAATCTCAAAGCGCTTTTTGGCCTCTTTAATAATGGCGCGACCTTGATTGATGGCGAGGTCTTCGTAGCCATAATAGGTCAAACGATTGACGCTACTGGCATTATTATGATTGCGAACGCGTCCCTCAAAGCATACAAACGCGCCGCAGCTGTCATCATCAAGGGTGCTTTTGAGCCGACTTTCATCAATATCGGTATCTAACAGCGCAAAACCATCACGTTCAGCGATGAGATACGCTTCATCGATGCTACGCTTGATGCTCATCGACTGCCCATGTACATTGTCTGTCATTTTTTCTGCCTATTATTTAACAATATTGTATAACGAGATTTTTAACTTTGAAGCATCGCGAAAAGTAACGCTGCTTATAAAAAGTAGATTTATAAAGGAAGATAAAGGAATAGGTTAATAAAAAGCTATTTTAAATTAACCACCAGCCACTGGCGTGATAAAAACCACGCTATCGCCGTCATAAATCTCATCCGTCCACTTGGCAAAATAATCATTTACCGCCACACGTAGCTCCGACTGCGGGCGACTAAAGCGATGCTTTTGGCGCAGCTGCTCATATAGCTCTGTTAGTGAAGTCGACTGTGGCACCTTGATTTTTTCTTCATGGCAATTGGCTTCATCGGCTAAGCTGGCAAAATATAAGACGTTAATATTCATCAAGGCATCTATCTCTGAATTTGTATTGCTTTCTACTAAAGTGCTCATAGAAATCTCCATTATTTATTCATTACTAAGCTTTTTGTAGATGGTATTCATAAAGCCAATTTAAGCATGCTGATAATCGGACTTACCGCCGGTTTTTTTCATGAGATGAATATTATCAATCACAATGTCATGCGAGATGGCTTTGGTCATATCATAAATGGTTAAGCAGGCGACGCTAACAGCGGTTAATGCTTCCATTTCTACCCCAGTTTTATGAGTAACTTTAACCGTGGCGGTCACGGCAATGCTATGGTTTGCATCATCGTATGCAAAGCTTAAGCTGATTTTATCTAAGGGCAGAGGATGGCAAAGTGGAATCAGGTCATGGGTGCGTTTGGCAGCCATAATGCCAGCGATATGAGCAGTTTGGGTGATGCTGCCTTTTTTGGTCATACCGTCCGCGGCTTTGATTTGCGTATAAATGTCTGCAGGAAAAACCACTTGTCCGCTTGCATGTGCTTCTCTGGTGCTCGCCGTTTTACCACTCACATCAACCATGGTGATATCACCGTCGCTGTCTAGATGAGATAAGCCAGATTGGTTGCTTGGTTGCTTGCTTGGCTGCTTGCTTGCTTGATTACTGTTTTTTTGACTGTCGCTATTCATTTTTTATTTCTCTTAAATGGCAGATTTTTCTTAAAGTTGCTTTCTTTAACTAAACCTTTAAATAAAACTTTTTATAAGTTGTTTAAGGCTAAACAAGCACGGGCAAAATCTTTAGGCGTATTGAAATTGGTTAAATTCTGCCACTTTTTCACGAAAGCTACAGGCTGCACAATCGGCTTAATAAACTTCATTACTTGCCGCTGCTCATCGTCAATATAACGCTTTAAATCAGGCTCCATATCCAAGCGGTATAGACCTAACAATGGATATAAATGACTGTCATCGGTCAGGCAAATGACAGATTTACCGTCAGCTTGCGTGATATAAGGTTGCAGTTTTTGCCATAAATCGGTGATAGGAATCAAGCTATCGCAGCTAATGACTAGCAGCCAAGATTGCTGCCAGCTTGCGTCTTTTGTTAATTGGTTTGAACTTACCAAACGCTTTAATGATTGCAGTGCTGATTCAATCGCTACCAACGCGCCGCCGGTTTCAATCGATTTGTCATCTTTATTAGAAAGATTTTTGCCAGATATATTTTTGCTAGAAAGAGCGTTAGCAGATAGATAATCCCTAATACGAAAGATTGGCGACTGCGCTTCTTTCTTAGGCAAATCTGCATTAACGCTAAAACCACGTCCGTTATCGGCAATCATAATAGGCATATAGCTCATCATCGCGGCACTTAATTCAAGCGCCTGTCTGACATGATAATCAAGCAAACGCTCACCTGTTGGTAAGATAAGCTCAGCTTTTGGCGACCCCATACGCTTGGAGGCGCCGCCCGCCAAAATAACGATACCTGCTAAATGATTGAATCCATCTGCTTTGGTTAAGCTATCTGCAACTTCAAGCATGAATTAATCGTGACCTGGATTGGTGCGCATAAAGTGCGGGACAAAATTACAAGGACGCGTGCGGCTATCGAGCTGCTCTTGTAAGATACCTTCCCAAGCAGTGCGGCAAGCACCTGATGAACCGGGTAGGCAAAAAATACCCGTACCATTTGCCATGCCAGCCACGGCGCGAGATTGAATGGTAGACATACCGATATCATCTTTTGAGATTAAGCGGAACATCTCACCAAAGCCATCGACTGATTTATCAAATAATACGCCAACTGCCTCTGGCATACTGTCGCGGATATAAAAACCGGTACCGCCCGTGGTGATGATAGCGTGCACGTTTGGGTCGGCAATCCAGTTACTGATGACGGCTCTAATTTTATAAATATCATCAATAATCAGCTGGCGATCGGCAAGTTGGTGCCCTGCTGCGGTCAGTTGGTCAACCAAATATTGCCCTGAGGTATCTTCTGCAATAGTACGACTGTCAGAAACCGTTAAAATAGCGATATTAAGCGGGGTAAAGGGGGCTTGCAGCTTACTCATGGATATTCCTTAATAAATACGCTTGCTGTGAAAATAAAAGTTTTTATTATTAATAAATTAACCACCAATCATCGACAAGTTATTCATCATGCCGCTGTTTGATTCGTGAAGATGATGATGCTCAGGTTTAATCGGCATAAAGCTATGCAGGGTATTAACCAGCCCTGCCACATCGTCTTGTTCGAGATACTGACGAATATCGTAGTTACCTTGGTCGAATAGACACAGATGCACCTTGCCTTGACTACTTACCCGCAAACGATTGCAGCTATCACAAAAATGGGCAGCATAAGGAGCAATTAGTCCGATACGCCCTTGATAATCTGGATGGCTATATTCTATCGCTGGACCGTCGTTGCTACCACGTATATGGGTTTGCCAGCCGTGTTTGCTTAAATAATTGGTGATGATATCGGACTGTGCATGCTGGGCAAAAAACAAATCGCTGTTGTCACTGGTCTGCATAAATTCAATAAAGCGATAAGTAACCGCTCTATCTTTGACATAGTCGATGGCATTCATCAGATTTTCAAAGGCGGTTTCAGCCATTAAAATACTGTTAATCTTTAGCTTAATATCTGTGGTTGCCAGTAAGGTATCCATATCAGCCAAGAGCTGCGGCAACATATCAAAGCCAGTCATCTTATGGAAGGTCGCGGCATCAAAGCTGTCCATACTGATATTCAGCTGATTCAGTCCAGCGGCTTGCCAGCTAGCTAAGTGCTTACCAAGCTTATAACCATTACTGGTCATGGCAACCGTTTCAATACCTTCGGTGTTTTTGATGGTTTTAATAATGTCTACCACGTCACGGCGTATAGAGGGTTCACCGCCAGTAATCCTGACTTTTTTAGTACCGACTTGGGCAAAGCCGCGGATTAAAGTAGCAATTTCGCTGACACTGAGCTCGTTTTGTGGTGGTTTGCCTTGATAGCCATCTGGCAGGCAATACTCACAGCGGAAATTACAGAAATCAGTAATCGATAGACGCAAATAGGTGAGACGTCGTGCGAAACCATCGGTTAATGGTTGAGAGAGCGTGGCCGGAGAATACGTCGACGTGATAGCAGTTTTCGATGAGTCAGCATCAAAAATAGCGGGTGCAGCGGCAGGCGAATACAATTGCGCATTACCTACGGTAGGGGCAAGATGGTTCATAGATGATTACCATTAATATTAAGTATAGTGTGTACTTTTAGGCGTTGCCTCAGGTTGTGAGTGGGAAAATCCATTTAAATACGATTATGACAGCTTGCTAGCAAATAACCATTCACCATAAGTGAGCTGAAAACTACCACCAAAGTAGTAGATGCTCATTGGTTATGATTTTTAAAATCAAGATACGCCCTAAGCAGTTTCTCATGATTCATGGCTAATCAACAGTATAAAGAATGATTAACTGTGTAACTCGTTATACCATTAATTAGCCATGCAACTTTTTAACTATACCGTTATTAATGATTCAATTGTTTAGCGGTTGTTTAGCTATTATTCAGCTATGCAACCAAGGGAAGGGTTGTACGGTTACTGTTTCGCCAGCAGCTATATTGCCAGAATCTTGTGCCAAGACAATAAAGCAATTGGCGTGGCTAAGCTGTTTGATACGGTGCGATTGTTGCTTGCTAAAGCTTTCAACTTCAAACTCGCCCGCTGCATTCTGCGACACAACTCCCCTTTGAAAATCTATCCGTCCTGCTGATTTTTTAATATCGTTTTTAAGCGTTGCGGTTAGGCTTAACTGCATGGGGCGCTCTTGTGGCGCAGCGCCTGCCATCTGCCATAAGGCTGGAATGACAAATTGTAAGCTACCAACGACGGTCGATAGCGGATTGCCGGGTAAGCCAAAATATAATACTGGCTTGGCAAGGTTTTGCGTCAGCTCGCCAAACACAAACGGTTTACCGGGTTTCATGGCGACTTTATAATGGTTAATTTGCCCTAGCTGCTCAATGACGGTGGTTAAAAAGTCATAGTCGCCAACCGATACGCCAGCCGTAGAGACAAGGGCGTCGCACTCTTGCATCGCTTGGGTTACGGCAGTGGTGGTTTTATCTAAATCATCAGCAATGATGCCATAATCACGAATAGTGATAGGCAAATCAGCGAGTAAGCTTTTCAAAGTAGGGGTGTTGGAGTTATAGATTTGCGCCAAACTTGTCAGCTCATTGCCAATTGCAACCAGTTCATCACCCGTTGCCAGTACCCCAACGATTAAAGGCTGATATACTTTTACTTTATCAAAACCTAAATTAGCCAGTAGGCTAATATCAGCAGGATTTAAGCGCTTACCTGTTAATAAGACCGCTTCGCCAGTTTCAATCTCTTCGCCTTGCTTGCGGATATTGTCATCAGGTTTAGCGTCTTGACTGAGGGTAATGGCATAAGGCTGTGATTTATCAATGCTGTCTTTTATGGCGGCAAAGTTGGTGTTTTCTTGCATAATGACCGTATCACAGCTATCAGGAACGACCGCACCAGTAAAAATGCGCACCCCTTGTCCTGCTGTGCTGTCACCATTATAAGGGCTGCCCGCTTGTGATTCACCGACGATATCAATTGTGCCGTCTGCTGAGAGTACGCTGTCTTTAGCAATCGCATAACCATCCATCGCCGATAGGTTTTGCCTTGGTATCGCAAAGGGCGAGACGATATCTTCTGCCAATATATGATTACGGCTGTCTAATAAATCGTAACTTGCGACGTCTCTTTTATGTAGCGGATAGTCGTTAGTATTATAAGTTTCTATGCGCTGCTGTATTTCAGAGATTAGCTCTGCAACCGTAATCATAAACGTCTACTCATTTTATTAATATTGAACTGTGTTATTGATATTGAACGACACATAGCATAAGAGGTGGCTTATATCTTAAGAACCTTTATACCATAACAGCTATTTTATAACATAAGAATTAAGTGACCGACAGCAGATTGCTTAGCCGCGGAAGATATTCTCTTGCTCAAGCGTCATCTCGATACCTTCGATATCCGCCTCATTCGCTAAGGTAAACAAATAATCGCATAATGCTTGGTGAAAAGCCTGCTGGCTCAGCTTATTGTGGATAGCAGGGCTAACTTGCTCATAAGTCATCTGAATACCAGATTCTTTATTGAGCACCTCAACGATGTGAAAACCGTAACGGCTCTCGATAGGGCTTGGGGCAAGTCCTTTATCTAGCTTAAATAACGTGCTTTCAAATTCTGGTACGGTTTGTCCTTTGCTAATAACCCCCAATTCGCCGCCTTGCTCTTTTGAAGGGCAAGCCGAATGCTGGCGTGCCAATTGGATAAACTCGGCATCAGGATTGGCGTTATTTTTGATTTGTTCGATAAACTCGTACGCGGTCTTTTTAAGCTTTAAGCGCTCATCGCCATCTTCAGGCGGGCATGCCAATAAAACATGGCGTACAGTCATGATAGGATCGGTCTTAAAGTCCGTAATATTCTGGCTATAATAGCGCTCACAGGTTGCCATATCTGGCATCGTTGCTTGAACGTTTTTGTCTATTAAAGTAGAAATCGCTTGCTCTTCATCGTTTTCCCATGCCGTCTCACCAAGACTTGGCTCATCTAACACAGCCAGTCTGAGTAATTCACGCACCACCAGTGCTTGCGTCGCTAAAAATACCGCATCTTCTTTGTTCTCCGCTGGATGATATTGCAGCTCTTGGGCGATATTGGTTCTATCTATCATCACCCCATTGACCGTCACTGAAGGCAGCTCATCACGGCTAGAGGCAATCAGGTTCTTATGATTGCTGCGTTCTTCCGCCATCGCTTTTTCGATAAATTCTTGGTCAGAATGTGGTTTTTGCAAGTCGGATAGGGTTGGCATGACTCGCAGAATATCATCCCCATTACCAGTTGCTATATGATTGGCAGCAGTAGAGGCATGAGCGTTTTGGTTGCTGGTATGATCGGCTGGATTGTAGGTACTAACAGTCATGGCTTTTGCTCCATTAAGGGTTCTGATAAAAGGGTTTTAATAATAGCTACTGATGATAAATATCGTTAAATACGATTAAAGTTTTACGTCAAAAATTAAATAAAAAAATAGAGCCGTCTTTAAATTATTCACGCACTGATGAAGCGTTTAAAGGCGGCTCTATGGCTGTTGCTAATTGACTTTATATTATCTTTAACCAAGTATTGAGAGCATTTTCTATCTTACTCAATGCTTAAATACTTAGTTAGACTGATAATATTAAGCCAACTCTAGGCTCATCTTCGGACCAAAGGGTTCGTAATGAACGCTATCAACGCCATGGTCGAGGGTCATTAAACCGTCGATGATGCTTTCCATAAACATCATAGAACCACAAACATAAATATCGGCAGGCTTCGGTAAATTGGCAAGCCACGCTTCGTCTAGAATTTGTCCAGACTCAAAGTAGAAGATATGCTTTTCTACATTCTCAGCGGCGGCAAGCAACTCATTAACCTTGCTGTCAAAGGCATGATGTTCCTTATTCTGACAAGCATAAACCCAAATAATAGGGCGTAGTGGATTGGCCGCTACTTGCGCCTCTAACATCGATAAAATTGGCGTGACGCCAACACCGGCACTGACGAGTACCAATGGGATTTCGTTTTGTTGTACTAGCTCTTGGTTAAGCTCAAAATCACCGGCAGGGGCAGATAGTAAAATCGTATCGCCAACGTCTAAGTGGTCATGTAAGTAGTTCGACACTAAGCCATTATGCTCATTGCGGTTGTCGCGTCTGACGGCAAACTGAATGCCTTTATCGCTATTCGCTGAATATAAAGAATAATGACGGAGGGCAATATGCTTACTGTCTTTTGGGTCAGTTTTAACCGTGATGTATTGACCAGCAGACAATTTGAGTTTGCTTAAATCAATATCAGCATTTACAGGAACGACAGTAAAGGCAGCAATGTCAGTCGCGGCTTCTGCTTTTTCGGTAATTTTAAACGGCGCAAAACCTGACCACATTTCTTGCTCGTACATGCCGTGTTCGATTTGGATGAATACTGAAGCGATTTCATCATAGGCTTCTGTCCAAGCATTGATGATGTCATCGTTCGCCGCGTCACCCAGTACTTCTTTAATCGCACCCAATAAATGATGACCAACAATCGGGTAGTGCTCTGGCAAAATTTGCAAAGCGCGATGCTTATGGCTGATTTGGGTAACTTGCGGCAATAATGTCGCCAATTTTTCCAAATGCTTGGCTGCGGCCAAAACAGTCATGGCAAGTGCGGTTTGCTGACGACCTAGTTTTTGGTTGGTCTCGTTAAAAATATCCAGTAGTTCAGGATGTTCGTTAAACATATTTTTATAAAATACGGTAGTAATCGCGGTTCCATGTTCTTCGAGTACAGGAACGGTTGCTTTCACGATTTCTAGGGTTTTTGGTGACGCCATGGTGGATCCTTTAGTGATATTTCACATTGATAAGTTTTGGGATTGAAGTTCAAATTATGAATCTGACAACTGTCATTAAGAAAACCATCATTAAACTGTTAAAAAAGCGCTGGGATTAAGCATTTAACCGTCTAATAATTGAGTGGTTTCTATAAGATTCATTAAAAATGAATCTTATAGTATCGTAACTTCATCCAAACATCAATGCTGTATCGCTATTGTGGCTATTTCTATTGGCAACGTTTCTATTGTGAACGTTTCTCTCTGACAATCTGATAACGGCGACCGAAATACCAGATTGGCGCGCTGATAATATGGATAAGCCGTGTAAATGGGAATATCGCAATCAGGGTGATGCCAAGCGCCATATGCAGCTGATAAATAAGGTCAGTTTGCTCAATACGTGCTGCTGCCTGCCAAGGTCTTAAAACGGTGATATCCTGTGCCCAGCCTGCCAGATTCATCATGGTGTAGCCATCTAAATGCTTTACTGAGGTAAAGATGGACAGCAGCCCTAAATTCAGCTGAATGAATAACAGCACCAGTACCAATTTGTCCGAGAACGATGAGGTGTTTGAGATGCGGTCATCGGTAAAGCGTCGCCACATCAACATGACTAAGCCAAACCAACAAAACACCCCCGCGATACCACCGACGACCACTGCTAAAATCTGCTTATGACCCGCGCTGATAAAACGGTCATAAAGAAAATGCGGCGTCAACATCCCAAATAAATGCCCGAGCAATACCACGATAATACCGACGTGGAAGAGGTTGCTGGCAAGGCGCATGTTTTTGGTTCTGAGCATCTGGGTCGAACCTGCCTTCCATGAATACTGAGATAAATCAAAACGCACCCAAGTACCGATGATAGCGATGGTTAATGCCACGTACGGATAAACGCCAAAAAGGAAAATTTGCAGCCAATTTAGGTTGGCTAAAGACTGTACACTAGGATCTGCGATATTCATGTCCTTTCTCCTTATTAGGGTTTAACCGGTTGGTTGGTTTTAAAGTCTACCCAGTGCACAGGGGCATCGACCGCATGAGCAGCAGCGGCGTTTTTTATCCCCGCTTTTGCCGCAAGGTTTTGGGTACTCGTCTGTGACGGGCAGCGCTCTTCTTGTTGCGCATCCAAAAACGTCACCACTTCTTCTTCCCATTCTTTATCTAACGCTTCAAAGCTGTCATCGCGCTTTTCTTTGCTGATTTTTTCTTGATACTCTTCAACAATCTCAAGCGGTTTACCCGCGATTTGCAATAGCGCATTAAAGCAGCCTTTATACAGGCTACCGCGATCCTCTAATCTGGCAGCAAGCAAAGCGATGATATGGCTAACGTCAGCGATATCCATACGAATTTGAATATCGTCTTCGATAATGGTCGCTTGATAGGCTAAAAACTCGAGATATAAAGGCAGATAATCAGGCAGCTCTTTGACACTAATCTCAAAGCCAGCCTCTTGATACTGACCCATCAAATCGACCATTGCTTGACCACGGTCGCGCGATTCGCCATGTACATGCTCAAACAACCACAATGATAAAGAACGACCGCGCTCAAACAGACCGTCATAACGCGCTTGCGCCTCAAGAGAGCCGGTATCGATTAAATCTTCAATCAAGTCGATAATTTGCGTGCGTACTTCTGGGCTAATCAGCGTTGATTTGGCGACAATCTCGGTGCAATCGGCAAGCGTATCGCCTAAAAACAGCTCATTACTTGGATAGTCGATAAGTAAGCTTAAGACCTTGAGTAGCTTCAAATCCGAGTTACCGATAGTTGGTGACTCCATCGATGAAGTAATAGGTTCATGCACCGAAGTATTATTATTAAATTGAGTAGTTTGCATCTTATGACTCCCACTTTTGGACAGTATCGATGAAATCGCGGCGATTGGCTTTACGTTGGCCAAACATACTGTTGTCAGAATGTCCTGAACAGCCCTCGCCAAAGGTAAAGCCGCAACCATTACGCTCAGCAAAGGCATCACTTAAGGCTTCTTCACGATGGGCGGTTGGAATCACAAAGCGGTCTTCGTAATTGGCAATAGCTAAGTAGCGATACATCTCTTCAACTTGCAGCTTGGTCAAACCAACATCATCCAAAATACTTTGGACTTCTTGCTTTTCGACCAGTTGCATACGCTTGTAGCTACGCATCGCAAGTAGACGCTTTAATGCCAAACGCACTGGTTCTTCATCACCTGCAGTAAGCATATTGGCAAGATAGCGCAGTGGAATACGTAAGCTATCGACGTCTGGAATGAGGCCATCCATACCGACTTTACCCGCTTCAGCAGCGTTTTGAATCGGTGATAACGGCGGCACATACCACACCATAGGCAGCGTGCGGTACTCAGGGTGTAGCGGTAGCGCAAGTTTCCAATCCATCGCCAGCTTATAAACTGGTGAGCGCTGCGCTGAATCAATCACCGATTGCGGGACGCCGTCTTTTAATGCTTGGGCGATAACGGCAGGGTCATTAGGGTCTAAGAATACGTCCAACTGCGCTTGATAAAGGTCTTGCTCGTTAGGGGTGCTTGCCGCTTCGGCGATTTTGTCTGCGTCATAAAGCAAGACGCCTAGATAGCGGATACGACCAACACAGGTTTCTGAACAAACCGTTGGCAAGCCTGCTTCAATACGCGGATAACAGAAAATACATTTTTCAGATTTACCCGATTTCCAGTTGTAATAAATTTTCTTATAAGGGCAGCCTGAGATACACATGCGCCAACCGCGACATTTTTCTTGGTCAATCAAGACGATGCCATCTTCTTCACGCTTATAAATCGCGCCACTTGGGCATGAAGCGACGCACGTAGGGTTCAAGCAATGCTCGCACAGACGCGGCAAATACATCATAAAGGTGTTTTCGTATTCGCCATAAATCTCCGCTTGAATGTTGTCGAAGTTCTTATCTTTGCGACGTTTTTCAAACTCGGAACCTAAGATTTCTTCCCAGTTAGGACCCCATTCAATCTTTTGCATACGTTTGCCGGTGATGGCTGAGCGCGGGCGAGCAATAGGCTGATGGTTGCTGATAGGGGCGGTATGTAGATGCTGATAATCGAAATCAAACGGCTCGTAATAATCATCAATCTCTGGCAAGTCAGGGTTGGCAAAGATATTGGCCAATACTCTGAATTTACCACCGATGCGCGGATTGATGGTGCCGTTGGCATTACGTATCCAGCCGCCTTTCCATTTGGTTTGGTTTTCCCACTCTTTGGGGTAGCCGATACCGGGTTTTGACTCAACGTTGTTAAACCACGCATATTCCATACCTTCACGGCTGGTCCAGACGTTTTTACAGGTGACTGAGCAGGTGTGACAACCGATACATTTATCAAGGTTAAGCACCATGCCGACTTGCGAACGAATTTTCATGGATCTGTGCTCCAAATATTAGTAGAAAAAGCAGCCTTTATTCTTCAATCATGTCGTTTCAAAAGATGTCGTCTTAAAAAAATGTCTTTTAAAACGACGGATTTTCAATAGAAGAAAACGCTTTAATCCTCAATGGTGGTTGGTAATGGGCGTGGTAATTCGTTATCGGGTTTGTCCTCGAGCCAGTCGATTTTTGACATTTTACGAATCACGACAAACTCATCACGGTTACAACCAACGGTGCCATAATAGTTAAAGCCATAAGACTGCTGGGCATAGCTACCAATCATGTGGGTCGGCTTCAAAATCGTCCGAGTGACCGAGTTATGAATACCGCCGCGCGTGCCTGTTTGCTCAGAACCGGGAATATTGACCAGTTTTTCTTGGGCGTGATACATCATGGTCATGCCTTCTTTGACCCGCTGGCTGACGATGGCACGAGCGGTGATAGCCCCATTGGCATTGAACAGCTCAATCCAATCGTTATCGACGATGCCAGCTTTTTGGGCATCGACTTCCGACATCCAAACACAAGGGCCGCCACGGCTTAGGGTTAGCATGAGCAAGTTTTCAGAGTAGGTACTGTGGATACCCCACTTTTGGTGCGGTGTTAAAAAGTTCAGTACAATCTCTTTATTACCATTTGGCTTAGCGTCTTTGAGTAGCTCAGTGGTCTTAGTATCAATCGGTGGACGATACTGCTGCATTTGCTCGCCAAACGCCTGCATCCAAGGATGGTCTTGATAAAACTGCTGGCGACCAGTAATCGTGCGCCAAGGAATTAGCTCATGGACGTTGGTATAACCGGCGTTATAACTGACTTCATCTGACTCAATACCTGACCACGTTGGGCTTGAGATAATTTTTCGTGGTTGGGCGACGATATCTTTAAAGCGGATTTTTTCATGTTCGCTAGATTTGGCAAGGTGAGTATGGTCGCGACCGGTGAACTCAGAGAGTGCAGCCCAGCCTTTTACCGCCACATGACCATTGGTTTCAGGCGCGAGCATCAAAATCATCTCAGAAGCGTTAATAGCCGTATTAAGACGCGGTCTGCCTTCAGAGATACCCGTTTCAGTCACACGGTGATTTAAATCGCCAAGCTGTTTGACCTCGGTTTTCATATCCCAATTCAGACCTTTTGAGCCATTGCCTAATTTTTCTAGGGCAGGGCCAAGCGAGGTAAATTTGGCATAAGTATTCGGATAGTCACGCTCAATCACTTTAATCATCGGGCAGTTTTTACCCGGTACAGGTTTTTCGCCAGCGGTTTTCCAGTCAGTGCCACCAAATGGCTGTGCAAGCTCGCCCGGCGTGTCATGTTGCATCGGCAAAGTGACGACGTCGGTTTCAACGCCTAAGTGACCTTTTGAGACTTCAGAGAAGCTCTTGGCAATGCCTTTATAAATTTCCCAATCGGTTTTAGATTCCCATGCAGGGTCAGTCGCTGCGGTTAATGGGTGAATAAAGGGATGCATGTCCGAGGTATTCATGTCATCTTTTTCGTACCACGTTGCTGTTGGTAGTACGATGTCAGAATACAAGCAAGTAGATGACATACGGAAGTCTAGGGTGACAACCAAATCTAATTTGCCAGTAGGGCCTTTTTCTACCCAATCGACTTCTTTTGGTTGCAGGTGACCCTCTGCATTTTCCTTATTGAGCAAGCCGTTTTTGGTGCCCAAGAAATAATGCAGCATATATTCATGGCCTTTACCTGATGAGCCCAATAAGTTTGAGCGCCAGATAAACATATTGCGCGGGAAGTTGTCAGGATTATCAGGGGATTCACAAGCAAAGCGTAAGCTGCCGTCTTGTAGAGAATCGACCACATATTCTTCCACATCTTTACCGCAATCGGCAGCTTTGGCGGCGATGGTCAGTGGGTTACGATTGAGTTGCGGTGCTGAAGGCAACCAGCCTGCGCGCTCTGCTTGAATGTTGTAATCAAGCATATGCTCAGGGAAAAACTTTTTATCAACGAGAGGCGAGAGGATTTCATGGGCAGAGATGGTCTCATGACGCCACTGTGAGCTGTGATTGTAAAAGAAGCTCGTGCCGTTCATATGACGTGGCGGACGATGCCAATCAAGCGCAAATGCCAATGGCAACCAGCCGGTTTGAGGGCGTAGTTTTTCTTGACCAACATAATGCGCCCAGCCGCCGCCAGATTTACCGATACAGCCACACAGCATCAGCATGTTAATCACGCCGCGATAGTTCATATCGAGGTGATACCAGTGGTTCATACCCGCGCCGATGATAATCATCGATTTACCATGAGTCTTATGGGCGTTTTCAGCGAATTCACGTGCGACTTGAATGACGCGCTCACGGCTCAGACCGGTGATGACTTCTTGCCAAGCAGGCGTGCCCGGTACGGTCGCATCGTTATAATCGTCGGTGACGTGCTCGCCGCCAACGCCATTATCAACCCCAAGGTTGGCAACGGTTAAATCAAATACAGTGGCTACGATAGCGGTGCTGCCATCGGCTAAAGTAATGGTTTTACAGGGGACGGTTTTTTGCTGTATCGCTTCGCCTGGTACTGAGGTGAAATGCGGATGATCCACATGACCAAAGTAATCAAAGCCGACTTTGCAGGTTTCATTACTGTCTTTTAAAGTCAGCGTTAGGTCAATATCTGCGCCTGTGGTGCCATTTTTTTGCTCAAGATTCCATTTGCCTTTTTCGCCCCAACGGTAGCCGATAGAGCCAAGCGGAGAAACCAGCTCGCCATCACTATTTAGACCGATGGTTTTCCATTCTGGGTTGTTTTCTTGACCTAAATTATCGATTAAGTCAGAAGCACGCAGATAGCGACCAGCATGGCGTGCGCCTTCTTCACCTTCTAGCATCACTAGCACAGGTAAGTCGGTATAACGCTTGGCGTAATCTAAGAAATAGTCACTAGGCTGCTTAAGATAAAATTCTTTGATAATGACATGACAAAATGCCTGCGCGACTGCCGCATCAGTACCCTGTTTTGGGTTTAGCCATAAGTCAGTTAATTTAGAAACCTCAGCATAGTCAGGTGTGATAGAGACGGTCTTAGTGCCTTTATAACGTACTTCGGTAAAAAAATGCGCATCAGGTGTACGCGTTTGCGGAACGTTTGAGCCCCACGCAATAATATAGTCAGAGTTATACCAATCGGCTGATTCTGGCACGTCAGTTTGCTCGCCCCAAACCATCGGCGATGCTGGCGGCAGATCACAATACCAGTCATAAAACGATAAGCAAACGCCGCCAATTAATGATAAATAACGACTACCAGCAGCATAACTGACCATCGACATGGCAGGAATTGGAGAGAAACCGACGATACGGTCAGGACCAAAGGTTTTGGCGGTATACACATTACTGGCAGCGATGATTTCATTGACTTCCGCCCATGTAGAGCGGATAAAGCCACCCAAACCGCGCTTAGATTTGTACTGTTCTGCTTTGATAGGGTCTTGGACAATACTGCCCCACGCATCGACTGGATCAGGATACTGCGCTTTGGCTTCACGCCATAACTTTAGTAGCGGTTTACGCACTTTAGGGTATTTCACACGGTTCGCTGAATACATATACCAGCTGTAGCTTGCGCCACGAGGACAGCCGCGCGGTTCGTGGTTTGGTAAGTCAGGACGGGTTTCTGGATAGTCGGTTTGCTGCGTCTCCCACGTCACCAAGCCGTTTTTGACGTAGATTTTCCACGAGCAAGAACCGGTACAGTTGACGCCATGCGTTGAGCGCACAACTTTGTCATACTGCCAACGGCTACGATACACATTTTCCCAATCACGAGACTCATCGCGTGTCTCGCCATGCCCATCTGAGAATTCGCCCTGTTTACGTTTAAAAAAACGGAATTGGTCGAGTAAATGGCTCATTTCGCTATCCTCTGTTTTATTGCCTAAGATGTATCTAAAGCTGAGTGCAGAATGCTTCTATCTTGATAGTGCTTGATATCGGTATGCAGCTAAGCCGTAAATATTATTTCGATAGCGTCATTTTAAGTAAGCCGTCACCCTCTTACTATCAGCTAACATGAGCAGGTCACTACCACCTTAGTAGTAGCGGCAAGTTATCAAATTTGCTTAAAAAAACTGTTAAGTGTCTAATTATTGAGCGTCTAATCGTTAAACATCCATAAGCCATGCTTATTTAGCAGCTAAAAATTACTTAGCAAAAATTTAAAACAAAAAAAAGTGCTACTCACATCAGCAAGTAGCACTTCATAGGGTAGGTTATTGCTCATTCAAAAGATGGTTGTTAAAGGGTTGTTATAAAAGGCGCTTTAACAAGGAATCTCAGCATTAGCACGGCTGTAATACCACCAAGTCAATACGATACAGAGAATGTAAAAGACAATTAAGGCGATAAAGGTGCCATCAATACCCAGTCCTGAACCGAACATTTTTGGCACAAAGAACGCGCCATAAGCGGCGATTGCTGAGGTGAATCCAACCACCGCCGCTGACTCTTTACGTATTTCAATAAATAGCGGCTCTGTCCCTGCTTTCTCAGGCTCAAGGCGTTCGTGAAAGGTTCTAAAAATAACTGGAATCATGGTAAAGGTAGAGCCGTTACCGATACCCGTGGTAATAAACAACACCATAAAGGAGATAAAGTAGCCGACAAAGCTGCCCTCATTGGTCTCGCTAGGTAGGAAGTACATCACCGCCAATACTGCCAATACCATCACGATATAGTTCCAAAAAGTGACTTTTGCGCCGCTGGTTTTATCAGATATCCAGCCACCTAGTGGACGAAATAGCGCGCCAACCAAGGGACCTAAAAAGGCAAATTTAAGCGCATCAATGGCAGGAAATGAGTTTTTAATCAGCATCGGGAATGCGGCGGAAAAACCAATAAAGGAGCCAAAGGTTGCCATATAAAGAATACACATAATCCAGTTATGTTTGCGTTTAAAGATAACCGATTGGTCTTTAAACGAGGCTTTGGCGGTGGCAATGTCGTTCATGCCAAACCATGCCAATGCTGAGAACAGCAGGATAAAGGGTACCCAAATAAAGCCCGCGTTTTGTAGATAAAACAGTTTGCCGCTGGCAGAGACTTGTGGGTCGCCGCCTAAGCTACCAAAGGCCGCTACCAATATAATCATCGGGACGACGAACTGCATGACCGACACGCCCAAATTACCCAAACCAGCGTTTAGCCCAAGCGCTGTACCTTGTTCTGCTTTTGGATAAAAGAATGAGATATTGGACATAGACGAGGCAAAGTTACCACCGCCAAAGCCGCAAAGCAGCGCAATAATGGCAAATATCATAAACGGCGTATCAGGATTTTGAACCGCAAAGCCCATCCATAATGCCGGAATTAATAAAGACAAAGTCGATATCGCTGTCCAACGCCGACCACCAAAAATTGGCACCATAAAAGAATAAAAAATCCGTAGCGTCGCCCCTGATAGTCCGGGCAGCGCCGCTAACCAAAACAGCTGCCCACCATCAAAATCAAAACCAATCTCAGGTAAGCGCACGATGACCGCGCTCCATACCATCCATACCGCAAACGCCAGTAGCAAGGATGGAATGGATATCCATAAATTGCGAGTGGCGACTTTTTTGCCGCCCCCTTTCCAGAACTCATCTATCTCAGGTCGCCAGTCAGTGATGAGCTTACCACCTTTGAAGTTGTAATCATTGCCCATACTATTCCTCACTTAATATCATTTATGCTTGGTTATAATGGATAGTTTTATAACCTTCAGCCGTTATAAAACTTACCGTCTGCAGTCGCTTTGATTGTTGTTAATGACCGCTCGTATATGGGTTAGGTTGATGCGGTAGATTGATGTCTGTCACCAATGCGCCCTTGATAACAGCAAATCATCACAATCAATGGTTTTATAGAAACGATAACTCACGGTACTGCGTTATCCCGATGATGAGTATTCATACATAGTGGTATACTGATGGCTAAAAGAGGTATGTTGCGGGCAGAATGATTACTAAAAGTTTGCTCTGAATGGAATGATATGGTTTTTATTTTTTGAAAAGTGTGGAGTTTTTAACCAGAACTGGTTTGAGATTGGTTAGGCGCACTTGGCTGTTTTTAAGGCTTTTTTTAAGATGCTTTTAATACTTTTAGTAAGTTGTTAACGCTGATACTGAACGCCTCTTTTTTACTAATTTTGATGGGTAAATGCTATTCATGAAGTCTATTCAACGCCGCCAGTCTTTAACCCTGCATGCGTGGGGCGCTATTATTATCATCGCCATCTTATCCTTGATGTCAGCGTTGGGGAGTGGGGCGCTGGCTTGGGTAGCACGGTCTGATGCGGAGGCGATTAATACCGCAGGTTCGATACGCATGGCCACTTATCGCATTAGCTTTCAGATTGCGACTGGTTTTTCCGATGACCATCCTTTTAGCTCAAGTTTAAATATTAACCAAAACGGCGTCAGCGACCAAGAAAATGAGACGTCTGTTAAACAAGATAAATTAGATTTTTCTAATAAAAACACCGCCGAAAAGACAGCTATCTTGATTAAGGATATGGAAAATCGGCTGGCAGAATTGCAGGTCTATCAGCTAACGAGTGCCAATAGACATACGCTCATCAATGAGCAGCTTAATGAGATAAAAGACCAATGGTATCAAGACTTAAAGCCGACTTTATTGGTGCAGGATAAACAGGCGTTTTATGGCGTTTCTGCCAGTTATATCGAAGATGTGAACCGCTTTGTTGGTGAGCTGCAGTACCGAAACGAGCAGCGCCAGACATGGCAGCAAAACCTGCAAATCCTCTCGTTGATACTGACCATCATTATTGTACTGATTGGCATGCGCAGATTGCATCAATTGGTGCTCACGCCTATTTATCAATTGATTAAAGCCAATAACCAATTTAAAGACGGTCAGTTTAATACCAGAGTATCCATCGCAGGCTATCGAGAGTTTGAAGTGCTTGGCAATTCTTTTAATGACATGGCAAGTACGATTGAGACCTATCAGCGCTCGCTTGAGAGTGAGGTGCAAGTAAAAACCCAGCATTTGGTTAAAGCCAACCAAGTACTGTCACTATTTTATGACTTTTCAAAATCGCTGACCACCAGCCAAGTGAGCTTATATCAGCTCGATGCCTTGATTGCAGATTTCAGCAAAACCTTGCCGCATTTAGAATTTACCTTGTGCATACAGAATAAATATATCACCAGTAAAAATGCCATCGTTCTGCATGGCGAAAAAATGAAAGAGCTGTGCAAAAAGCTCAACTGTGATAACTGCGCAACTAAAAATGGCGAACATACCAAGTCTTATCCTATTGTTCATCAACAAGAAGAATTTGGCGAATTGCGCGTGCGACCTAAGTCGGCGCTAATGATGAACTACTCTTTTATTGCTGATGATGGCCTTAATGATGATGACAGTAATAAGACTGGTCATGGTATTGCGCCAGAACAGCGTATAAACATGACAGAGGCGGGGAGTGTTTTCCCATTTAGCAGTCCTGAATTGGATGCGCAAAATAACGAGCTCATCGTGGCGCTGACCAACTTAATCAGTACCGCCTTATCGCTACGTAAGCAAAAACAGCAAGAGCATCAGCTGATTTTATTTGAAGAGCGCTCGACCATTGCGAGAGAGCTGCATGACTCCTTGGCGCAGTCGTTGTCTTATCTAAAAATCCAAGTCGGCGAACTTGAAAGACACCTTAAAAACGCTGGCAGCGAGCCCGTCAAAGCACCGGTAGCGCAAAATATCGAGCAGATAAAAATGGGGCTAGGCTCCGCTTATCAGCAGTTAAGAGATTTATTGGTGACCTTTCGCTTGACCATCGATAATGATAATTTCGACGAAGCCTTGCACGATGCTGCCAGTGAGTTTGCCTTAAAAGGCGGTTTTAATATAACGGTACACAACCATATTATGACGCTTAATTTGAGCGCCACTGAGCAGATAGATTTGATTCAGATTGCTAGAGAAGCGCTGTCAAATATTAGCCGCCATGCAAAAGCACAAAACGTCGCAATTCATTTGGAATACGAGGACGGTGATAAATATATCGTCATGAGTATCATCGATGATGGCGTTGGCATATCTGGCGGTGTCGATCAAACCCAGCATCACGGCTTGATGATTATGAAAGAGCGCGCCCATAATATCGGCGGCGAACTTATCGTGACTGATAACGAGCCACGCGGCACTATCGTTACGGTCAGATTTGAGCCCAATTTCTTTGATGAAGAAAGTAATAAAGATGCTTATTTATAGCCTAGTAAAATCGTGGTTTTAAGCGATTGAATGGTCTTTTATGAAGTTGTTGATTGGCATTTTTTTGGCGGATTTTTCTAACCAGTTTCATTTTTAAATATGATTTCCGCTAAGCAGTTTTTAAGCACTGTAATACTGAATTATTAAATTTAAATCATTAAATTCTTGTACCATTTTTTTATTTGTGAGTATGTTATGAGCACCAAAGTTTATACCAGCACCTCGCCCGCTCGCCTATTATTGGTCGATGACCATCCGATGCTACGCCGCGGCATATCCGAGTTATTAAGTCTTGAAGACGATGTCAAAGTCGTTGGCGAAACCAGTAATGGTCAAGAGGCATTAGCCTTTTTAGAAAATAATGACGTCGATTTGGTGATACTTGACCACAAAATGCCGGTGCTCACCGGTATCGAAACCTTGAGAGAAATCAAAGCCAGAAATATCAATACCAAGACCGTCCTGTTCACCGTTTCTGATAGCGGTGAAGACGTACAAGAGGCGTTAAAATTGGGCGTCGATGGTTATCTGCTAAAAGATATGGAGCCTGAGCTGATTATTATTGATATCAGAAAAATACTCCGCGGTGAGTTGGTCATCAGTCCCAATCTAGCCTCGATACTTGCCCAAACGTTGCGCACTCCAAGCATTCAAGATATCGCCAGTAATCTGACCAGTAGAGAGCTACAAGTTATTCAGATGATTGCTGAAGGGATGAGTAATAAGATGATTGCCAATAATTTGGATATTGCCGAATCAACGGTAAAGGTACACGTCAAGCATATCCTCAATAAAACTGGTCTGCGGACACGGGTAGAAGCGGCGGTATGGACGGTTAACCATTTATCTAAGTAGCTTTTTTATAAGCAAGATAAAAATATCTATCGCCTTTATCTAAAACTAAAAACCCACTTAACTTTTGCTAAGTGGGTTTTTTTTGGTCAAAAGGTATTATGAATAACTAGCCTTGTTCTGCCGCAATCTGCCGATCAACGGATGACATTTTATATTCATCACCAAAGGCGTCTTCTGGTTCTGCCAACCAAAAATAACAGACAACCCATGCAATCAGCGCGCCAACTGCAATGATATAAAAGAATTGATTGGGCTCTACAAAGGTATAAATAAATAAGTAGAATACCGCGCCAACGTTACCATAAGCACCTGCCATGCCTGATATTTGACCGGTCAAACGACGTTTAATTGAAGGAATAATCCCAAAGGTCGCGCCTTCTGCCCCTTGTACAAACACCGAGCATAGAATGGTAAAGACCACGGCGATAAATAGCGGCCATTCGGCATTAAGCATACCCATCAGCGCAAAACCAATACCAATACCGAACATATAAATCAGCATCACCAAACGACGATTACCGACTTTATCAGAGATATAACCGCCAAGTGGCCGCGCCCATAAATTGACAAAGGCAAAGGTAGAGGCAATCAAACCAGCCGCAGTCGGATCAAGTTTCCAAGTCGCAGCAAAGAACATAGGTAACATAGAAACCACCGCTAGCTCTGCGCCAAAGTTAGCAAAATAGCTGACATTCAGCGCCGCCACCGATTTAAACGGGTATTTATCATCTTCTGGAATACCAGCTTTAAGCATAGGTACATTGACGCTGATGGCTTTATAAATCTGATAAATGACCATCAATACAATCACGCTATAAGCAATGATAGCGCCCGTGGCACTTAAAAATCCCATCGCTTGGGTGCGATAAACCAGCAATCCCAATACACCGTATAAAGGAACGATAAATAAGCAATATAACCACAAGTCTTTCCAAGTCGACACTTCTAACGCGCCAGCTTTACGGGATTTTTTATGCGTACCGACTTCCGGTCCATCGGTGATTAAAAACCAATAAGCCACGCCGTATAGCGCCATTAATAGACCAGATAGTGCAATTGCCCAGCGCCAGCCATCATCGCCGCCAAAGAATTGTAAAGCGACAGTAGGTATGGTAATCGCCGCTGCTGCTGAACCAAAATTTCCCCAGCCAGCATAAAAGCCTTCGGCAAAGCCAATGTCTTTTGGTTTAAACCATAACGCCGTCATATGAATACCGACGACGAAGCCTGCACCGACGATAGACATAAATAAGCGCGAGACGAATAGTTGCATGGCAGAGTCGCCAAACGCGAAAAACCACGTCGGTATCGCCATCACCACCATTAAGATAGAAAACACGCGCCGCGGACCAAAGCGGTCTAATGCCATGCCAACGATGACGCGCCCCGGAATCGTCAACGCCACGTTGGCAATTAAAAATAATTTGATGTGATCAGGGGTTAAATAGCTTTCCGTCTGTAGCATCGAGGTTGCCAGCGGCGCCATATTAAACCAGACATAAAAGGTGAGAAAAAAAGCAATCCACGTATAGTGAAGCGCCCTTATCTCACGGCGTTCAACCTCGAGTAATTCTTTTGCATGCATGATAATGTCCCCATTATAAATTCTGATGCCGGTAATGGGCACAAGATAGCAATAAAGGGGGCGTCATAACTATTGAGCGAAAGCAGTATAGGGTCTACTTTCTATACTACTTAATGGGGAGTAGGCAGGCATTTTCGGGCGTTATATTTTTATTAATAATCAAACTCCTACAAGGCTGGTAAAGCCTTTTAAAAAGTGCTATTTTATATTAATGATAATTATTCTCAATTGAATATTAACCTTTAAGGCAGATTGAGATAAAAATCTACAGCAAGCAAACTAGCCAAGGAGTTATCATGAGTGCCACTAACCATACTGATACCAATATCACGAACACCAACAATACCACTAGCACCACCAATCCCAATCCCGTCATTCCAAGTCATTGGAAAATAAAACGTTCAACCCATTTCTTCACCAAAGATAAAGTGCCTAACGCCTTGTTAACCCATCACAATACGGCGGAAGGCGTCTACGGACAAATTTGTGTCATGCAAGGGACGGTGACCTTTTATGGCTTTGCTGATGAAGCGGCCACTGAGCCAGAAAAAACAGTGGCTATTAACGCTGGACAGTTTGCGGTCAGTCCGCCTCAATATTGGCACCGCGTAGAATTAAGTGACGATGCCCAGTTTAATATCAACTTTTGGACAGAAGGTGATAGCGGTAATAAATCACTGTTTAATAGCTCTAAAATCCATAGTAAACCTATCGAGAAGTTATTTGATAAACCACAGGAGTCATAACTCTATAGGTAATTATCCTATACAGTGATTGTGCTATGACAAGCGCTTTTGTCATGGCACAATCATGCTAAATGTTGCTAAGATGACTATTTACCTATTCATCTATTTATTTACCTACCTACCTATCTATGGGAACTAAGCATGTCAGCTTTTAGCAATCAGCCTGTCAATAAAAACACGAGCAGCGATACCCATACTGAATCGCAAAATTACCGAGCTGTTATTAAATCGCTTGCTGATACCAAGACGTGGTTATTTGTTCCGGCAACGCGAATAGATCGGGTAGCAAAAGCTTTTGCTAGTGGGGCAGATGCGGTGATTGTTGATTTAGAAGATGCGGTGGCGCAAGTAGATAAAGCCCAAGCTCGCGCGGCGGTAAAAGAATATTATGATGCTGAGCATGACGCTAAAAGCTATCGTCCGATTTGGCTACGTATTAATCAAGCGAGCAGTGCAGAATTTGTTAAAGATTTAGCGTTATGTCAGCAGCTGCCTAAGCTAGCAGGTGTATTACTGGCAAAAGCTGAGCAGCCAGCGGATATCGAAAGGGTGTATCAAGAAGCGGGGCTGCCCGTGATTGCGTTGATAGAAAATGCCATGGGCTTATACCGTATTGAGGAGATGGCAAAAGCTTCAGGGCTGCTTGCATTTAGCTATGGCTTTTTAGATTTATGCAATGATTTACAAGTGCAAGTGGGCACAGCATCAGCGGATATTATTGCCAATCAAATTCGTTATCAGCTTATCCTGACCTCAAAAGTCCACCAATTGCTCGCGCCGATTGACAGTGTGTATGCAGATTTTAATGATAATAAAGGGCTGCATCATCGTGTGCAGCTATGGTCGCAGATGGGCATGTCCGGCATGCTTTGTATCCATCCTAAGCAAGTTGACGTCGTCAAGCAGTCACTGCAACCAACGGTTAGTGAGCTTGAATTTGCGCAGCGCGTGGTCACAGAATATGAGCGCAGTGGGCAGGCAGTCTTTAAAGTTGACGGTAATATGGTTGATGCGCCGGTGATTGAGCGTAGTTATCAGGTGTTATCAAACGCTAAATAATTAGCACGATATTGGTTTTAGAGTAATTTAACCACGTACCAGATAGTTCAATGCTATCTGGTTTTTTTATGCCTATTCATTATGCACAATCCATTAACTGGCTTTGATATTCGCCCCAATGTTTTGGAAGTTTATAGCGAGGTTAATGGGTTGTTTTATAAAGAATGAGCGGTACAGTTTATTATGATTATAAGAATAAATAGAAATAACTCTTAACATTCACATTAAATGAATGTTATTATGTTTCCAGTTTGATGCTAGATGTAAATACTCATCAAATACTTTTAGCCATCGAAGCGATAGAGTCTATCAATTGGTCAGTGAGGTAATCTTAAATTTAAGTTATTAACCTTTATTCTTACCTAAATATCAAGACTAAGACTAAGACTAAGACTAAGGCAGTAGGCTTAAGATTTGCAGAACTATTAATCAGAACTATTAATCAGAACTATTAATCAGAACTATTAATCAGAGCTATTAATCAGAGCTATTAATCAGAGCTATTAATCAGAGCTATTAATCATAGCTATCAATCATAGCTATCAATCATAGCTATCAATAGACTTATCGCAACGGGCAACATTATTTTTTTTCATTTTTGGAATCATGACGCTTATAAAGATTCATTTTAAATGAATGTTTAAGTGTTCAAATCATCTATCTAGCCAGTAGGAGCAAGATATGGGCGAGTACAAGAAGTATTGGTGGGGCTTAATCGCCGTCCTCGTGGTTACCTTTACCTTTTTAGGCTGGGGCGGCGTGGAAGTGTATCGTACCGCACCTCCTATCCCTGATCAGTATATTGACAGCAATGGGAAGGTTTTAATCACAGAAGAAGATATTTTAGATGGTCAATCTGCTTGGCAGCGTACCGGTGGGCAGCAGCTTGGCTCAGTGCTCGGGCATGGTGCCTATCAAGCGCCTGACTGGACGGCAGATTGGTTACATAGAGAGCTTGTGGCATGGTTAGATATCAGAGCACAAGAATTATATGGGCATGATTTTGCCGCCACCACAGACGATCAAAAAGCGGTACTTAATGCGCAGTTGAAAAAAGAATACCGTGGTAGCAATACCAATGATAAAAATCAAGTGGTGTTGTCAGATACGCGTATCGCTGCCATCGATGAAGTCGCGCCTTACTATATTGGCTTGTATGGTAATGAGCCGTCCTTGCAAAAGTCGCGTGAAAACTTTGCCATGAAAAACAATACCTTGGCAGACATTGAAGACAGACAAAAACTGACCAACTTTTTCTTTTGGACCGCTTGGATGGCGTCTACCGAACGTCCGGGTACCAATGCCACTTATACTAATAACTGGCCGCATGAGCCGCTAATTGATAACGTCCCAACCTCAGAAAATATCATGTGGTCTATCGCCAGTGTGGTGTTCTTAATTGCTGGGGTGGGTTTCCTTATTTGGGGTTGGTCATTTTTACGTAAAGAAGAAGACGTTAAGGAAATCACACCAAACGCTGACCCATTAACCAAAATAGCGTTAACGCCGTCGCAAAAAGCCTTGGCGAAATACGGTGTTTTAGTCATGGGGTTGTTTGTCTTTCAGGTATTTATCGGCGGTTTCGTCGCGCATTATACCGTTGAAGGACAAGAGTTTTATGGTATTGCCGTCGCCGATTACTTCCCGTATTCGCTGGTGCGTACGTGGCATATTCAGGCAGCTTTGTTTTGGATTGCCACCGCTTTCTTGATGGCAGGCTTGTACTTAACACCGCTTATCAATGGCGGTAAAGATCCTAAGTATCAAAAATTGGGCGTTGATATACTTTGGGTGGCGTTAATTATCGTCGTCGTTGGCTCATTTATTAGCCAATACTTTGCCATTGCTGGCATTATGCCGGCGAAATACAACTTCTGGTTTGGTCATCAAGGCTATGAATTTATTGACCTTGGTCGCTTCTGGCAGATTTTAAAATGGGTCGGTATATTGTTCTGGTTGGTATTAATGACCCGCGGTTGCTTACCAGCATTTAAACAACCGGGCGATAAAAACTTATTGGCAATCTTCTTTGCATCAGTTGTTTGCGTTGGTTTATTTTATGGTGCTGGCTTGTTCTACGGCGAGCGTACACATTTAACCATCATGGAATACTGGCGCTGGTGGGTGGTACATTTATGGGTAGAAGGCTTCTTTGAAGTATTTGCCACCGTATCATTGGCTTTCATTTTCTATAACTTAGGCTTGGTTAATAAAAAAATCGCCACAGGTTCTGCCATCGCTTCTGCGGCGCTATTTATGCTCGGCGGTGTACCCGGTACCTTCCACCATTTATACTTCTCAGGCACAACCACGCCAGTCATGGCAATCGGCGCCTCATTTAGTGCCTTAGAAGTGGTACCTTTAGTTGTACTAGGTTATGAAGGGTATGAGCATTGGTCTATGCAGCGTCAAGCGCCATGGATGGATAAGCTCAAATGGCCTATCATGTGTTTCGTTGCCGTCGCGTTTTGGAATATGTTGGGAGCAGGCGTGTTCGGCTTTATGATTAACCCACCTGTGTCACTGTTTTATTTACAAGGGTTAAATACCACAGCTGTTCACTCACATGCTGCACTGTTCGGGGTCTATGGGTTCTTAGCAATCGGCTTTGTCTTACTGGTCATGCGTTATATCCGTCCAGACTATGTGTTTAGTGAAAACCTTATCAAAACGGGTTTTTGGGCGCTAAATGCAGGCTTGGTATTGATGATTGTCACCAGTTTATTACCGATTGGTATTTTCCAAGCGCACGCATCAATGACCGAAGGCTTATGGTATGCTCGTAGTGAAGGCTTCTTACAACAAGATTTCTTACAAACACTGCGTTGGATTCGTACCTTTGGTGACGTGGTCTTGATCACTGGTGCCGTTTGTGTGGCATTGCAGGTGGTTAAGTTTGCCTTTGCAAAACCATCACATTCAAACTACCAACCTGAAAACCCTGTAAATGATTAATATCTAAGTCATTAACAAGGTTAAAGAATGAAAAGGCTCTGCAATGGCAGGGCTTTTTTAGGGCTTAATTAAAGATGTTTTCTAATAAAAAACGGTTAATAAAAAGCGGTTAATGAAAAGGCGGTTTAACTTCAGACTCTTTGCTTTTTTTATGCTAGCGCAGTTGCGATATGGCTGGATTTTCAGCCATCAATCATAGAGTAATGTGAGCGCTATTCCTATGCTAAGCTGGCAAGATGACAAAATTGTCATCTTAGCGTCATCTGCTTGTCAGGCTGATGTTGTTATACTTTTTATTTAATATTTTAATGCTAGGCTTTATTGCTCTAACTATTACTACAACTACAACTATCAACGCCATGCATTTCTAAAAATACCTGCCATTTTTATCATTAACGAGACATTTACTATGGTTATCCTTGCCACTAAATTTAGTCGTCAATCTAAATCGCGCCAGCTAAAACTTAATCAGCTAACGAAAAAATCTCTACGCGGCAGCTTTATAATATTAGCGGCGTCGACACTTTTTGCCTGTAATCAAGCAGATATTAAGGCAGATACTAATGCTGATAGCAGTGCTGCTGATACGAACTCGGCGCAAACCCAAGTTTCGCTGAATAATACGTCGACGGATAATTTAGAAAACACTAACCAGTCTGCTACGATAAGTGCTAAAGCCCAACATTCTGATTTACTCAAAAACGTTTCAGCGACCGTCTATAAAGATGTCAATTGTGGCTGCTGTAAAGACTGGATAGAGCATGCGCAAAATCATGGCCTTACAGCGACAAGCCAGCATCCAAAAGACTTGTCATTATTCAAAGACCGTTATGGCGTGCCGACAGAGATGCGCTCGTGCCATACTGCAGTCACAACCGACGGTTATGTATTTGAGGGGCATGTACCAGCTAAATATGTCGCTCAGTTTTTAGCCAATCCACCGGCACAAGCAATCGGGCTCGCTGTTCCTGGTATGCCAGTCGGCAGTCCAGGTATGGAGTATCAAGGTCAATTTGCACCTTATCAGATTATGCAAATAAACAAAGACGGTACAAACCAAGTATATGCAGATATTGAATCTGCTGAGCAGCAGTTATAAGCTCATACAATATGAAACTTATAAAAGAAGCTAATAAAAGAAGCTAATAAAAGAAGCTAATAAAAGAAGCTAATAAAAGAAGAAGTACCTTTTGCAATAGGTTGACTTTTAAATAGCCTAAGCAATATAAAGGCAGTTATAACAACAATCATAACGACCTGAGTCGTGTAGAGGAAGACTGCTTTATGAATCATTCAGAACAAGAAAAAATGAATCCATAGGTAAAATTCTCACTGATGACTCTAACGTAGCGGCGTTTAGCACATTCGTTTAATAGTTTTTTATTGGTAAATCTTAAATGATTTGCCATTTTTTATTGTCTACTTACATAAAGGATATACCATGAAAATTACTCATCATTCACGTCTTGTTGTTCTCACCGCTAGTATCAGTGCGGCATTATTAATCAGTGCCTGTCAGCCTACCAATGACAAAGTTGAAACTTCAGCTGCTACAGAAGAGACAGCGGCAGTTAATGATACTGATAATGTTAACGATACTGCAGCCGCCACAGATCCACACACCGGTCACGATATGTCAGCGGGCGCGATGGCAGGTGCTGAACATATGACGCCGATGCATCAAGCATATAATGACTCTATGGTAAAGATGCATGACGAGATGATGGTTGGGATGGAGTATAACGATCCAGATGCCGCCTTTGCCAAAGGGATGCTAGGTCATCACATTGGCGCCGTTGATATGGCAGAGATTCAGCTGAAATACGGTACTGATAAAGAGATGCGCCAACTTGCACAAGAAATCATCGATGCTCAACAAGCTGAAATTGAGCAAATGCAGGCGTGGCTAGCCAGTCATCCTGATGCAGCTGAAGCCACACCCGATACCAAAGCCATGCAACAAGCCTATGCCGATGGTATGGATGCTATGCATGATGAGATGATGGCGGGTATTGCTGATCCTAATCCTGATATGGCGTTTGCACGTGGTATGTTGCCGCATCATGTTGGCGCGGTTGATATGGCAAAAGTACAGCTAAAATATGGTAAAGATGCTGAAATGCGTAAGCTAGCGCAAGCTGTTATAGATGCTCAGCAGTCTGAGATTGAGCAAATGCAAAACTGGATTGCCAAACAAGGTGGTTAGAAGTTTGGTGTAAAAAGTAGCTAGAAGTTTGCCGTAATATACTGATTATGTAATTAAATTTAAATAAAAAACCCAGCTAAGAGGTTCTTAGCTGGGTTTGTTTTTAGCTTATTATTAAGTTGTTAATTAGTTATTAAGCTTTTAATTTGTTATGCTTTTAGACATTTTTACCATGCTGCTTTTGCTGAATATCTTTTGCCAAGTTATAGCATTCATTGATATGGTCGGTAGCGATTTTTTTGAAAATCATATAACCCATGGTTGCCGCAACCATTTGTCCGCCAAGTGGGATAAATTTGGTCACTTGCTTGGCTGCGATACGACCACCGAAGCCTTGGACGGTCTTTTTCACGATACCACGTGTTGCCATTAAGCCTGCAAAGTCAACGGTACGGTCTTTTAGCGCCGCCCAATGAATGGCACGCGACTCTAAATCAATGGCAGATTGACGACCTTCAATCAGACCAAAACGTTCGCTAATCTCAGGTAACAGCATGGTTAGCATGCTGGCATCAACTGCCACGTCAAAAAATGGTACTGGAACGATGGCAACACCCGCTGACAGCTTGGCGCGTTTTTTGACCAATTTTTCGCAGTCTTTTTTAACTTTTTCAAGATCTAAATTTGGATCGATGGTATTAGGCAGTTTTTCAGCAAGCGGAGTGGTTTTCATAAAGCGTCCTTAAAATGTTTAAAAAACAGAAAATGGTTAATATATTAAAAGAAAAAATTGCAAAAATGATAAGTATCTTATGATTTTCTAATAAGTCATCTTAGATGTTTACCATTTTATGGATTTATACGCCCCATACAATCATTGCTTTGTAGCAAAATGCAGAAAATTACAGTCACTCTGCACCGTTTTTGTAAATAAGTAACGGCTTAGCAAGCAGGGATTTAGAAATGCGCCATATATAACCCTTGTTTGGCATAGAGTAAATTTAATACACAAAAAATACAGTGGCGCTTGAATATGTTTTTTGCAGCCTCTGTCTGCGTAGGCACAGCAAGCAAGAAAAACGTATTCAAGCCGCGCTTAATAATTTAGTAGATTCATTTTATTTAAAGTTGACGATAAAATACATGGAATATAAATTACGCCATCAGACCCACCAACGCAATCGCTAAACCTAAACGACAATGCTAAAAATTCCCATTGTGGCCATCTGCCAAAGCCAGTAGAATACCAACATGCTAAATTTAACCCCCCGTTATACCAGCACTCGCATCGACGAGTTGCCCGCCGCGTTGCAACCACTTGCCGCCCAATCATTTACCCTTGCTAGGCTTTATGCTGGTCGCGGTATCACTGCGCCTGATGAGCTTGAAACAGGACTGTCTGGTTTACTGCCAGCCGAAATGCTGCATGGCGTCACGGAAGCGGTGCGTCTATTAGATGTTGCTATCGATGAAGGGCAGCGTATTTTAATTGTCGGTGATTTTGATTGCGATGGAGCAACCAGTACCGCATTGATGATGCGTGCGCTGACAAAGATGGGCGCAGTCGTTGATTTTTTAGTACCTGACCGTTTTAAATATGGCTATGGTCTGACGCCAGAGATTGTCGAGTTAGGTATCAAGACTTATAAGCCCGACATGATTGTGACGGTGGATAATGGTATCTCAAGCCACGACGGTGTGGCGCGGGCGCAAGCTGATGGTATCACTGTCATTATTACTGACCATCACCTGACCACCAAAGAGACACCGCCTGCCGAAGCGGTGGTCAATCCTAATCAGCTCGGCTGTCACTTTAGCAGTAAGGCATTGGTCGGCGTTGGCGTGGCGTTTTATGTGCTTGGACGCTTAGCAAAATTACGCCGCGAAGCAGACAAGTCTAGCGTACAAGTGAGCCAGTATTTAGATTTGGTCGCGCTTGGGACGATTGCCGATGTGGGTGTACTTGATAAAAACAATCGCATTTTAGTGCATCATGGACTGAACGCCATTCGTCAAGGGCGCTGCTCGCTTGGCATATTGGCACTGCTTGAACAAGCGGGTCGTGACCCTAAGCAATTACAGGCGCAGGACTTTGGTTTTGTTTTAGGTCCGCGTATCAATGCCGCTGGGCGTATGGACAATATGCGTATCGGTATCGAGTGCTTATTGACCGATGATTGGAGCACCGCACAGCGTTTGGCGCAAGAGCTCGAACAGCTTAACCGTACGCGCCGTCATGTCGAAGGCGAGATGCGCGCGCAAGCAGATAACATTGTACAAGCGTTAGCTGCTACTGATTCTAAAGCTGATGTTAATACTGGTGATGTGAATACTGATGCTGACGAGAGCGATGAAACTCTTATTCAGCCTAAAACTGAGAAACAGGTGGCTGATAATCAAAATCGCAGTATTATTTTATATCAAGACGATTGGCATCAAGGGGTTATCGGTATCGTCGCTGGACGTTTAAAAGAAAGCCACTATCTGCCCAGTATCGTTTTTGCGCCAGCGGATACAGAACGCACGGGTGACGACGATGCCATCAAAGGCTCGGCGCGCTCTATCGCAGGCGTGCATATCCGTGATGCGATTGAGCAAGTTGCTGAACGTTATCCTGATTTAATCAGCCACTTTGGTGGTCATGCCATGGCGGCAGGTTTAACCATCAAACGTCGTAATTTTGATGGCTTTGTGACTGCATTTAACGAAGTGATGGCGCAGATGGATGATGAGGTATTTGCTGAGCAGAAATTTACCGATGGACCATTGCAAGCGGCTGACTTTAGCTTATGGTTTGCGGAGCACTTAGCCAATGCCAGCATTTGGGGTCATGGCTTTGCGCCGCCGATATTTGACGGCGTGTTTGAGGTATTAAGCTTTAAGATATTAAAAGACAAACATCTTAAGTTGTCGCTACGTTATCCCGATGTGCAATATCCGATTGAGGCTATCCAATTCAATTTTGATAGTAGTGCTTGGGATTACCGCGCCGAAAAAGTGCATTTATTATTTCAGCTAGACATTAACGAGTGGAACGGCAAACAAAGCTTACAGTTGATGGTTAAAGATTTGGCGCTGGTAAAAGAAACAGTAGAGGAAAGCTAGTAGTTGCTAGGCTTGAATACTTTAATATTTCCATTCAATAGTTGGAAATTGCCAGTCATAACGAATGGCAAGCATACGCAAAGTAAAAATCGTCGTCATTGCCGAGATATCAGCAATCCAAGCGGTCACGCCAAGATTGAGCAGCGCAAAGTAGAGGATACCGCCCGTTAAAGCGGCGGTAATATAAATCTCTTGCTGTAGCACCAGCGGAATCTCATTACAAATCATATCGCGGATGATACCGCCGACAATAATGGTAATCACCCCGAGTAATAATGCCACCGGCACATTGGCACCCATACTATCAGCAACCTTGATGCCGATTAAGGTAAAGGCTGACAGCCCAATAGTATCGGAGAGCTTGAGGAATTTATCAACACGTCTAGAGTTGGGATGAAAGAATATCTGCATCACCAGCGAAGAGATAGTAATAACCGTCAGGTAACTCATGTCTACCATCCAAAACAGCGGATGACGATCCAAAATCACATCGCGCACCGTACCGCCGCCGATGGCAGTCACAATCGATACCAGTAAGCAGCCGAATACATCGAAATTCTTATGCTTGGCTAATATCGTGCCTGAAATACTACAAGCGACAATCCCAATCATATCAAACAGATAAATCAGCGAGCGCGGGTCAAAAGTAGTAATCAATTCAGAATCTAAAGCAATGGTGAGCATGCGTTTTTCTCATTAAAGCCCTGCTATTAAAACAGTACTATTTTTTCGCTAATCATGAAAATCGGCTAATTCGTTAATCAACCAAGCGAATAGAAGGCAGGTGCCAATCGAATTTAAGCGCCAGCATACGCACGGCAAAGATGATAAATAACATCATAAACTCATTGGTAACCGCGTCAACGCCCCAGTAATCAAGCGCCAGATACGTTAAAGACCCTGCAATACTAGCAGTGATATAAATCTCACGCTGCAACAGTAACGGTATCTCATTACAGATAATATCACGTAATAAACCACCAATAATCGCCGTCCAAACCCCCATCATAACCGCAATAACCGGCGACACATCTTGCGCCAAAGCCACTTTAAAACCAATCACACTAAAAGCCGCCAGCCCAATCGCATCAAAGAACTTAAGCGCTTTATCAATCTTATGATACAAATGAAAGAAAATCTGTAGAATAAGCGAGGTAACGGTAATGACGATGACATAGTTAAGGTCAGTCATCCAAAATAGCGGATGACGATCAAGCGCCATATCACGTAATGTACCGCCGCCAATGGCATTGACCATAGAAACCAAAATACAGCCAGCAATATCAAAGCCTTTATGCTGCGCCAGCAAAGTGCCGGCAATGGCACAAGCAATGACGCCCACCATATCCAATAAATACAGCAGAATATCAGGAAAAATAAAGTTACTTATCATGATTTATTTGAGCCTCAACCATCTTTTGCAAACAATATAAGCCCTAGCATAATTAGCCCAATACCGACCAATCCCAATGCTGAGGGTAGCGTGTTATTCAACAATAGTATACCGCCAATTAAAGCAAAGATTACCTCGCTGGCTTGGGTCGAGTCAACGCCTGCCACTTCACTTGAGGTTACCGCTTGTTCACGTGCATAAAGAAATATGCTCGTCGCTGCCACTCCAGCCAACAGTGCGACTAATAATGTATTAAATATTTGTGTGGTTGCGGGTGGCTCGGGATGTATAAGTACGCCTAAAACCACCCAGAACGGCAAGCTACCGAGGGTCATGAGCCAGATTTTGTTAAAGGCATTTTGTAGGAGTGTCGTCTCGATAGCAGGAATACGAGCAATGAGGTTTTGTAAGGTAGAGGCGGGTTTAGCTTCGATAGTAGGATTTGTATTTAACGTCATGCTATTATCTACCGGACTATTTATAGCAGTAGATAAATCGTAAGCTTCTGAGATAAGCGCTTGGTTAGCATCGACGTTATAATCTTTATTGTTATGAAGCTTACTATCAGCTTGTCTAGCTTGCTGCAGTTCAGCCTTATCTTCACGAGAATTATGTTTACGCGAATTGTGGGAGACTTGCCAGACCAGCTGATTGCCAATTGGGTAGCTAAAGGCGGCGATTAGTGCAGGTAGGGCACCGTAAAGCAGCATTTCTGCCATCGGCGCGCTATCAATATCGGCGAGGGCAGAGGCGCGTAAGCCTTCGCTGACATTGACCAATACCACCCCGATAAAGACCAAAAAGGCATAAATGATAAATTTCTTGTCAAACCTTTGTCCAAATGCCATTAATACAATAAGGCTTGTTACCACGGTAAACATAAAGGTAGCGGCAACGACCCAGCCTGCGACGTGGTCGCCCGCATAGCAAATGCCTGTATAAAATAACCCAAAGCCAATACTGCCGGTAAGGCACCAAAAACCCCAGTGCTGACGAAAGATAAGCGCAAGCTCTTTGATGCGAGCAAAACCGTGTTGCAGGATAATAATGGCGGTAATAATCAGCCACATAAAAATATAGCGCAGGCTTGCTGACCAAAACCAATGACCACCGGCATTAACTCATCAGCTCATTTAAAATAAATGTCGAGCTAAAGAATGCCCCCGCCAATAAGCCCAATAAAATCAGTTTGACCATTCATGCGTCCTTGCAGTTGGCTCGTTAGCTATTTAGAGTGTATTTATCTTTAGGTTGCTGATTTATCTTATCTACTTGGACTGTCGTTTTGCATGACTTATGCAGATGTTAAGTGATTATTTACCTTTGGCATCGGCCCAAATAATCTTATGTAATTGCAATTGAAAACGTACCGGTAAGGCGTCTGCCAGCATCCATTCAGCCAGCTCACGTGCCAGTACGGGCACCTCAGGGCTGCTTATTACTTCACTATCGGCTACATCGTCTGCGACATTAAACATCGGTGAAAACCAAACCGTACCGACCAATTTATCCAGCTGATGCTTAAGTAGTTTTTCTTTCGCCCACTCATAATCAGCGCGGTTCATAATGACAAATTTGATTTGGTCGTGCGCCGTAAGATAGTCAAGATTTGACCAAAGGTTTTTATCGACTTCACCTGAGCTTGGCGTTTTCAGGTCCATCACTTTGCTGACCGCGGGCGGCACATTTTCTACCGTCAGCGCCCCTGCGGTTTCAAGTGAAATCTCATAACCCTCATTTAACAAACGCTGCATTAATTCAATGGCATTTGGCTGCGCTAATGGCTCGCCACCAGTCAAGCAGATACGCTTACACGGATAGCTTTTTATGGTCGTGATAATGGCTTCTAGCGACTGACGTTCGCCGCCACTAAAGGCATATACGGTATCACAATAGACGCAGCGCAGCGGGCAGCCGGTCAAGCGCACAAATATCGTCGGCAATCCTGAGGTCAGCGCTTCACCTTGCAGCGAATAAAAAATCTCGGTCAAACGTAACCCTGCTTCAGGGTCGGTGACAGGAATCAATGATGTGCGTAAAGATAACTCACTCATAATATTTTCAAATACGGTTAGAGATTGATAATGCCGTGAGCATTTATCAAATAAAAAAGGTTTAATAATCTGTCTAACGCTCGGAGTTTCAGTGTCAAAACGAGATGCAGATTATAACGTAATGTCTTACATTAAACTTGCCATTAAGCTGTTATTAACCTGCCATAAAGCATTAAAAAAGATGCTGGAGTCAGCCCCAGCATCTTTTATGATAAAAACAATTAACGTAATAAATAAAGCATTAGGCTAAACGTAATAGCTCATTGACTGATGTCTTAGCACGGGTTTGCGCATCGACTTTTTTCACGATAATAGCAGCATATAAGCTGTGAGTGCCGTCTTCTGATGGCAAGCTACCGGGCACAACGACTGAGCCTGCTGGTACACGGCCGCGATGAATCTCGCCCGTTTCACGGTCATAAATGCGCGTTGATTGCCCGATAAACACACCCATAGAAATCACTGAGCCTTCTTCTACAATCACGCCTTCAACGATTTCAGAGCGCGCACCGATGAAGCAATTGTCTTCAATAATCGTTGGATTGGCTTGTAGAGGTTCTAAGCCACCGCCGATACCAACGCCGCCTGATAAATGCACATTTTTACCGATTTGGGCACACGAACCAACCGTAGCCCACGTATCGACCATCGCCCCTTGGTCGACATAAGCGCCAATATTAACGTACGATGGCATCAAGACGGCACCCGCTGCGATGTATGAGCCTTTACGAGCAACCGCTGGTGGTACCACGCGTACGCCGGCTTCTTTAAACTGCGCTTCTGTCCAGTTGGCAAACTTCGTTGGCACCTTATCATAAAACTGCACGTGTTCGCCCGCAGCTTGGACATAGTTATCATTTAAACGAAATGATAATAAAACCGCTTTTTTAGCCCACTGATTGACCACCCATTCGCCATCTTTTTTCTCTGCCACACGCAAGCTACCGTTGTCTAATTGCTCAAGCACTTCATTGATGGCATCGCGTACGTCTTTTGGCATGGTTGCTGGGCTATATTCGTTACGATTTTCAAAGGCTTGTTCAATGGTTTGTTGCAATGACATAAATATTCCTAAAATTGATGGAAGGTAAATAAAAACGAATAAAAAGAGCGGTGCTAATAAAGTGAATAAAAGCGTTTTAACTAAAAAACGGGCTTGCTGTATTGTCGCTAATTTAGCGGCTTTTAGCAAATAACTTAAGCGCCAGTAGCAGTGCTGTTATTGATGACTAATGCTGCTATTAATTAGGAGTATGGCTCGTTATCCATTCTAAGATGTCTTGATAAACCAATGCTTTATTCTGCTCATGAAGTGGCTCATGGCGCATGTGCGGATAAAGCTGAAGCTCGACATCACTAAAGTTCTGTTTTTCTAAACGGCTGGCAATTTTGCGGATGCCTTTGCCCATATCACCAATAGGATCGTTCTCACCACTGACCAATAACATAGGAAAGCCTTTGGCAATCGTTGTCGCCCAGTTTTTATTGAGACCAGCGTCCATTAAGGTGAACAAGGTCAAAAAGCCATTATTGGTAAAGTCAAAACCCGTCAATGGATCGGCTTCGTACGCTTCGATAGCCGCAGGATCTTCATTTAGCCACGCAAACTCTGAAGAAGAAATACGATTATCAAGCTTACTATTGAGTACTTTATTCATTACGTTGGCAAAGACAGTATTTGGCTTTCTAGGAGCGGCTTTTGCTAAGATTTTATTAATCGGCAGCAGCACTTTGGTCAATGGATTGGCATCAGCCGTGCCCATTAGAATTGCACCAGTAAAGTTCTGTGCATGATGCTTGAGGACGTTACGCACAATAAACGAGCCCATCGAGTGACCCATGACAAAATGCGGGACGTTAGGATGGCGCGCCTTTAGGCTGTCTGCCATGATAATAACGTCTTTTAATAATGACTGTACCGGATGCTCTTCAGCAAAAAAACCCAAATCATCGGCTGATTTAACGGTCTGCCCATGACCAAGCTGATCATAAGTGGCGACTGCAATACCATTATCCGCTAAAAACTGCGCAAACTCTGCATAGCGGCCACTGTGCTCCGCCATCCCATGCACAATCAGCAAGGTAGCAGTAATCGCCGTACTAGTATCGCTTGGCTCAAAAAAAGTATGGTGTAAATAATGGGTGTTATCAGAAGAAGTAATTTGTTCAGTGTGACTCATAAAAATCCAGTCCTTGAATGGTGAAGGGTTAACATACAGACAGTATATCTAGGTATAAAGGTTTATTATAAAAATAAATAATGGGGACGAACACTCTAATCGCCAAGCGTTACTTGCTCAAATTGTTTGCTCGTTTAAGGTTATCGTACAATAGTCTGGGTATAAATGCTTTTGTTTTATGTTTTGATGGTTAATAAAGGTCGAGTGGAGTAGGGCAAAATCTATTTGCGTGCATTGCCTATATTTAAGAATGTAGCTGAGGTTATAAGCTCTGCAGAACTAAGAGAAAAGGATATTGGATTAACGATTTTATGCGTTAGATATTTATAAAATGGAAAAACAGCCATAAAAAAACCCCCATCAAAGTGATGAGGGTCTTGGCAAATGCCATAATCGAATCAAAGATGACTCAAAAAATTTACTACTAAAATATGGCTCTCCAACCTGGGCTCGAACCAGGGACACACGGATTAACAGTCCGTTGCTCTACCAACTGAGCTATTGGAGAATAAGCGGTAAGTGTTTAATGGCTTACTGCGAGCTTAGAAAGTCTCTAACGAGTTCTTGCTAAGTGGGGCGTATTCTAGCAAAGATAAAAAATACGTCAAGCTTTTTTTGCATATTTAGCAAATATTGTTCTTTTACTTGCTAGATAAGCCCTTTTATAAGGGTTTTAGCTAAAAATTGTCAATTGAGATATCAATAAAATCTATATGCCTATAAATAAACTAACAAGCCAATACTGTGCTGAATCATTACCTTTTCATAAATAGTATCCTCTAATAGGCATTTATTTGCGATTTATCAGAGGCTGCTGTATAACGGACATTCAAAATAGATAGGTCTCTGATAACGGTAAGGAATATTATGTCGCAATACAATACCAGCTCCACGGCCAAAAGCGCCCCTTTAAACCATGAATTGTATATGTCGGTACTGATGACGCCAGATATGGCAAACTTTATAGGCAATGTGCATGGTGGTGATTTGCTCAAGATGCTCGATCAAGTCGCTTATGCTTGCGCCAGTCGCTATAGTGGTAGTTACGTTGTGACGCTATCGGTCGATCAAGTGATGTTCCGTGAGCCTATTTACGTCGGTGAGCTGGTTACCTTTGCGGCAAGTGTCAACTATGTCGGTAGAACCTCCATGGAAGTGGGTATTCGTGTGGAAGCAGAAGACGTGCGCGCCCGTACGATTCGCCATACCAATAGCTGCTATTTTACCATGGTGGCGATTGATGATAACGGTAAGCCAACGCCGGTCCCTGCGCTTGAGATTAAAAATGAGATGCAGCAATGTCGTTTTGATGCCGGCTTAGCGCGTAAAAACTTGCGTATGGAAGTCTCGCATCGTCCTAGCTGCGATATTAATAAGATGATTGGCGACAATTCAGATAGTAAGAGCTAAACTCTAATCGCATGACGGATAAATCATGTCATCGAAAATGTATGATAGGCGAGTTTTCTTAGCATCGCCATATCCAGTAGAGTGATCCTAAGATGGGACAATCACAGACCTTTAAAGCTATTAAGACCATCAATACTTAAACAAAGTCTCACGAAAACCTTACTGACCAAGGCTAGGTTTTTGGTTAAATTTAATGGTAAACAAGGCAGGTAAATAAACAGTTAAAACCATTCATACTTATGGTTCGACTGTGTTATTTGACTGCTTTAACCCATTAAATAGACCATTGACCGAGACTCACATGAGTTCAAAACCTGCAAAGCCATCAGAATCCCATTCTCCAAAGCAATCAATACCGCAAGCTGGTCGTGCGCGCGGTGTTGATAGCGTGCCCCTTGATACTACAAGCACTTCCTCCTATTCTGCAACCAATGCTGATAAAAAAGAGGATGACAAAAAATATTCCTCATTAATCACTGTGCTGATTGCGGTTGGGGCAAATCTGATTATTGCGATTGCTAAAACGGTTGCGGCATTTATGACCGGTTCAGCTTCTATGATAGCGGAGTCGGCGCATTCGTGGGCAGATGCAGGCAATGGCACGTTGCTGATTGTTGCCGAGAAAAAAGCGGTTAAGCCTGCCGATAGGAGTCATCCATTAGGCTATGGTAAAGAGGCGTATGTGTGGTCGATGATTGCTGCCTTTGGCGTTTTTATGGCAGGTTCTATTGTCTCCATTTATACCGGTATTACCGAATGGAACGCGCCCGAGACCGAAACCAACTATACCATCGGCTTTATTATCTTAGCAGTGGCTTTTGTGCTTGAAGGATTCTCGCTAACGCAAGCTTATTTGCAGAGTAAAAAGCATGGCGAGGCTATCAATGTCAGCGCCCTTGGTTATGTTGTTGATACCTCAAACCCAACGTTGCGCGGTGTCTTCTTTGAGGATTTAGCCGCGGTTATTGGCTTGGTGGTCGCGGCGGCGGCGATGGGGATGCATGCTTATACGGGACAGCCGTTTTGGGATGCGCTTGGGTCGATTGTGGTTGGTATCTTATTGGGTATGGTCGCCATCTTTTTAATCAATCGTAATCGCGACTTTTTGGTTGGTTATAAAGTCTCAGAAACAATGCATGACTACATATTAACTGAGCTATTAAATCATCCTGATATCGATAGTGTCTCTTATTTACACTTAGAATGGGTTGGACCCAAGAAAATATTTATGGTCGCCGCAGTAGACATCGCCGGTAATCAAAAAGAGCAGCAAATCGCGCAAAAATTTGAAGATATTGAAAATCAGTTCCGTGCCAAGCCGCTATTTCAAGAAGCTATTATAACGTTGTCAGTGCCGAATGCTGAGATTTTACGCTTGCCAAATAGCTGATACTGTTTAAAGCGTTCATTTGCTCACTGAACATTAATAACTGAAAACTGATATCCATAATATTTAAAAAATATAATACCGAAAACTATAATACCGAAAACGATAATAATGAGAGCCTAATATGAAACGTTTTAATAACGCTACGATAAAAAAATCACGCCAGCGTACTACCATTATAAATCCGTTACTTAGCTTGGTTGTGGTAACGCTGATGTCAGCTCCTATCGTAAATGCCAATGCAGAATTGATTATCCATAGCGAGCCCAATACAGTTAATAAGGACGTCAATAAGATTGCCAATCAGCATAATAATAAACAAGCACCAACCGATGTATCTATCATTAAGCTGATGCAAGTGATGCATATTGACGAGCAAATCCAATCTATCGTCAACGGCCAACAGGCGGCTATCGATGCCATCAATATGCAAACGCAAAATCAGGTTCAAAAGGGCAGCCAGCAGATAAATGATAAGTCGGTAAACAAGCGTCAACGTCAGCTACAAGAGCAAATCCAAAGTGTTTTAGGTCAATATGCGAAGATTATGAGTAATGGAATAGGCGATGCGACAGACGCGCAAACCTTGACCCAAGCTTATATCAGCGCAGCGAAGACTTACTATACGCAAGCGGAAGTTGATGCCCAAATTAAATTTTACGACACTGAAATGGGTCAAAGTATCCTTGCCAAGCAACCACAAATTACCGCTGCCTTTTTACAGCAATCATTGCCTGAAGATACCAGTGCAACCGAAGCACAACTAGGCGAGCTGTTGCCGCAAATGAAGCAGATTATTAAAGGTATTTTTTAAACCTGTTATTTTCAAATCTGAGTTAAACGTACCGCTTTTATATCAAATGACTGTATAGAACTAGCACACATAAAAAAGGTCACTCTCAAAGTGACCTTTCTATTTCTATAACTTATTATAATATTTCATTTTTCTATAAAATGCTTATTTCTTTGGCGCATTGGCACCGATAAACCAAGCATCTTTATCGACAATACGACTAACTTCAGTCAATAAGTCGGCGGTATCTTCATCGCCCGCATCGCTAGCAACATCAATCCCTTCGCGCAATGAAGCGGCAATGGTTTTATAGCGGTTGGTAAGCTCGCGCACATGCTCATCCACTGCTGTAATATCAGTCGGGTAAGTCTCTAAAATAGAGTCCTCAACGACACGCTTAGAGATACCATTGGCTTTACCACCAAGGATAACAATGCGTTCAGCAACCGTATCATAAGCTTCTGTTAGGCGCTCATAAGTGTCATCTAATAGCTGATGCACCCCGATAAAGCCAGTACCTTGCAAGTTCCAATGGCACTGTTTGCTATCCATACTTAGGTCAATCAAATTTGCCAAGTTGGCATTTAGTAAATCGACCATTTTTTTAGCTGTTTTGTCATCGATACCACTTGCGTAACGTTCTCTCATGTTTTTCTCCATTGTATTATTTTACTGAATTTATATCGTTAGTAGATAAGCCGTTAATGAATAAATTGTTATTAATATTTTTCTAAATGGCTATTCATTAAATGCTGACTAGCCAATTCAATATTTACTAATCGTGTTGCTGCTTATATGTTGCTACTTATTTAATTCACTACCGATGATAGCAGCTTAAATTCTCTATAGAACCCTTGCGCGTTAGGCTTTATTGAGTGGTCGTGTAATGAGTTTGTTAATCGTGAAAAGCTTTGTAAATTTAGCCGTCGCTCTGTGCGTTTTTTATAAATAAAGCATACTTATAGTGCAGGCAGTATTCTAGAAATACTCAGCTTAATGCTTCTGTCTTGGATGTTATTTGCTTATTTACACTGAGCTGACTTGACCTTTTACTTTGGCTTTTAGATAGCATGACCGTTAAAGGATAAACCCAGATATTATCCTTTAAAAACTGTAGTTTAGACCCCATATTGTTATAAACCTAAGCTCTTATAACCTTTTATAACTATTATAACCTTTTATAAAAATCAGGAAGAAAACCATTATGCGAATGCCTGAACCGCGCTCGTCGCGTCAGTTAAACCAATTGGCCACTCAGCTCCAAGGCGAAGCTGAAATTAGTGGTGTCAATGCGTCTGGGACGCAAATATCGAGCCGCGCCTTTGAGATGGTCACCGAATTTGAGCCAGCAGGCGACCAACCCCAAGCGATTGAAAAGTTAGTCAAGGGTATTAATTCTGGCATGGATGAGCAGCTATTACTCGGTGTGACGGGTTCTGGTAAGACGTATACCATGGCAAAGGTAATCTCGGAATGCCAACGTCCAACGATTATTATGGCGCACAATAAAACGCTTGCCGCGCAGCTTTATGGTGAGTTTAAAGCGTTCTTTCCAAATAATGCGGTCGAGTATTTTGTCAGCTATTATGACTATTATCAGCCAGAAGCTTATGTCGCCGCTAGTGATACCTTTATCGAAAAAGACAGCGCCATTAACGACCATATTGACCAAATGCGTCTGTCAGCCACGCGTGCGCTACTTGAGCGTCGTGATGCGATTATCGTCGCTTCGGTATCCTGTATTTATGGTTTGGGGGACCCAGAAAGTTATCTAAAAATGCTGCTGCATGTCGTCGTTGGCGATAAAATCGATCGTACTGCTACGATTAAGCGCTTGGTTGAAATGCAATATACGCGTAACGAGCTGGACTTTGGGCGTGGTACATATCGCTTGCGCGGTGAGCTGTTGGATATCTATCCTGCTGAATCTGAGCAGCTGGCGGTACGTGTGCATTTGTTTGATGATGAAGTGGAGAAAATCACTTGGTTTGACCCTTTAACGGGAAAAACCGTCCGTAGTGTGCCGCGTATTACCATTTATCCAAAATCGCATTATGTGACCCCACGTAATAAACTAGAAGCGGCGAGCCATACTATTCGCGCGGAGCTTGAGCCGCGTCTTGAGTATTTCCGTGAAAATAATAAACTGGTTGAAGCGCAGCGTCTGAAAGAGCGTACCCAGTATGACCTTGAGATGATCCAGCAGCTTGGCTACTGTAATGGTATCGAAAACTACTCGCAGCATCTCTCTGGTCGTCCATCGGGGGAAGCGCCGCCGACGTTGTTTGATTATATTCCAGAAGATGCACTGTTATTCCTCGATGAGTCGCATGTGACGGTATCGCAAATCGGTGCGATGTATAAAGGCGATAGGTCGCGTAAAGAAAACCTTGTCAATTACGGTTTCCGTTTACCAAGTGCGATGAACAACCGCCCGATGAAGTTTGAAGAATGGGAACGTATTAAGCCCAAAACCATTTATGTCAGCGCTACGCCGGCACAATATGAGCTTGAGCATAGCGAGCAAGTGGTTGAGCAAGTCGTGCGTCCAACCGGTTTGATTGACCCTGAGATTGAGATTCGTCCGGTATTGACCCAAGTCGATGATGTGCTATCAGAGATTACCAAACGCCGAGAAAAAGACGAGCGCGTGCTGATTACCACTTTGACCAAGCGTATGTCAGAGGATTTGACCAGTTATCTAAAAGAGTACGATGTCAAAGTGGCGTATTTGCACTCGGATATTGATACGGTTGAGCGTATGCAGATTATTCATGAGCTGCGTACTGGCGTCCATGATGTGCTGGTTGGTATTAACCTCTTACGTGAAGGGCTTGATATGCCAGAGGTGTCGTTAGTGGCGATATTTGACGCGGATAAAGAAGGCTTTTTGCGTTCTGAGCGTGCGCTGATTCAGACTATCGGTCGTGCGGCGCGTCATATTAATGGCAAGGCCATTCTCTACGCTGATCGCATCACACCCAGTATGGAGCGTGCGATTGAAGAAACTGACCGTCGCCGCGAAAAACAAGTCGCCTTTAACCTTGAGCATAACATTACGCCAAAAGGCGCGCGCCGTAGTATCACCGATAAAATCGATACGGGCGAAGATCAGAATGCCAATGACAATCAGGTGATTCCTATCAAAAGTAATCTGCCTGATGTCGATATCAGTATTTTACGCAGTCCTGATTTGCTCGCCAAAGAAATTAAGCGTTTAGAGAAGCAGATGCAGCAAATGTCACGGGATTTGAAATTTGAAGAAGCGGCAAAAACGCGTGATAAAGTTTTGGAGTTAAAAGCGCATTTAATCTAATAGGTCAATTTCGACTGAATGTAAACGTAGAGAAGGTGAGTTGCATAGGTTGCAGCTCACCTTTTTGTATTTAACACTTAAACCAAGAAGGCTTTCACCCATTAAAATTGATAACTAATAATTTGCCGTTAGATAACTTGTAATTATACCAAATGCCACTTAATATGATATTAAGCAGCTGCATGCGCTTTATTACTCACGGACGACTTAGGCGGACTATCTACCATGCATACCAGTACCCATAATAAAACCAATGAAATTAAAACCAACGAATTACTCAGATTAGACTTCAATGAAAACTCCTTAGGCATGTCAGACTCTGCCAAAGTAGCCATCCTCAATGCTTTAGATGGCGCTGCTCGTTATCCCGATAAGCCGCGCGCTCAACTGCTGAGCAAAGTAGCCGAAATCAACGGCGTACCTGAAAAGCAGGTCTTATTGGGCAATGGCTCAATCGAGAGTATCAGGGCTGTCGTGCAAATGCTGTATGACAAAGCCTTAAAGACAGATAAAGGGTTTCAGCTAGTCATTCCAGACCCAACCTT
>NZ_CAJHBF010000002.1:0-235954 GCF_904846565.1 Psychrobacter sp. CMS30 | reverse complement strand
AATAGAGAAACTGAGACGCGTTATTTTTACTATAGCATTGTTTGGTAAACAGCATATCAGGAAACCGCCAATAACCATGATAATATTGTGGTTATTGGCGGTTTCTTGGTAGTATGGTAATAATTATCAGTGGCTCTAGCGCTTAAATTGTCTTTCGACAAGCTTTTAAGCTTGTTTTTAATATGAGCTTTTAAGCGCCAAGCAATTGACGAATGCGACTGATGGCTTCGCGGCTTTCTTCAACGCTGGCAACCAATGCAATGCGTACATAACCTTGTCCTGGATTTTCCCCATTGACCTCACGTGACAAGTAACGCCCAGCCAGCGCGTGAATATTCGCTTGCTCGTACAAGGCTTTGACAAAGATTTCGTCATCGCCATCAAACTGCTCAGGCACTTTTATCCAAAAGTAAAAACCTGCTTCTGGCATGCGTAGGTCAAGTAATTCACCAAGCTCCGACATCCATAAGGCAAATTTTTCTTGATAGAGTGCTCGATTATGCGCCACGTGCTTTTCATCTTCCCAAGCGGCGATGGAAGCAAGCTGATGCGGTATCGGCATCGCGCAGCCTTGATAAGTACGATATTGCAGATAAGGCTGCAAAATATTGGCATCACCCGCGACAAAGCCTGAACGCAGACCGGGCAAGTTTGAACGCTTAGATAAAGAGTGAAATACCACGCAGTTTTTAAAGTCATGACGACCAAGCGCTGCGCAAGCTTGCAATAGACCAATCGGCGCGCTATCAAAATACAGCTCGCTATAACACTCGTCACTGGCAATGATAAAACCGTATTGGTCTGATAAACGCAATAGGTACTCCCAATCGTCCATGGTCATCACTGAGCCAGTTGGATTGTTCGGGCTACAGACAAACAATAACTGCGTGCGCGTCCAGACGTCTTTTGGTACGGCGCGGTAGTTACCTTTAAAATCATTATCAATGGTGCAAGGCATAAAGTACGGCGTCGCTTGCGCCAATATCGCCGCGCCTTCGTATATCTGATAAAACGGATTGGGCATCACAACGGTGGGTGGTTGCGCCGATTCCGGCGTTTTTTTACTGGCTGGCTGATTAGAAATGCTTTCGGATAACTCGGTTGATGTATGGTCAATCACCGCTTGCACCAAGCTAAAAATCGCCTCGCGCGTGCCCATGACTGGCAATACTTGGGTATGAGGATCGAGATGATTTAGAAAGAAGCGTTTCTCTAGCCAATGGGCAATGGTTTGGCGCAGCTCGAACAGCCCGTTAGTGGTTGGATATTGGCCTATTTTGTCCAAGTTTTCGCGTAGTACGTCCAACACAAAGGCGGGTGGCTCATGTTTTGGCTCGCCAATACCCAGCTTAATTTCACTGTGGTTATGGGCTGGCGTACTGTTGGCAAGTAAAGTCGCCATCTTAGCGAACGGGTAAGGATGCAGGGTCGTTAAGTTGTGATTCATAAGTAGGCTAACTATAATGGACAATTAATAATAAAGTTATAAAGAAAAATTACATTTGAGCAGTGTAGCACTTCTCTTATTTTTTGTCTTTTTCTTCTCATGCTTATCATTGTCCATCAAAAGCGACCTCTTCAAGCGATTTAGATAGGCGCTTTTTTAATAACAACGAGTAATGACAATGAGTTTTAACAATGAGTTTTGAGTCTAGCCAATTTTCATCATGCTATTAAGCATCGATAAGATTGAGCAGGTGTAACTTATTAACCAAGCAAAAAATAACTGTCCGCAGCAACGACAGATTATTTTAAGGATACTTTGATATGTCTAGTGTTTTACAAACTGATGAGCGCAGCGCTAAAGATATCAATGACAAAGGTTTTGATGGGAATCAGCGTGCCGAGCTGTACGCGCAATTAAAACAACGCGAGCATGTCTGGTGGCAAGCGCGGCAGCAGCTGACGTTGTTAAAAGAAAGGCAGATGTTTTGGTTTGGCGATAATAGCTTTATGATGTGGCTGCTTTGGCAATTGGTCAGCTATGTTATTGTGGCGATGGTACTGATGCTGCTAAGCAAGCTGTTAGATATTTCGCTGCCTTTATGGCAGTATATTGGCTTATTTGCCATACAGACGCTGATTTTTATCGGGATGCTTTATTTTAAAGGTCGATTTGCCAGTCATTTACAAAGCAAAATTAATCAAGCTGATGTATTGCGCGAAGAATTGCTTAATGAGATGACGATTTTGGCGGCAGATAGCCTATATCGTGATGTGCATGCCAAGGCGCCGATTTCTTTACGGCAAATCTATGAATATTACGATGGCAAGTTTCGTTTGGCAAGCTTGCAGCGCTTATTACAAAAAGAAGTGGAGGCTGGGCGCTTGATACTGGGGCAACAGCAGCTAAAAGCGCAAACACTGCCGTTAGAGCTTGCTGATGATGAGCTGAAAGAAAATGCCAGTGAGATCATCTATAAAAGTATATTATAGAGTTACGCTATTTATAAAATAGTTGATTGGATAATCTGCTTTAAAATATATATCCTCTTTATATGAATCAGGTTTTATCTTAAAAAAACGCTTGATAGCTATTAACTATCAAGCGTTTTTTGTTACTGTTTAAACGTTAGGTTTTTACTCTTTTAACGATAAATATTTAAGCTCAAATAAAACGTAAATAAAGCGCCTAAATATAAGCGCTTCAAAACAAAATCGACACCTAAAGAGTGATGGGCGACTGGTTAAGTTTTTCTTGCTGGCTGTTATCACAGAGGCTACGAAAATTTATCCCAGTCGCACTGTCTCGGCTTTAAAATCAATATCCTAGATACATTAAGCCTCGTTGCGAATGCTAAGACTTTCTATCAATGTCGCTTTTAACGTCTCAAGCTTATCAGCCGATAATGCCAAATCGTCTTGATCACTGATATAAAACATATCTTCGGCGCGCTCGCCTAACGTGGTAATACGGGCGGCATGCACCTCAATCTTTTGTTGTAAAAACACCTGTCCGACGCGGGCAAGTAAGCCTGGTTGATCAAGGGTTTCTAAACTCATGATATGCTGATTTGAGGCTTCATTAAACTCAAAGTTAATCGTCGTTGCCACATCAAAGTGACGCAGCTGACGCGGAATCTTACGATGCGTCAGCTTAGGAACGGTCGGATTTTTAAAGGCATCGATTAAGCGCTGTTTAAGTTCTTGTTGGCTGTCGATATCGACCAATAGCGTACCGCTACGATCGAGCAATACGTAGGAATCCAAGGCAAAATCACGGGTGGCAGTAATAATACGCGCATCCAATACATCTAGATTCATCTGATCAAAGACTGCCATAGTAACGGCAAATAAATTGACCTGATCTTGGGTATAAACAAACACCTGCACCGCATCAAGTGCCAGCTCACGATGCTCGCGCAATACCACCAGTGGCGTGCTATCGGCATCAGAGGCGCGGCCAAGGGGTGGATGGTTTAAGATAGCTTCGGTATGCCATAAGATATCTTCGGCAATCTCGCGCAAAAAATACTCATCGCCCAAGTCATCCCACAACCTTAACACTTCATCGCGATTCATATGCTGATTGTCAACATTATCAAGCATAGCCAGCGCCTGTTTGCGCGTGGCACTAATCATATCTTGGCGGTTGGTCGGCGCGTCGATATCGGCGCGTAAGATGCGCCGTGTTTGTGAATACAACTGTTTCATCAAGGTCGCGCGCCAGCTGTTCCAAAGCTGTGGATTGGTGGCATTCATATCAGCAACTGTCAGAACATACAGATGGTTTAGGTGGGTAACGTTACCGACCAAGTCTGCAAACAGCGTCACCACTTCTGGGTCTGAGATGTCCTTTTTCTGTGCTGTCATCGACATCAATAGATGATAGCGGGTCAGCCAGCCGACCAAATGCGCGTCCGCGGTACTCATGCCGTGAGCAAGACAAAACTCAATTGATTCCGTTTCGCCAAGCAAGCTATGGTTGCCGCCACGACCTTTGGCGATATCATGGAACATCGCCGCCAATACCAAAATCTCTTTGCGCTCGATACGCTGGAAGATAGAGCTGACCAGTGGAAATTCTTCAGAAAAGCGCGGGTCGGTAAAGCGGTGCAAAATACGAATTAAAAATAAAGTATGGGCATCGACCGTATAGCGGTGGAATAAGTCGTACTGCATCAGCCCTGTTACTTGGGCAAAAGCAGGAATGTAGCTGCCTAAAACGCCATAACGATTCATGGTACGCAGACGATGAAATAAGTAATTTTGTTCTTTTAAATTGGCTAAAAAAAGCGCCTGATGCGTCGGGTTGTCTCTATAAACCTGATCGATACCGCGCGCCGCTATTTTTAGCGCGCGCAGGGTATGGGTACGGACATTTTTGATGCCGTATTGACCCATGAGTAAAAACATCTCTAAAATCGACTCAGGATGCTGGGCAAATACCCGATGATGTGACATCGCGATTTGTTCGCCGACTTGATTGAAGCGGGCGTTGATAGGATGTTTTTTTGGCCGCTCTTCATCCGGCAATTGCGGCTCTATAATCGTCTCATAATAATGATTGGTCAGCATCTCAGATAATGTCGATATCTGCATGGCGCAGCGATAATAATCACGCATAAAGCGCTCAACGGCAGCATTAGGCTGATCATCCGGCTGCGTCTCATAACCCATTAACTGGGCAATTTCACGCTGATAATCAAACAACAGCTTGTTTTCATTGCGACCGGTCAGCTCATGTAAATAATGGCGTATTTGCCATAGATAGCCTTCGGCGAAGTTTAACTCATCGAACTCTTTTTCCGTTAAAAAGTTTTGCTGTACCAAGTCATAAAGCTTACTGACCCGAAAGTAGCGCTTGGTCACCCAACCGATAATATGAATATCACGCAGACCACCGGGCGCGGTTTTGATGTTGGGCTCAAGATTGTACTCGGTGGCATTGTGCTGTAAGTAACGCGCTTTTGCTTCAGCAATTTTTACCTCATAAAAATCACGTGGCGACCATTGGGTATTGACGATTTTATGGGGTACTTCTTGTAGATTCTCATTGCCAATTAATAGCCGTGCTTCTAACAGGGTGCTCGCAATAGTATGGTCTTGTGCTGCTTCCAAGCATTCACTAACGCTGCGTACGGATAGGGCAGGCTCAAGCCCAATATCCCATAGGAGCGCGACTAAATTATCAATTTTCTCACTGCTATCAGCCGTAATCTCATTTGGCGTTAGCAGTAAAATATCGACATCGGAATATAATGACAGCTCACCACGACCATAGCCGCCGGTGGCAAACAATGCCAAGTCAGTCTTATCAAGCTCAAACCAGTTAAATAAAGCAATCAGTAAATCGTCGATGACGCAGGATCGCGCCGTGACCAATTGGCGAATATTGACGCCGCGTTCGAGCGCGCGGCTGATATCGTCATTGATTTGCAGTAGCCATTCAGGAAGCGCGGCTATTGCTATATCCGTTGCATGAACGGCGTTGCTTCTCTCGCTGTCATCTATTAGCGGTGAAACAGTTGCCGCGCTATCGGCTGAGAGTGTCGCGCTATTAGTTGAAAGTAAAGGCATGGGCGTTAAATCAATGGCCGCGACATCACAATTAAACATGAGTGTTATCCAGTTAAAAATTTGCAAATGAGAGTACTAAAACGAACGTGCTACTGAGAGTATTAATAATGCTATTATCGAAATTAGCACTAAAGTTATTATTAAAACTACCGCTAAAGCTGACATTAAAATTATCAAAATAAAAATCAATAAGCAGCATGGTCAATATGCCTGAATTATAAGGCAAAAAAAAGACCGCCTAGGCGATCTTTTATGATATTACTGGGTCAAAAAACTTAAATCTTCTTCGGGGCGAGTGGTAAACACCTCACAGCCATTGTCCGTCACCACCATGGTATGTTCCCACTGCGCTGACAGCTTGCGGTCTTTGGTGATAGCCGTCCATTCGTCCGGTAAAATCTTGGTCTGCCACGTACCTTGGTTAATCATCGGCTCAATGGTAAAGGTCATGCCAGTTTTTAGCTCAAAACCCGTGCCTTTTTTACCATAGTGCATGACTTGCGGCTCGTGGTGGAATTCATTACTGATACCGTGACCACAGAACTCGCGCACAATACTAAAGCGTTCCGGTTCGACCACTTCTTGGATAGCCGCGCCGACATCGCCCAAGCGCGCGCCGTTTTTGACCACACTCATACCAGCATAAAGGGCTTCTTGCGCCACTTTGCAAATACGCTGCGCCATGATTGAGCCATTGCCGACAATCCACATTTTTGAGGTATCGCCATAATAGCCGTCTTTAATCACCGTGACATCGATATTGATGATATCGCCATCTTTTAGCAGCTTGTTGTCGGTTGGAATACCGTGACAAACCACGTGGTTGACCGAGGTACAGATAGATTTTGGGAAGCCGTTATAGTTAAGGGGCGCAGGAATCGCTTCTTGTACATTAACAATATAATCATGAGCGATTTGGTTTAATGCTTCGGTGCTGATGCCCACTCTGACATGTTCGTCGAGCATTACAAGGACATCACTGGCAAGTTTACCAGCCACGCGCATTTTTTCTATAGCTTCAGGAGATTGGATAAGGGATTTTTTAGTCATCATGGTCGTACTTATATTTATAGAATTTGGGTTGTCAATTATACCATAAATGTAGTAGGCACTGTTTTGCAAAGTGCTTAGCGAGTTTGTACGCATCTACCAAATCAGTGCAATATACTGATACCAATCGTCTCAGCGCATTTATATGCATATACGTGACTATAAAGTCATTGAAATAGGCTTTAGACGTAAAAAAGCGGTTGAATGTTGCAGATTATAGAAGTATTGTAATTTTGTTTGCTAAATGAATTGGCAACGGTTTTTAGCGCTTGGTGCAGGATGCAATAACTAAGCGCTAGAAAATAAGCAATAAGCGTTAAAAAATAAGCACGATCAAAACCTCTTTAAACCCCCGTTTTTACAATAACAAGGATGTTGTTATGACTCTCAAAGACCGTTTTCGCGCGCCGCTCACGCCACGTGCACTTTTACCATCACTGGGTGCCGCGGGCTCTATTGCCGCTGGTGTGCTACTGATGACCCTGCAAGCTACCTCCGCCCAAGCAGCTGGACAGTATTATAACTGCGCCAATCCAACGGGCTGTAAACTGGTCAGTAGCAAGTATTTTACCTCAAGCCATACCGATACCAAATATCCTGTCGTAATGGCGCATGGGCTTGGCGGCTGGACGAAGCTGTTTGGCGTGCTTGACTACTTTTATGGCATTCCTGAAACCTTGATGGCAGGTGGCAGCGAGGTTTATAGCACTAAGACCTCCGCTGTTAATAACAGTGAAGTGCGCGGTGAGCAATTACTACAACAAATCAAAACCATTACAGCGATTTCAGGTAAACCCAAAGTAAATTTATTTGGTCACAGTATGGGCGGTATCGATATTCGTTATGTGGCTGGTGTGGCGCCTAATTACGTTGCCTCTGTGACCGCGGTTTCAAGTCCCGAGCAAGGCTCAAAAATGGCCGACTGGGTTATTAAGCAAGTCGTGGAAGGTAGCGCGAATAGTGGCTATGCTGAAGGTGAATTTAACGTAGGCTCTCAGATTGCTTTAGGCTTCTTTAAGTTCGTTGGTGGCTTTATGGACGTCGGCTCAGGTATCAGCTTTAAAGAGATACAAGAGCAAGATGGCTGGGAGGCGGTAACAGCGCTATCTACTGCGTCTTCGGCGAAGTTTAACGCCAAGTTTCCAGCCGCTATGCCTAGTAGTTATTGTGGTCAACCTACCAATACTGAAGTCAACGGTAACAAGTACTACTCTTTTAGCGGTATCGGTCAAGTGACCAATGGCTTAGATCCCAGTGATTATCTCTTAGCATTGACTGGGACCACCTTTGATGGCGAGAGCAATGATGGTTTGGTTTCTGCTTGCTCTAGCCGTCTAGGCTACGTGATTCGTGATGACTATAAAATGAACCATTTAGATTCGTCAAATCAAGTATTGGGCTTGACGGCATGGGGACAGCCTAGTCCTAAAACTTTATATCGCGATCAGGTTAACCGCTTGAAAAAAGCCAACTTATAAAGCTATTTTTTAAAGCTTGTTTTAGAGCTCATATATAAGTTAGCAAATTAACCGCTTTTAAATAAAAGGGTCAGTTCAATAGTGACCCTTTTATTTTATCCCATTTTATGGATAGTAACTTCCTATATAAACCGCTTGATTAAATAAGATATTCTCGTTATGTCACATAATCGCCGTGTACCATTTTTGCCCGTTATCATCGCTGTCATAGTCGTTTTAGTAGGAGCAATTATTTGGTGGTTTAAGCCGAATAATTCTAGTAATGCTTATTCTCAAGAGCAGTCTACAGCGCTGGACAATCAAACAAGCGCCAGCTTTACAGACGAAGCAAATGTTAATAATGGCATCGACACATTATCCAAGCAAAGCAGTAGCCAATTTACCACAGGTCTTGAGAATCTACCGCGCTCATTACAAGGGACGGATGTAGATGGTGAGATTATCATTGATGAAAATAAGCAGCTGGTTGTTACTGAAGGCTTAAGGCGCTTATTTGATTATTTCTTATCGGCGTTAGGCGAAGAAGAGGAAGCCGTTATTTATGCTCGTGTGGAAAGCTATATCCGCAGTCACACGCCAGAGCCTGCCGCCAGCCAAGCGGTGACGATATTTGACCAATACGTGGCCTATCTTAAAGCGATTCCTGCTATAGAAAGCCGTTATGGCAATCTACAATTACAAGCGACAAAAACTGGCGAGCTGGATTTAAACGTGGTAGCACAGCAAAAACAAGACGTCGCCAAATTGCGCCAGCAACATTTTGATAAAGCGACCATTAAAGCCTTCTTTGCGGCAGAAGATGAGTATGATGATTACAGTCTTGCGATGGTCAAAATCAACCAAGACAAGCAGCTCTCTGACGCGCAAAAAGAAGCGGCCAGACAGGATTATATTAGCCGTATGCCAGACAACGCGATTAAAACCAATATCGCCCAGCAAGCCAATCTTAATGAGCTAATTACTCGTACAGAGCAGATGCAAGCGCAAGGCGCAACGGCTGAAGAATTATACAATATGCGCCGTGCTTTGGTCGGCGCGCCAGCAGCAGCAAGGCTTGCACAGGTCGATCAACAAGATGCTGACTTTGATCAACGTTTTAAGCAGTATCAAACACAAAAACAGCAGCTGTTAAGTCAAAATGCAGATAAAGTACAAGCGCAAACCCAAATCAATCAAATAGAGCAGCAGCTATTTAATGAGACAGAACGCAAACGCTTAGCAGGATATGCGGCTTTACAAAAGCAAAAGGCAGCTGCTTTAAATACGAGTGTCAATTCCAATTCTAATTAATTTAATGCTTGATTACGCTCGGTAAAGGCTTGGTTTCGAAATGAACTATTGGCTAAAGCGTTAGCAGGTAATAATTCCTCATACAAGGTGCGTTAGCAAAAAAACCATACAGTGGAACAAATATCGCGGTAATCGATACCCAATCTATAATGACAGTCAGCTATCATTTGTGCATAATAGCGCCATTGTTTAGGTTAATGAAGAAGACAATAAATTAATCATAATAAAAATGCATACTTAAAATAAAAGATAATGACTACTTTTTTATTTTGAATGTTAACCATTACAGGAGCTAATATGAAAAACATGACTAAAATGATGATGGCTGCAACCCTTGCTGTTGGGACACTTGCTGCAGCAGGTTGCCAAACCACGACCCCTAGTGTTACCGCACCTGTGACTCAGCCAATTACTGCTGATGCCCTACAAGCGCATAACTGGCAGCTTGTCGATGCTAAGCGCACCAATGGCGAGAAAGTAAGCCAATTGTTCTTTGATCCAGCAAAACCATTAACGCTAAAATTCTTTAAAGATGGCACCACCAACCGTGTGACCTTTACCAATACTTGTAATAACATAGGTGCTAGTTATAGCGTCGTAAATGGCAATGTTGTATTAGGTAATGTCATGTCGACGATGATGGCCTGCCCTGAGCCACAAGCCAGCTTTGATACCGCGACATTGGCGACGGTACAAGGTAAATACAGCATCAATAATAATGCTAATAATGTGCCTGTTTTGACTATTAAAAACGACAATCAAGTCGCTTATTTTAAAGCCGTTGCTAAATAAAGCAGTCTTTAAGTAACTGATTTATTTAATACGAATGCTATAAAATTTAATATAAATAATGCCTCACTAATCAGTGGGGCATTTTTTTATCTAAAATTTGCCATGGTTTACGCTACACTGTCATAAGCTGCTAAACCAAGTATTTAGGCAGCAAAGTATTCAGGCAGCTATGATGTTTTTTATGCTATTCATTTTTTAACCTTATTTATTAAGATTCTCAGTACGCAATAATCAACATTTTATTGGACGTCATCTTATGTTAAAAATCTTTGTATCAAAGTCATTCTTCGATATACGTACGCTGAGTAGCATCACGGCGATAACGGCGTTTAGTTTGTTAGCGGGTTGTCAAACATTAACAACAAGTAATATGACTCAGACACCTGCTGATATGAGTGCGAGCAATCCACTGACGGCGCGCATGCCAGCGATAGATCAGCAAGGGCGTATTGCTTATGTCGAAGAGCAAGGGTTTAGCGCTGCAAAGATATCGACACTTTATAGCATTCGTCCTGATGGTAGCGACCGCCAATTGATAGATCAGTTAAATGGTTATATCTATGCGCCAGCGTGGTCAGCAGATGGTCAGATGCTGGCCTATAGCAAACAAGCACCGCGCCAGCATCCCAAAATTTATATTTATGAGCGCAAAAGCAACACGCAACATCTAATCGTAGATGTGGAGGGCAGTAATTTATCAGCCTCATTTTCGCCTGATGGGCAAAAACTGCTCTATAGCTCAACGGTTGGTGGTAATGCTGATATTTATGAGAGGCGTCTAAGTGACGGCAATACCAAACAGCTCACTACCTTGCCAAGTACTGAGGTGCAGCCAAGCTACGCTAGCGACGGACAAAGCTTTGTCTATACCAGTGATAAAGTCCGCGCTGGTCGCCCAAGTATTTATCGTTATAACTTTGCCACGGGTCATGCGAGTATTATACCGACAGCCGGCTATGCGGCCAGTCCGCAACTGAGTTTAGATGGTCAACGTTTGGCATACCTCAATGGTCGTAAGGCGGCGGTGATGACGCTTGCTACTGGGCAAGTTATCAATCTGGCAGAAACGGGACTAGACGAGCCCGCGCGACTGTCGCCTTCTGCACAGTATGCTGTCTATCCTACCAAGCTTCCACAAGTGAGCGGTCAAAATGGCGGTAGCTTAGTTATTCACTCATTATCCGGTAATACAAGTTATGCGATTAGCAGTAGAACGGGCGGGGTAGTGCGCTCACCCATTTGGGGTCGTTAAAAATTTTTTAATCTAAAGGTAATAAATATCATGGCGCACAAGAAAAAGAATGTCCGCAAAAAAGAATGTCCAGTCTGCGAGCGCGAGTTTAGCTGGACTAAAAAATTGGATAAAAACTGGGAGAGCATGGTCTATTGCTCGGACCAATGTCGGCGTATTAAAAAATATGAAGGTCTAGATCATCAAAAAGAAGATAAATAAGCGTTAATAGTCATTTAGAGGTATAAGGGAATAAGGGAGCAGACGATGGCACATAAAAAGGTAAACTTACCGCAAAAAGTCTGCCCCGTTTGCCAGCGTCCTTTTACTTGGCGTAAGAAGTGGGAAAAGGATTGGGAGCAGGTAATTTATTGTTCTGAGCGGTGTCGGCGTGCAAAAAGTAAATCAGATTGATTTTGAACTAGGACGAAATTAGTAGATAGCTAATCCTGCTTTTCGCTCGTATCTACTTATATACGCGAAGCACTAGCCAAGGTTTGATATGTTACTTGCTTCATATTTCAAAATAAGCTATTGCAAGTCAACTATTTAATCAGAATAACTACTAAAATGAGAGCTAAACTGCATTTCAAGAAAATATTACTTGTTTTTAAGTAAGCGAAAGACTCTTACATTATTGCAATTACACTCTCTCGAATTTCTTATATATAACTACTAAAAGCTGACAAGTATAATGATTATAGAAGCGTCTATTCTAGCCAATTTGTTAAAAGAACCAGTAACTAAGTCGGCTACTTGGCTGTTTGGGAAAACGTCAGTAGCTATTAAAAATAGAAAAATAGAAAATTCACTACAAGGCTTATCTGAGAAAATAACAGACGTTGCAAAAGTAAAAACAATATACAAAAATGACTCTAGTATAGACTTGCATGAATTTTATATTCCAACCAGAGTGAAGAATGTAAACATTCAGATTAATAAAATCATAGATATTGATGAAAAAAATATTGTTCTTGAGGGGACAGTGGGTCAGGGTAAGTCCATATTTATGAGGTATCTAACTTATCAAGAGGCTAGGTTAGGTAAGCGAATACCTATTTTTCTAGAACTGCGGAAGCTTGAAACTAACCAGAGTTTAGAAAATGCAGTCAGCTCTACTATAGCTGAATGGATACCAATATTTTCTAAAAAAAATTTTCATGTGTTGGCTGAAAGTGGAAATTTAGTCTTATTTTTAGACGGTTTTGATGAGGTAAGTCGTGACAAGATAAAAGGGTTCCTGAACGAAATAGAAAGGTGGCATAGGTATTACCCTAAAATGCAAATGATAATTAGCTCTCGTCCAGGAGATGATATTCAAAACATCAATGCTTTTAAAGTATCTCAGTTAGATCCATATAAATATCCTGAGCAAAAAGCATTGATAGATAAGTTAGTTCAAGAGGCAGATGTTAGAAATATTTTAAAGGAATCAATTGAAGAAAGTAATTCTGAAATTAAAGGTCTGCTTACAACTCCTTTAATGGTAACTTTATATGTGATGATATATAGGGCATCTTCCGAACTACCTAAAACTCAAAGTGAATTTTATAAAAATATATTTTCTATATTGTCGACTCGTCATGACAAGACCAAGCCTGGATACAAAAGGGAGTTTAATAGCAGCTTAGACGAAGTAAAGCTACAAGAAATATTTGAACATTTTTGTTTTACCAGTTTCAGAAAAGATGAATTGATATTCAGTTACCCAAGAGTAATAGAAATAATTAGTGCTTATATAAAAAATAAAAATATTAAATCAGAAGCTGGAGATATTCTTCAAGATTTCTCTAAAGTAGTTTGCCTTCTTCCTGTAGATGGGCTTAACTATACTTTTGTGCATAAAAGTATCCAAGAATACTTTTGTGCAAGTTTTATAATCAAAAAATCCGAATCTTTTAAGAAAAGATTTTATAGCGATTATTTGAATAATTTTATGGTATTTTCCAACATGAAAACTGTAATAGATTTCCTTAAGGATGGTGATAGATATAGCTATAATAATTTCTATTATATTCCGCTTTTAGAGGAATATATAAGAGTTTTTGATATTAATGAATATAGTAACAAGGTAGTAGAAAATATTTTAATAAAGGTTTATGGTAATAATAAAGTATCTATTAAGTTACTTGCAGAGGGTAATATTAGAGTGCTAATAATGAATATTCCAAAAGAAATTAATAATATTGTTTTTTATACCTTTGAAATTTTAGATAACAAAAAATCTTATTCGCAAATGACTGGATTACATAATGCTTCTGTCGAGGGTTTAAAAACAGATGGCTATGTTTATCTGAAAGATTACCTTAACGAGCACCAGTTGAATTTGATGAATAATAAAGCTGAAAATGAGTGCAGTAAATTATTAGATTTATACTGAGAACTCAAAAGATATGTATCTTTAGAAGAAGATTATGAGTATGAATAGTTATATTAATTTCCACAGGATTAGCATGGTTATTGTCAGCAAATGATAAAAGTATTTTTTTATTAAGCGAGCAATAAGTTTGCTTATTTAACGCAAATCATTACCCCATAAAAAATGGCTTACCCACATTAAATGAGTAAACCAAAAATTAACTATAAATTATTTAAGCGTTAACTGAGTTTCATGTTCCTACAAATTCGGATTCAACCACTTCTCAGCAGTTTTCATATCCCAACCTTTACGCTCAGCATAGCTCTCTAACTGATCGCTGCTGATTTTACCGACGTTGAAGTATTCACTCTCAGGATGCGAGTAGTAGAAGCCGCTGACCGATGAAGCTGGCCACATTGCATAGCTTTCAGTGAGTCTTGTACCGATAGCATCAACCGTGCCTAGCCACTCAAAGAGTTTGCCTTTTTCGGTATGCTCTGGGCAGGCAGGGTAGCCAGGTGCAGGGCGGATACCAACATATTTTTCTTTAATCATCTCATCATTAGTGAGCGACTCAGTCGGTTGGTAACCCCAATATTCTTTACGAATCAGCTCATGTAGATGCTCAGCAAAAGCTTCAGCTAAGCGGTCAGATAATGCCTGCACCATGATGGCGTTATAGTCGTCACCAGCTGCTTTATACTTTTCAGCCAATGCTTCTGTCCCAACTATAGAAACCGTAAAGCCGCCAAGATAATCGGTATGAGCTTCCGATGGCGAGATGAAGTCCGCTAAGCTAAAGTTTGGCTTGCCGCTGGCTTTGTCGCTCTGCTGACGCAAATGCTCAAATTGATATTCTGCTGTGCCGCCCTCAGTTGGTGCTTTGTCATAGACGGTGACGGTATCGGTACCGGTACGACGGGCTGGCATGAGCTTAAAGACGCCTTTGGCAACGATTAACTTCTCATCAATCATTTTTTGCATCAAGTCATTGGCATTATCAAACAAATCGCGTGCGGCTTCACCAACCACCTCATCTTGCAAGATTTTTGGATATTTACCAGCAAGTCCCCAAGAGATAAAGAACGGCGTCCAGTCGATATAAGGCAGCAGGTTAGTGATGGGGTAATCATCGAATATCACTTGTCCAAGCTTATTAGGCACTGGCGGTACATAGTTGTCCCAATCATCTTTAAAACCAAGCTCTATTGATTCAGCATAGGATATTTTTGCCGCTTTTGGTTGACGCTTAGCAAGGCGCTCACGTACTTTGATGTATTCTTCGCGCGTCTCATCGATTAAGCCTTGACGGTGCTCTTTGGATAGCAGCTTAGTCACTACGCCAACTGAGCGTGAAGCGTCCGATACATAAATGACGGCATCGTTTTGATATTGTGGTTCGACTTTAACCGCCGTATGGGCTTTAGAAGTCGTTGCCCCGCCAATCATTAAGGGTAGGGTCATGCCGCGCTCTTGCATTTGCTTAGCGACATAGACCATCTCATCGAGGCTTGGAGTAATCAGACCTGATAGCCCGATGATATCGACTTCCTCAGCGATTGCTGTATCAAGGATTTTTTCACAAGGTACCATCACGCCCAAATCGACGATATCGTAGCCATTACAGCCAAGTACCACGCCGACGATGTTTTTGCCGATATCATGAACGTCACCTTTGACCGTCGCCATAAGGATTTTACCTTTCTTTTCGCCCTCGACTTTTTCGGCTTCGATATACGGGTTCAGCCACGCGACCGATTGTTTCATCACGCGAGCAGATTTCACCACTTGCGGTAAGAACATTTTACCAGCGCCAAATAAGTCACCGACGATATTCATACCGTCCATTAATGGCCCTTCGATAACTTCTAATGGCTTGGGATACTTCTCCCACGCCTCTTTTGTATCGGCATCGATAAAGGTCGTGATACCTTTTACTAGCGCATGAGCAATACGTTCTTCGACCGTGCCTTCGCGCCATGACATATCGACGGTGCTGTCTTTTTTCTTACCGCCATCTTGATAGCTTTCAGCGATGGTCATCAGACGTTCGGTGGCATCTTGACCGCTCTCGCCTTGGTTGCGATTGAGCATGACATCTTCGATGGCGTCGCGGGCTTCCTTTGGAATATCATCATAGAGCTCAAGCATCGCTGGATTGACGATACCCATGGTCAAGCCGTTTTGAATCGCATGATAAAGGAATACCGAGTTGATGGCTTCACGAATCGGGTTACCACGGAAACTAAACGAGACGTTAGAGACGCCGCCCGATACCATGGCATTTGGTAAGTTTTCCGTAATCCATTTGGTCGCATTAATAAAGTCAGCACCGTAGTTATTATGCTCAGTGATACCGGTCGCAACCGCAAAGATGTTTGGGTCAAAGATGATATCTTCACTCGGAAAGCCGACCTCATTAACCAAGACGTCGTAGCTGCGCTGACAAATCTGAATTTTACGCTCGTAAGTATCAGCCTGACCGTCTTCATCAAATGCCATGACGATGACCGCTGCACCATAGCGCATACACAGCTTGGCACGCTCGACGAACTCGTCATGACCTTCTTTTAACGAGATAGAGTTGACGACGGATTTACCTTGGATACGTTTGAGACCTTCTTCGATAATGTCCCATTTAGACGAGTCAATCATCAAGGGTACGCGGCTGATATCAGGCTCGCCAGACACCAAATTGACAAAGTGAATCATCGCTTGCTTGGAGTCAAGCATGCCCTCATCCATATTGATATCGACGATTTGCGCGCCGCCTTCGACTTGGTCGCGGGCGACATCCAGCGCTTCGGTATAGGCTTCGGTTTTAATCAAGCGTAAAAACTTTTTAGAGCCAGTAACGTTAGTACGCTCACCGACGTTGACGAACAAGCTTTCAGGGGTAATGGTAAATGGCTCAAGTCCCGATAAGCGGCAAGCAGGGGCGATTTCTGGAATGACGCGCGGTGGATAATTGGCCACCATATTAGCGATTTGGCGAATATGCTCAGGGGTGGTTCCGCAGCAGCCGCCGACGATATTTAAGATACCCGCTTTGGCAAAGCCTTCAAGCAGTGCCGCGGTTTCTCTAGCGCTTTCATCATACTCGCCAAACTCATTGGGCAGCCCAGCGTTCGGATGCGCAGATACATAAGTATTGGCAATATTTGATAGTGTTTGGATATGTGGACGTAGCGCATCAGCGCCCAAAGCACAGTTAAAGCCAACTGATAATGGCTTAGCATGGCGAATCGAGTTATAAAACGCCTCAGCCGTTTGACCTGATAAGGTACGACCTGACGCATCGGTAATCGTACCCGAAATCATAATCGGTAACTCAAAACCAATATCATCAAAGACGCCAGTTACCGCAAAGATGGCTGCCTTGGCATTTAGCGTATCAAAAATGGTCTCGATTAACAGGATATCGACGCCGCCTTCTATCAATGCTAGCGTCGCCTCGCGATAGTTCAGTACTAATTCATCAAAGGTAATATTACGAAAGGCGGGGTCGTTAACATCGGGAGATAATGAACAGGTACGCGACGTCGGACCGATAACCCCAGCGACAAAGCGCGGCTTTTCTGGGGTCTTAGCGGTAAATTCATCAGCAGCTTCGCGCGCAATTTTGGCAGCGGTTTTATTCAGTTCCGGCACCAGATGTTGCATATTATAGTCGGCCATCGATAGGCGCGTACCATTAAAGCTGTTGGTCTCAATAATATCCGCACCGGCTTCCAGATGGGCAATATGAATCTCTTTAATCATCTGCGGCTGCGTGAGTACCAGCAAATCATTATTACCACGTACATCTTGCTCAATATCGGCAAAACGCTCACCGCGATAATCTGCTTCCTCGAGCTTATAGTTCTGAATATGCGTGCCCATTGCTCCATCTAACATCAAAATCCGCGACGCCATCTGCTCAGTGATACGAGCGCGCGCGTTTTGTTGCTGTACCTTATAAGGAAACACAGCAGGCGGCGTGAGAATAAAATCATTAGCCGTGTTTGATGCATTAGCTACATCTGTATAGCTATCAGCGGAAGAAGAGGTCGGTGATGTATTAGTCTTTTGAGTCATAGGAGCGCTGCTTATAGAGTCAAGATAATAAAGGGAAGGAGGTAACGTCGTTCAATATTTTTTAGGGTTAGCTTAGTAATAGAATAGGGCGTTTAAATCATATACTTCATAAAATAACGGCTTAAAACCGATAAGCAAATCTGGATTATTCTAGCATGAAATGCCTATGAATCACGGGATTGTGCTTATTCCGCTTTGGCAAAACCATTGCAGCCATCGCATTTAAACATATTTGAAATTTGGCGTTTTACAAATGGCTTTATGATTAAACGTACCATGACGCATGCATGATAGTGTTAGATTTTATGGCATTGATTCTCTTGTGTTGATTCTATTGGATAATGCCACTTGGTACAAATGAATATCCTTTCACGCAATGATTACATAAAGCTTTGCTTTCAAGCGTGAAACTCTAATTATTCACCTAAAACACTGACAAAACTTACATCGATAGCACAAAAAATAGCGTAAACGTAAATTTATAACGACTAGCTATATGTTAATTTAAGTTCAGAAGGATTGGCGTTTCATAAGCAATGCTTATTAGTAACTGCTAATGATTTTTATTTGTGAGTGATTAACAATTGGGAATCAACCAGCGATGTAAGCAGTGCTTCTGATATAAGCAGTGGTTCTAAGGAAAGACAATCTGACTGTAAGACGGTCATAAAAACTAAATAAATTATAGTTATTTAATCATTAAGGACAATGTTATGAAACTAGTTAAAATCGCCACCCTTGGCACTCTGGCACTTTCTATCGCAGGTCTTAGCGCTTGTAATAATATGATGCCAACCAAAAGCCCAACTATGAAAGCACCGATGCATAGCCAAGCTACCACCAGTATGAACGTGGTACAAATCGCTCAAAGCAATCCAGATTTTTCGCTATTGGTTGAAGCGGTGGTCGCTGCTGATTTAGCAGGCGCATTATCTGATACCAGTGCAAGCTATACGGTATTGGCACCGACCAATGCCGCCTTTGTTCAAGCATTACAAGAAACAGGTATGACCAAAGCTGAGCTGTTTGCCAACAAACCATTACTCACTAAGATTTTGACTTACCATGTGCTAAAAGGTAACACGCCCGTTTATCAAAAACACGTCAGACCCGGTAATTACACCATGCTAAGTACGGATACATTGGTCATTACACCACAAGGCAGACTCATGGATGAAAGTGGTCGCATAACCAAGATTCTAAAAACGGATATCGCTGCGAGTAATGGGGTGGTGCATGTGATTGATAGAGTACTAATGCCTAAATAAGTGATTAATTAATTTCTTAAATAAGCTCTTATATAAGCTGTATAAATTCAAACAAGGATTTAATAAGCTGCTCATTTAGGTAGTACACAAGCTCATATAGTACAAAGCGATATTATTAGCCTATAAGCCAATATTGGTTTTTAAGCTAAAAAGGGTTATTAACCTAACAAGGGCTTTGTACACGTGATCGATACAGTGTCGCTACCTAAGTAAGCACCAATTAAAAAATAATCAGCTAATATGGTAGTCATTGAAATCGTTGGTTTATTTCTAGGACTTACGAATTAACTAAGTGTTTAATTATTAAAATTTTACCCATTCACTAAGTTACTTATTTATAAGCCATTCACTCAAACCCTTATCCATCCTTAACCCTTACCCATTTATAAACATCCAATCACCAACCATTTACCCAAAGGAATACCCTATGTTAAAGAAGAACCTATTATCTATCGCTGTTGTTACCGCTGCATTGTCACTAGCTGCTTGTAACGATAAAGAAGCCGTTACCGAGCCAGTAGAGCCAGAAGCGACTACTGACGTCGTCGTTGAGCCAGAAGTTGCCCCTGAAGCAATGGCTGAAGCAGACGCGACTGCGATGCCAGCAGATATGGCTACCCAAAGCATTGGCGAGATGGCAGCCGGTAATGAAAATCTAACCATTTTAACGGCAGCACTACAAGCCGCCGACCTTGATGATATGATGATGGCAGAAGGTCAGTACACGGTATTTGCCCCAACTGATGATGCCTTTGCTGCTTTATTAACCAAGCTTAACATCACTAAAGAACAGTTATTGGCAGATAAAGAGATGCTCACTAGCGTCCTAACTTATCATGTCGTACCGATGGTAGTAAAAGCCGCTGATATCCCTTATGGCAATGCTATTGAAACCGCAAACGGTCAAACGTTCTCTATCAGCGATGCCAACGTCATTACTGATGCGAGCGGCAATACGGCTAATATCGTTGGCACAGATATGATGGCGACCAATGGTGTAGTCCATGTAATTGATAATGTATTGCTACCTAAATAAGCTGGTTTTATCGCTATAAACAACAATAAAAGTATCTAAGTATTTGAGAAGCCCAGCCACCGAGCTGGGCTTTTTGTATTTAATGACTTATTTCATGACTCATCGCAAAATATATCACTGTCTTTATGACAACCTTACGCGCATAAAAAAGCCCGAGACAATGGCCTCGGGCTTTTTGTTTTTTATCGATGTTATCAATGCTATTAATGCAATACTATCAATGTCATCGATACTATTAACACGATTTAGACAGCACTACAGTAGAGTGAATTATAGACGCTCTTTATGTAGTGGATCTTGTGCTGCCATTCTTTGTTGTTGCTTAAGATGACGCTCTTCCCAATAAGGCGCGTTTTTGATACCGAATTTTGCTGGATCAAACGTATAGTGCTTCACGCCTGCTTTACGCTGTGCTTCATAGTCTTTAAGCATGGTAAGCGTTGGACGGGCCACAAAGAAGATGACCAAAATACCAACGATATTAAGCCAAGCCATAAGACCAACACCGATATCACCAATCGCCCAGATATAACCGGCTGAGTTAAGACCACCGTAGGCAACCATCACCATGATTAGTACTTTAACTAAGAATAGACCGGTTTTATTGGCACCGCGGCTGATAAAGCGCGTTAAGTACGCGACGTTTACTTCAGCGATATAGTAGTAAGCCAAGATGGTGGTAAAGGCAAAGAAGAATACGGCGATAGCGATAAAGATATTACCAAATTGACCGTATACCGATTGCATTGCCATCTGTGTAAAGGCTGGTGAGTTAATTTCAGTAGCAGCAGCTACATTTTGTAGAATGAACTGACCATCTGGTAACGTACCTTGAATGTTATACATGCCAGTAGACAAAATCATAAATGCGGTAGCAGAACAAACCAGTAACGTATCAACGTAAACTGAGAATGCTTGTACCAAACCTTGCTGTGATGGATGCTCAACTTCAGCAGCACCAGCAGCATGAGGACCTGTACCTTGACCAGCTTCGTTAGAGTAAATACCACGTTTCACACCCCAACCGATAGCTGCACCAAAACCGGCTTGCGCAGTAAAGGCATCACCGATGATCAAGCCAAATACATCTGGGATCAAACTGAAGTTACTGAACATGATAATTAAAGCTAACAAAATATAACCGATTGCCATAAATGGAACGGCGTATTCAGTGAAGGTTGCAATGCGTTTGATACCACCGAAGATGATGACACCTAAGATGACCAAAATGATAGCGAGACCGACCAAACGCATAGAGCCGACTTCTAGTCCTGCCACATTCATGATAGTTCCTTCACCCATGACTTGGGCAAAAGCACTAATAACGCCATTCGCCTGTACACCAGGTAAGAACATACCACATGATAAAATAGAAGCGATTGCGAAAAGTATACCGTACCATTTTTGACCAAGCGCACGTTCAAAGTAATAAGCCGGACCACCGCGATATTCGCCAGTGATGACGTCTTTTTCTTTATAAATCTGCGCAAGGGTTGATTCGACATAAGCGGTAGATGCGCCTAAGAACGCCACAACCCACATCCAAAATACCGCACCAGGACCACCGAAGCCGATAGCTGCTGCTACCCCTGCGATGTTACCCATACCCACACGACCTGCTAAGGATACGGCAAGTGCCTGAAATGATGAAATACCCTGTGCACTCGACTTACCTTTAAATAGTAAGCTGATCATTTCACTGAATAAACGTACTTGTACGAAGCGCGTCATGATGGAATAAAATAAACCTGCGCCCAAGCATAAATAAATTAATGCCGGGCTCCAGATAATTCCGTTTACTACATTAACTAAACTTTCCATATGTATATATTCCTAGTACTGTCTCAAAGTGGCTATATATGATGATGCTTAGAGTAAGTTTGCTATTTAATTTCCTTATTAAAACCAACTTCTCAAATAATCGGCATCTACTTAAACCTATCGATTAAGTTTCATACGCGCTTAGCCACCAAGAATGGACTGTAGTTTTCTGTCTTTATCCGCGGGGTCTATTAGCAATATTGATCGCAGGCAAGCGCTTATTGGCGCTAGCTAGTAATCAAATTCACTCCTTATTAACTGCTTATTTATAAATGGCAATAAATGAGCGACGGTTGCTATTCTTATCTATCTTTTTGCAGTTTGATAACGACGATATTTTGTTATCACGTCATAAATGCTTAAGCAGTTATCAATAGATCAGCGGATAAAGCAGGCGGTTATAATATTAAATCTCCATCCTCAAGGTGATGGCAATCCACTTTCTATGAGTCATATCGGTCGCTTACATCTCTATGCTAAGCTTGATAGGCAAGCATCTGTTTGCTTATCAATCCTTTTTTAAGGGGTTGTTATCAATTCTCTAGTACCAAAAATGTAACAAGTCCACTACCAAATGTATTCAAACCGTACGGCTACGTAACTGCAATTTGCCATATTTTTTAGCCAATTACTAGAATTTTCTTTATAAAGGCGTTTATATAGTAGTGTTTATTAACACTGAATTTATGCCATAGAGTGATAAAATCCTTTGTTTATCACGCTTTTGTCACGACTTATTCAATGTTGCTGAAAATATAGTCAGGATTTATGAGTTAAGAGAGGTCGAAAAAAGCGCTCAAACTCTTGCTATTAGCCGTGCTTTTGCGGTTGTGTTTTGGTAACGATGAATTGTAAAAGTAACCTGATAGCGCCATTATTAGCACAATGTATGGCAGGCGACACATTTGTAGAGGAGGAGATATACGCCTATATAAATGTGTATGATTAAAAAAGTGCTTAAAAAAACGTCTTGTTTGTTATTTACTATTTTTAGGAGAGTCAAAAATGACGCGTAAATCTATTGTAAAACCTATGTTGCTAGCAGCCGTATTGGCCACTTCTACCGTTGGCTTAACAGGTTGTGGTTATAACAATCTGCAAGCGCAAGATGAGCAAGTCACTGCGTCGTGGTCGGAGGTGGTCAACCAGTACCAGCGCCGCTCGGACTTGGTGCCAAACTTAGTGAAAGTTGTGCAGCAATATGCGGAGCAAGAACAAGAGGTATTTACCCAAGTTGCTGCGGCGCGCTCACAAGCTGGCGGTATCACCATCACTCCAGAGCTGCTCAATGACCCTGAAGCGATGGAGCGTTATGCCGCTGCCCAAGACCAGATGACTGGGGCGCTATCACGTCTAATGGCGGTTTCTGAGCGTTATCCTGATCTAAAGTCAGATGCGTTGTTCCAAGACTTGCAAGCTCAGCTTGAAGGCACGGAAAATCGTATCGCTGTGGCGCGTAATCGTTATATCCAAGAAGTTCAAGGCTATAACACCACAGTGCGCCAGTTCCCAACCAATATTACTGCCAAAGTATTTGGTATGGATCCAAAGCCAAACTTTAGCGTCGCCAATGAAAAAGAGATATCGACTGCACCCAGTGTAGACTTTGGTGATGACGATACGAAGACCGCTCAGTAAAGTGCAGTAAAGTAAAATCGTGGCGGATAAAAATAAGTGTTTATAGTGAATTTTTCTATTGAGCGCTTTTATATCCGTCGCCTTGCCGTTAGCTTGGTTTTGCAGCCATTAATTTAGTCAAGATGTTATTTGAGGTGGTATAGATTAGATGAATAATTCAAAAGCACTTTTATCCGCATTATTATTCACCCTAAGCATCGCTAGTGGCTCGGTGCTGCATGCTGCGCCCAATACCGATGCTAATACCAACGGCAGTGTTAATGATAATATTGCTGTCGCTAGCGATAGCGCGTCAGATATGCAAAATCGTAGTGTCGAGGATTTGGTGGCGATTGCCAAAGCCGCAGAATCTAATGAAGCCCTTAACGATGCTGTCTTAGGTAACGAAGCGATTAATGAAGCCATCATTGGCAATGATGCTATTAATCCCAATGCGGCAAACGCTAATAATGGTAGTGGCGAAAAAGGGACAGGCGCGTCGACAGCCACTAAACCAGCTGTGCAGTCGAGTGCCAAAAGTGTCGATGCTGATAAGCTCATCCTAAATTCACCCATCATTGATCAAGCCAATATCTTAAACCCGCAAGAAAAACAACGCTTAGAGGCGCAGCTAAGAGGTATCTATCAGCAAGGTTTGGCGCAAGCTGCAGTTGTCATTGTACCGACGACCAATGGTATGCCAATCTTCGACTATGCGTTACAGGTTGCCGAAAAATGGCAGCTCGGTAATAAAGACATTGATGATGGCTTGCTGATGGTCGTTGCCGTCAATGACCGCGATATGTACATTTTGACCGGTTATGGGTTAGAGGGTGTGTTGCCCGATTCTGCGGTCAACCGTATTATTCGTGAAGATATTACGCCGCTATTTAAGCAAAATGACTATGGCGCTGGGATATTGGCCGGCGTTGGTGCCCTGCAAACGCGTCTGACCGCTGACCCTGAAGTGTTGGCGCGTGCCGATGCGCAAGCGGCTGAACGCAGTCAAAGCCAAAGTGATATTGGTGAAAATCCATCACCAGTGTTTTTATTCGTGATGGCGATGATATTTGGTAGCTTTATTACCAGTATCTTTGGGCGCATCTTTGGTTCTATCCTGACTGCGGGCGGTTTCTTTGCAGGCTCGCTTGCCTTGGGCGGTGGTTTCTTTATGACCTTAATTATGGCGATATTTTTATGGCTGTTTTTAATTTCGCGCGGCTCAGGTGGCGGGCGCGGTGGTCGTGGAGGACGCGGCGGCGGTGGCATGGTGTTCTTACCGGGTATGGGCGGCAGTAGTGGCGGCGGCTTCGGCGGTGGTGGTTTTGGCGGCGGCGGCTTCGGAGGTGGTGGCGGCGGCTTTGGCGGCGGCGGGGCAGGCGGCTCTTGGTAAAGGCGGTTTTGATAAAGGCATGTTAGGTTCAGACATTAGATGATTGCCAGCAATGGCGTACTTGAGGAAATAATATAATGGTAAAAAGCAATTCGTCGCAGGCAAGTTTTGCTCGTTGGTGGCGTCAAGTACTGTTTGTCCCTATGCTGCATAGCAAATGGCTAACGCCAGCGGCTAAAGCGCGGCTGACAGAGCAGGTGACGTTGGCTGAGCGTGGGCATCGCGGTGAGGTGTTTTTAATTATAGAAAATCACTTACCTGTCCAAGATGCCTATCGTCTTGATTGTCGTGATCGGGCGATTGATTTGTTTAGTGAATATCGCGTTTGGGATACGGAAGAAAATACGGGTGTTTTAATCTACGTCAATATCTGCGAGCATAAGCTTGAAATCGTCGCGGATCGCGGTATCAGCACGCATGTAAGCCCGACTGTGTGGCGCGCCATGTGTGAAAAAGCGGTTTCAGGTATTGCCAATCAAAAAACTGAAGAAAGCTTAGCAGAGCTACTAGATGAGGTAGGTCAGTTATTGCGTCAGTATTATCATCTAGGCGATGATCCCGCCGGTAATGAGCTGTCTGATACCGTGGTATTTTTAAAATAGCGTTTTTAATACTGTATTTTTGAAATGGCTTTTATGCAGTAGCTCTTATTATGAAGCAACCCTTATTATAAAGTTACCCTTATAAAGTCCTGTTTATAGCTGAATGCAAAGGTTTGCTGTTTGTCTATGGGGTTTTATGGCCAATTGAAATATAATAGCCTTTATAGATATACCCCGCTGACAAACGCAGCGCTTAATAAAAGCCACTACTGGAACACTATGATTGAATTAATAAAGAAATTACCCAAAGCGGAGCTGCATTTGCATATTGAAGGCTCATTAGAACCGGAGCTGATGTTCAGATTGGCGAAAAAGAATAATATAGACATCCCTTATAATGATATCGAAGATGTACGCCGCGCCTATAATTTTACCAATTTACAAACCTTTTTAGATATCTATTATGCGGGCGCCAATGTCCTAATGACCAAAGACGATTTCTACGATTTAACGTGGGAATATATTCTAAAATGTGTTGAAGACAATGTCATTCATACTGAGATATTTTTTGATCCGCAAACCCATACCGCAAGGGGCGTGCCGTTTGAAGCCGTTATTACGGGTATCAAAGAGGCACTCGATGATGCTAAAGAAAAATACGGCATCACTTCTTGTATTATCATGTGTTTTTTGCGCCATTTATCGCAAGAAGAGGCCTTTGAGACCTTAGAAGAAGCGATGGCATTTAAAGACGATATCATCGGTGTCGGTCTTGATTCTTCTGAGCTGGGTAACCCTCCTGCCAAGTTTAAAGAGGTCTTTAAAAAGGCAAAAGAAGCAGGCTTTACATTGGTCGCTCATGCTGGCGAAGAAGCCGATTTTTCGTATATTTATGAAGCGTTGGATTTACTAGGTATTAGTAGAATCGATCATGGTGTGCAATCGATAAAAAGTGCCGCATTGATGCAACGCCTAAAAGAGGAGCAAATGCCGCTGACGGTTTGCCCAAACTCTAATATCGAACTCAAAGTTTTTGACAGCTATCAAGCGCATAATATCAAAGCGCTGCTAGATTATGGTCTTAATGTCAGCGTCAACTCCGACGATCCTGCTTATTTCAAAGGCTATATCAATCAAAACTTTATCAATTTATGTGAAAATCTGCCGCTAACGGAAAACGATATCATTACTTTGGTAAAAAACTCTTTTAGATCATCATTCATAGATGATGAATTAAAAGAAGCATACTTAGCGAGAGTTGATCTTGCGCTGCAATAAGCATTGATGTAGTAAGGCACTGATTGAATAAAGCACTGATTGAATATATCTTTAATAATAAAGGCTTAACGATTGATATCAATCGTTAAGCCTTTTGTTTTGTCATTTGCTATTATTTTAGGGTCAAGCGATTATAACGCAGTGATTTTTTGGATTAATAACGGCATCACCATTCCTGCTTTTTCCGCTAAGGTAATATCCACGATGGCATTGGGTGTCGGATTTGGATTTATCTCAATAATTTTAGCGCCATTATCTTTTGCTAGTTGTGCCAGCCCAGCGGCAGGGTAGACGAGACTTGACGTACCAATACTGATAAAAGCCTCACAATCAGCCGCCGCTTGTTCAGCCGTCTCCCATGCTTGTACGGGCAACGCTTCACCAAACCAAACGATATCTGGTCTAATATAACCATCACAATGCGGACAGTTAATCAGTACCTCACTATAATCCATAGTGTCGGCGCTGCTATATGAGCCTCTAGATTGCTTCTGATAAGGTGTCTTACATTGGCTACAGCGATTACGCCATAGATGTCCATGCAGATGAGTGACCGTACTGCCAGCCTGTTCATGCAAGTCATCGACATTTTGAGTAATAAGCGTTATGTGCTGGCCAGAGGATTGGCTATGATACTGCCACTGCGCTAAGGCGTCATGGGCGGGATTTGGTTTTTTATCGGCGACCACTTGTCTGCGCCACTGATACCATCCCCAAACCAGTTTTGGGTCACGTGCAAAAGCCTCTGGCGTCGCCAAATCTTCAGCGCCATAGTTTTCCCAGAGGCCTGTTTGCTTATCTCGAAAAGTGGGAATACCGCTTTCTGCTGAAATCCCTGCGCCAGTTAAAATACAAATGCGCTGTTTTGCGCCAAGTAGTTTGGCCGCATGGTCGACTTCTGCTATTAACGCTGCTGATAATTCTGCTAACATGACCTAACCCTTATTAACAATGGATATAGACTTCTATGATAGATGGAATGTGGTGGCTTGTCATATTGCTGGCAGTCGTCGTTGGATTATGGTTCTTGGCAAAATCGCGCGCCCCTAAATTCGCTGATAAGCATAGTCCAAAGTCGACAAGTATGAAGACACCGATAAATGATGCGCTGCAAAAAACCTCAGAGTTGGTAAAGCAGCATTTTCCTGACTACCGTGTCAACCGCAAAACCAATCATTTGCTTATCAGTAAGCAAGATAAAAAAATTGCCATGATTACGATTGATAAAAAGATTGCCGCCGGTCAGCGCCGTTTGGGTGACGTACCTGTAATTAATTATCACCGTGTACCAAGCCGCGCTCAATTAACCGCAAATTTACAAGATGCAGAGTAGTTTTATATAAATTAAATGGTTTTAACAACTCTATGTACAACATTTTATCGATGTTAGCGCACAACGATAGGCAGCAGTTAAGAACGCCAAGCGTTGCTGTCAAAGGGTTGTAGAGAAGATGGGTGAGACTAGGAAAAGGTAAAATACTACTGATTATGATGATTGGTGCGCTCGGCGGGAATCGAACCCACGACCCTCGGCTTCGGAGACCGATACTCTATCCAACTGAGCTACGAGCGCATAATTTATTGACTAAAAACGTACTAATTAACGCCCTGTATAAACGAGGATGATTAGCTGTCTTTAATACTGCGAGACGTCTAAAAATTAAGACCGCTTAGTCTAACAAATAAAAGCCATAAAGCCAATGAATGAAGGTCGCTATTGAGGTTTTTTAAGAAAAAACACCATAGTCAGCAAACAGGCATGGCAATCTACCTGTCTTTTCCCTTATAATGTCAGGGAGAATCCATATTTATAATCACCGATTACAAGCGCGCCTGCATGCGGGATGGCTGTTTGCTATTGATAACTGGTTTGGTTGTCAAAGGAGGACAGACAGAATGTCCAAGCCGTGTCGGCCCTTGTATACGCAATAAGAGAACGTGACGAATGAGAAAAGTAGTTATGTTATCGGCAGCTGCCATTCTAGGAATCGCTAGTATCGCTGTGAGCCAAGCTGAAAGTGTTGTAGACACTCCTGTAACCATCTCTGATGTTGCAGAAGGGCAAGACGTTGTCGAAAATGCGCCGCAAAAACTGGGTGATGATACCCAAGCGGCTGCAGATACCACCGATGGGGCTGCACCTGCTGATGCCGCTGCAACTGCAACAGACGGTGCTGATGCCGCTGCGCCAGCTGAAGCAACTGCCGCTGCAGCACCTGCTGCTGAAGAGCCAATTCCAGAGGACACGCCGCAAGTACAAAAGCTGATTGCTTTGTATCCTAACTTGATTGCTCGTATTCAACCTGTTGCTAAAGTATGCTTTGAAGACGACGAAGTTTGTGACGTGACCGCACGTTCTGCTGGTCCAGCTGCAGGCGATGGTCCTCGTGATGGTAAAGATGTTTATAACGCTGTCTGCCAAACTTGTCATGCGTCAGGCTTACTTGGCTCACCTATGTTAGGTGACGCTGGTGCTTGGGGACCTCGTATCGCAAAAGGTACAGAGACTTTGTATACTCATGCTATCAATGGCTTCAACGCCATGCCTGCCAAAGGCGGCGCGGATATTCCTGATGAAGAAGTACAAAGCGCGGTTGATTATATGATTGGTGAAGCAAGCTAGTTTTTATTAGTTGCTAGTTATTAGTTGCTAGTTATTATTTGCTAGATAGTAAGCTACATTTAGCCAAATGGTTTTTAGGCTGATGATTTAGCTGTGTAAGCATGATTTATTGCTAATAAATCTATTCAGCCTTTTAACGCCTGTATTGATAAAGCGTCTATTTCATTTAATGAGGTAGGCGCTTTTTTAATGATGAGTATTATCAATATGATACTTCTCATAGGGCACAGTTGAAATTCATTGCTAGTAGCCTCACTTTATGACATTACATCGTCTCTTCTAGATATTAGTATACTAAAAATACCAGTATGCTAAAAATCGCTGTCCATACAAATTTATAACCAATAAAGAGGTATTCATGTCTGAAGTACCAGCACTTGCTATTCAGAATTTATCCAAAACCTATAGCAATGGGTTTTCGGCACTCAAAGATGTCAGTTTAACCGTCCCGCAGGGTGGTTTTTTTGCGCTGCTTGGGCCAAATGGTGCTGGTAAGTCAACGATGATTGGCATTATTAGCTCACTGTTTAAGCCGACGGCCGGTAGCGTAAAGATTTTTGGCACGGATTTATTAGAAAATCCCTCGGTGGCCAAGCAATACCTTGGGGTCGTGCCGCAAGAGTTTAACTTTAATCAGTTCGAAAAAGTGGAAGACATCTTGATTACTCAGGCGGGTTACTTTGGTATTTCTGCTAAAGAAGCACGTCCACGGGCAAAACGTCTACTGACCGCACTTGGCCTATGGGATAAGCGTGATAGCAAATCACGCGAATTATCAGGTGGTATGAAACGCCGCTTGATGATTGCTCGTGCATTGATTCATAAGCCAAAACTGTTGATTCTTGATGAGCCAACGGCTGGTGTTGATATCGAGCTGCGCCGCTCTATGTGGGAGTTTATGCAGCAGATTAATATCGAAGAAAATACCACTATTATCTTGACCACGCACTATCTAGAAGAAGCGGAGCAGCTGTGTAAGCGTATCGCGATTTTGGATCATGGTGAGATTCGTATTAATACAGAGATGAAAGATTTACTTGCTCAATTGTCGGTTGAGACTTTTGTTTTTGATTTAGAGACGCCGCTTACGCGTCAATTAGATTTGACTGGGATAACGGGATTGTCGCAGCCAGATGAGCAGACGCTGGAAGTGACTTTAACAGAAGGTGAGTCGTTAAATGGTGTCTTTAACCAATTATCAGAGCAAGGCATTACTGTGGCGAGTATGCGTAACAAGGCCAACCGCTTAGAAGAGTTATTTATGCGCTTGGTAGACAAAAATATCGATAGTGCCGACAGTATGAAGGAGGCAGGACTATGAGTCAGGACATGAGTGATATGAATAAAGCAGCACAGGTATCTCGTCCTCATGACGGCTTAACCATCGCCCAAAAGTGGATTGCGTTTCGTACTATTTTAGTCAAAGAAGTGCGCCGAATTTTACGTATTTGGCCACAGACTTTATTGCCGCCAGTCATTACCATGAGCTTATACTTTGTCATCTTTGGTAAGATGATTGGCTCGCGTGTCGGTGAAATGGGCGGCGTGCCATATATGCAATTTATCGTGCCCGGTCTCATTATGATGTCGATTATCACCAACAGTTACTCTAACGTGGTTTCGAGCTTCTTTAGTGCTAAATTTACGGCCAGTATCGAAGAGCTTTTGGTTTCGCCGGTGTCTAAGCATGCGATTTTGATGGGTTATATCAGTGGTGGTATCTTTCGCGGACTGGCGATTGGTATTATCGTCTCGATAGTGGCGCTGTTCTTTACTGACCTTGGTATCGAGCATTTATTTGTGACGGTATTTACGGTACTTGGCACCTCTATCTTGTTTTCATTGGGCGGCTTTATTAACGCAGTATTTGCCCGCTCATTTGATGATATCTCCATCATTCCAAGCTTTGTACTAACACCACTGACCTATCTTGGCGGGGTGTTTTACTCGATGGAGAATCTGTCACCATTTTGGCAAAACGTCTCGTTACTGAACCCGATTGTCTATATGGTGAACTCGTTCCGTTACGGCATCTTGGGATATTCTGATGTCAATGTTTGGTATTCGATGGCGGCTATTTTTGTATTCTGTGCGATATTTTATACCATCGCCTATCGCTTGCTGAGTAATGGTTCACGCGTACGCTTGTAGTATTTGTAGTTTAGCAGGTCATACTTTTACTACTGCCTGCTTGACCTAGTTGGTAATTGGCCATTTCAATAAGATTTTAACGCTTTAATATTAGGAAGATAAATGAGTATTCACGGTATCTTGGGTGAGCAAACCACCGACTATCCGACTGAGTATAGTCCAGAGACGCTATATCCGATTGCTCGTAGTATAGGACGTGATGCGATTGGCTGGCAAGACGATAAACTAAAAGTCGGCGTTGATTGGTGGCAGGCGTTTGAGATGTCTTGGTTAAATTCCCAAGGTATTTCACAAGTGGCTATTGCTCGCTTTGGTATTCCGGCAAGCTCGCCATTTATCGTTGAGTCAAAGTCGCTTAAGCTATATTTAAACAGTATTAACTTTACTGAGTTTTCTGGCTGGGACGAGGTGCAAGCGCTGATAGCCAAAGATTTATCAGCCTGTGTACAAGCAGAAGTAACCGTTGAGCTATTTGATTTAAATGATAGCCTGAACGATAAAGCAACAGGCTTATTGATTGCACAACCTGAAGGTGTTTGCATCGATGAGGCGCTTGCAAATAGCAGCGAGAAAGTAGCGCTAACTGAACATCCTGATGCGTCATTATTAGCTAAAAATGAAAGCGATTTTAGAGACTCTGAAAAAGAAGTTGGCATAAATTTCAGCTTTTATTCTAACTTGCTGCGTAGTAATTGTCCGGTGACCAATCAGCCAGATTGGGGCACATTGGCGGTTTCGATAAGCAGTGAAAAGCCAGTTAATAGCGCCAATATGCTGCGTTATATCTTAAGCTTTCGTCAGCATAATGGTTTTCATGAGCAATGTGTCGAGCAGATATTTGCTGATTTGAGTCAATACTATCAGCCAAGTACATTGATGGTTCGCGCATGGTATACACGCCGCGGCGGTATCGATATCAATCCTTGCCGTGTCAGTGATATGAGCTTATTACCTAAACCAAGCCGTTTAATACGTCAGTAGGTAAAAGGTTGGCTTTTCATCAGTTACTGAGCAATTAGTGTAGACATAAAAAAGCGCCTATCTTATTCACTAAGATAGGCGCTTTTTTTATGTCATAAGTTTTATTAATAAAACTATTTGCTGCTTACTTTTGAGATCACTTCTTCACGGCTGAGCATTTGCTTTTCTGCCTCACGGCGATTGACGTATTCGTACTTACCTTCAGCCAAGTTACGGTCTGAAACCACGATACGATGTGGAATACCAATCAATTCAAGATCGGCAAACTTAACGCCTGGACGCTCGTTACGGTCATCAAGTAGTACATTGATGCCTTGCGCTTTTAGCTCTTCATACAAAGCGGTCGCCGTCTCCATGACGGTCTCTTCTTTTGACTTCATCGGAATGATAGCCACTTCAAAAGGCGCAATCGAGTCATCAACGGTTGGCGTTTTTGGCCACATGATGCCGTTTTCGTCGTTGTTTTGCTCGATGGCAGCCGCGATGATACGGCTAACGCCAATACCATAACAACCCATCATTAGGGTAACAGGCTTGCCATCTTCACCAGATACGGTAGCATTCAGCGCTTGCGAGTACTTATCACCCAACTGGAAGATATGACCGACTTCGATACCACGTTTGATTTTTAGCGTGCCTTTACCATCTGGAGAAGGGTCGCCTTCTTGTACGTTGCGCACATCAACAATACGAGTAATGCTTGCATCACGTACCCAGTTCATACCAACGGTATGTTTATTGACTTCATTCGCGCCCGTGACAAAATCTGACAAGGTGGCGGCTGAGCGATCAACAAATACTGGCATATCCAAATCAACACCGATAAAGCCTTTATGCAGACCAGCGGCTTTTAGCTCTTCATCAGAGGCCATCATAAGCGGCACATTGGCCTCTTCGATTTTCTCAGCTTTGATGGTATTGAGCTGATGATCGCCACGTAAAACGATAGCGATTAATTGCGGCTCACCATCTTCAGTATGACCATGAACGATTAAGGTTTTCACCGTCGTCTCTAGCGGTACGCCTAGATGTTCAGCAACCACTTTACAGCTGGTCATGTTTTCCGTTAAGACGTCTTCGCGCTCCGTTTTTGGTGGCTGACGCTCAGCGGTGCTTACCGATTCAGCAAGCTCGACGTTGGCCGCATAATCAGAAGAATCAGAGAAGGCGATATCGTCTTCGCCGCTGTCTGCCAACACATGGAACTCATGCGAAGCAAAACCGCCGATAGAACCTGTATCCGCTTGTACCGCACGGAAATCCAAACCCAAACGGGTAAAGATGCGCGTATAAGCGTCATACATATCATGGTAAGTCTTAGCGAGTGACGCTTGGTCAACGTGGAAGGAGTAGGCGTCTTTCATGGTGAATTCACGCGCACGCATTACGCCAAAACGCGGACGAATCTCATCACGGAACTTACCTTGGATTTGGAAAAAGGTAATCGGCAACTGCTTATAACTGCGCAGCTCACCTTGGGCAAGATTGGTGATGACTTCTTCGTGCGTCGGGCCCAAAACAAAATCGCGGTCATGACGGTCTTTGAAGCGTAATAGCTCAGGACCATAATCGTCAAATCGACCGGTCATCTGCCAAAGCTCAGCAGGTTGGGTCATTGGCATCAGCACTTCTTGAGCGCCGACGTTTTGCATCTCTTCGCGAACGATGCGTTCGACTTTTTGCAACACGCGCAAACCCATCGGCAACCAGATATATAATCCAGAAGCGATTTTACGAATAAGACCTGCTCTTACCATTAATTGGCTTGAGGCGATATCAGCATCGCTGGGAGTTTCTTTTAGCGTGGCAAACAAAAATTGACTGGCTTTCATAAATAAAGCATAACCTTATCAACGATAAAATAAATAAGAAATAGTAGGATATTGAGCGTGTGCTTTGATGGCCGACGCAAGCTTACCTTTTATCACTTGGTAATAGTCTAGGACATGCCTAGCTAAAAAGTACTGCGACAAACAGTACATCAGTAGAAAGTGCGTTCATAAAACGCCTTGCAAAAAGGCTGGAACTTTTCATTTTGTATTAAACGTCCATATTGGCAACGTCATATTTTAGACATATAAGCCAGAAAAATAGGTGTACGCCAACATTTTGCTTATACAATCTGACTATGTTAGGTAAAGTTCGCCTAAGACGCAATGACTTTTTGTTTTTTCAGCCAGAACATTACTTAAAGAGCCAAATATGTTGGTATTAATTCGATTATTTAGCGGTTTTAAGCATATTTATAGCAAATAATGAGCTGACTTCCTCGCCATAGCACTATTGAGAATTATGTAGAGTATTGGTAGTTATTACTTGAAGTTAACGCGCGCAACTAGCATTTATATCTTAGATTTCGATACTAAATATTTAGCTTTTTAACTCGCTTATAAAAACAAAAAAACTTTGAGGTAGTTTACATGACCAATCCTGAGAACCATTCTTCTATCAGTAATAATAATGCCAATCAGCCGCCTGCGAAAAAACCCATCGCTATGATGTCGTGGTTGGTATTGATGATTGGTCTTGCCGCGCTCGTTTTTGCGATTTATAGTCTGCAAAAAAGTAGCAAAGAAGCGCCGATAGAGACCATTACCCGTGAAGGGGTGGTGATGCAGATTCAGAAATTGAATCGCTTGGAGACGGTGGCGTTTAGTGTTGATACGGTGATTACTAGCCAAAAATCGGGCAGTTGGATGAAGCTGTGGCAAGATGAGCAAAAAGGCTTGTTTATCGCCCGTGGGCGCGTAGAAGCGGGGATTGATTTGAGCGCTTTAACGCCTGAGATGGTGCAAGTGATAGCGCCTGCTGAGGCTGCTATAAAAAATGCTGAAAACGTGGATGCCAATAATCCCGTCTCTATCATGCCGCAAATTCACATTACTTTACCGCCATCAGAGATATTTTCGGTTTATTTAGACGATATCGAGATTTATGATTGGCAAACGGGCGCTTTTGGCATGATGCAGGTTGATCCAAAGATTTTGCAACAAGCGCAAAGTATGGCAAAAAAGGAAGTGCTTGAACGGGCTTGCCGCGGTGATGTGATGAATATGGCATTAGAAAATGCGCAAACCCAGTTGCAGCAGTTATTTTCATTAACTGGCGCAGTAGTAACGGTAACGACGCAGGGCGCAGGAGCATGTCAGATGCCAGTGACTAATGCTTAAATGGTTTGGATTTTGGCATTGTAAAGGGTTAGGACGAGGAGAGAGATTTCGGCGTTCTGATAAATATCTTCGCCAGTTAACAGTTGTTGCTTGAAATGATGAGTAATAGGGTTATTATATTATATAGCAGGACTTATTTGTGATTAACGACAGACTTATAAATACTGTCGTTCAAATAGGCCTATATCTCATATAATGTAAGAGGTGGCATCTATGACAACTTCTAATAATCAGCCGTCTGCCCATGAGAAGCGCAAATTAACCAAACATCCTAAAGCAAAAGGGTCGCTATCGTTTGCGACTTGGGTACTGTTAATCCTCAGTTTTACCTTATTCGCTTATGCCATTTACACCATTAAGACGCGGATATTAGAGTCAGATACTGATAGAGCGAGTGCGCCACAAAGTAGTTTGGTGCAAATAGACAGCTAAGGCTTTTAAAATCATGACTGTTTTTTAACTTATAACTGAGTTTTAGTTCATGGCTATTTTTAGTGTATAACTGTTTTTAAATTTAGAGCCGTTTACGTCTTATCTTTTAAATTCTGCAATCGCTAATTGCCGAGCAGCTTTGTGTTCAACTATTGGTATTGGATAGTTAATATTAGCAAACTTACTACCCTTAGCCAGTTCTTTACGCATTTTATCCTCGCTATGCAAGATGCTGGCAGGGACGTCTTTTAATTCCGGTAGCCAAGTCTTGATAAATTCGCCATCAGTATCATGAGTTTTGGCTTGGCTAAAGGGGTTCATAATACGGAAGTAGGGCGCAGCATCCGTACCTGTTGATGCGCTCCACTGCCAGCCGCCGTTATTTGAGGCAAAGTCACCGTCTATCAGCTGCTGCATAAAGTAGCGCTCACCTAAGCGCCAATCAATCAGTAAGTCCTTGGTCAAAAACATCGCCGTGACCATCCGTAAGCGATTGTGCATAAAACCAGTGGCATTTAAACAACGCATCGCGGCATCAACTAAGGGCACGCCTGTCTTACCTGTGCACCATGCCTTAAAATCATCATCGTTATATGACCAATGAATCTTACTATCTGTATCTTCTTTATACGCCTTATGGCGGATGAGCGTTGGCTTATCAACGATTACATGACGATAAAAATCTCGCCAAGCAAGCTCGCTTAGCCAGCGATTAATGTCATTGTTGTCAGAGTTCTTAAGGGCGTTGCCATCATCACTGTGCAATTCTTCCAGCACTTTTGTGGCTTGCAAATAGCAAAGTCTGGGACTGATTGAGCCAATAGTCAGGTAGGCTGATAATTGACTAGTCGCGTGTAAGCTTGGCACATCGCGACTGATATCGTAGTTGTTAATATCATCAGCGATGAATGCCTCTAAACGCTGGCAAGCTGCATCTTCGCCAGCAGGGTAAGCTGCACGAGCGTAATCAAGCTGTGCGTCCATATCAATATGCTTTAATGAATCAATACCTTCTGAACAGCCATCTTGTAATGTCTTTTGACAGTCATCAACAGTTCCTTTACTTAATTTTTCGATATCTTTGATAGTCGTGGCGCTGGCTTTTGAGATTTTTAGCTTGGCGTTGTTGTTGTTGTTATTTATAGCTGCTGCTTCATGCATTTGCATGGTGCTAACATCTAAGGTATGCCGCCATTTTTTATAAAATGGGGTGAATACTTTATACATGCTGTCACCATCATTGGTGGTAATGCTTTGCGGCGGCAAGATACATTGGTCATGCCAGCGAATAAATTCGATATCGTTTTTTGCCAGTTGTTTGGTGAGTTTTTCATCACGCTCAATCTCATTGCCTTCGTACTCATGATTTGCCATCACACAGCTGATGTTATTGGCCTCACATAATGTGCTTAGCGCCTCGACACAATCAGAAAAGCTTGGACAAACCTGTACGTTCAATGTGATATTCAATTGTTTATGCAAAGATGTTGCTAAGATTGGCAAGGTGCGGGCGATGTGGTCGAGCTGTGTGAGTGACATATCATGCGCTTGCCACTGTTCAGGCGTAAGGAAAAACATAGCACTGACTTGCGCCTTGTCTGCGTTCGCCCGTTCACAAAGTGCCGCCAACGCTGTATTATCATGCAGCCGCAAATCACGACGAAACCACATCAAGTAATGCGGCATACTGACATTCTTATTATCATGATTTTCGTCATTTGCTGATGCTGTCTTAGACATTCAATTATTCCTATTTTGATCAATCGCAATCATAAACAAAACTATGAATAAAAGTATGCTAGGATAAGTTTTTGGATGCAATTGATTTGCCAATTGATTAACAAATCAGCATCATATTTAGGGATTAGAGTTTAGCGCGAACTTGTCAAATGACATCATACTCAATATCACATTTAACGTTTTAAGGTCATATAATGCACGTTAAGTTTTGCGGCTTTACCCAGCTTGATGATGTCAATACCGCTGTGCAGTTGGGTGTTGATGCGGTCGGTTTGGTATTTTATCCGCTAAGTCCGCGTGCGGTGACGCTAGCGCAGGCGCAGATATTAAGCGCTGCCTTGCCTGCTTTTGTCAGTGTCGTGGCATTAGTGGTCAATATGCCTGAAGATGAGCTGATTGAACTGGCAAATAATGTCCCTTTTGATATCATTCAATTCCACGGTGATGAAACGCCTGAACAGTGCCAGTATCTGGCAAATGCCGTCAATAAACGCTGGATGAAAGCGCTGCGTATTAATGCTGAGCAAGATACTGTGGAAAATGTAAGCGCACGGATTGATAGTTTTGCCGCCGCAGGGGCGAGCAGTATTTTGCTTGATGCTTATCATCAGTATAAATATGGCGGTACGGGCGCGCGCTTTGATTGGAGCCTGATTCCAGATAATAGCGCACTGCCGATTATCTTAGCGGGTGGACTGGATGCCGACAATGTCGCTGTGACTCGTGAATTGCCTATTTATGGCCTCGATGTTAGCGGTGGGATTGAGATTGATAAAGGTAAAAAAGACGATGCTAAGATGCGTGCCTTTATGAAAGCAGTAAAGCGTGACCGATGGCAAAACGAGACGGTCACTGACGCTCTCTAAGATAACTGCTATATTTGTGCTATTTACTCTTATTTAAGCGTTATTCCGACTTCCTGATTAAATCTAATTTTTTTATCCTAATATTTATACGACCAATCCTTATACTAAAAGATACCACTTATCGTAGGAATTATCATGAGTCATGCCACGAACAAAGCACCATCTGCTACTGCACAATCTATCAATACCTTTACCAATCCAACAGACGTACAAGACTTTAACCAATACCCTGACGCACGCGGACATTTCGGCGTTCACGGTGGTCGTTTTGTCTCTGAAACCCTGATGGCGGCATTAGAAGAGTTAGAAGCGCTATATACTAAAGTAAAAGCCGACCCTGCATTTTGGGAAGAGTATCATAATGACTTGGTCAATTATGTTGGTCGTCCAACACCGCTGTATCATGCTAAGCGTTTAAGCGATGAGATTGGTGGCGCGCAAATTTACTTTAAGCGTGAGGATTTGAACCATACTGGCGCACATAAAGTGAATAACACCATTGGGCAGGCACTGCTTGCCAAGATGTGTGGTAAGAAGCGTATTATCGCTGAGACCGGCGCAGGTCAACATGGTGTGGCAACGGCAACGATAGCTGCTCGCTTAGGGTTAGAGTGTATCGTTTATATGGGTGCTGATGATGTCGAGCGCCAAAAGATGAACGTTTATCGTATGCGTTTGCTAGGGGCGACCGTTGTGCCAGTGACTTCAGGTTCGCGCACGCTTAAGGACGCGATGAACGAAGCGATGCGTGATTGGGTAACCAATGTGGACAGCACGTATTATATTATCGGTACGGTTGCCGGCCCGCATCCTTATCCGCTATTGGTGCGTGATTTCCAAGCGATTATCGGTAAAGAGGCGCGTATCCAACATTTAGAAAAAACAGGTAAATTACCAGATGCACTAGTTGCTTGTGTTGGCGGCGGCTCAAATGCTATTGGTCTATTCTTTGATTTCCTAAACGATACTGAAGTCAAAATGTATGGCGTTGAAGCGACAGGTGACGGCATTGAAACCGGTCGCCATTCCGCGCCATTGGCCGCTGGTCGTATCGGCGTGCTACATGGCAACCGTACTTATCTGATGGCAGACGATGAGGGTCAAATCCAAGAAACGCATTCTATCTCAGCGGGTCTTGACTATCCTGGCGTCGGTCCTGAGCATAGCTTCTTAAAAGATATGAAACGTGTTGAATATGTTGGCTGTACCGATAAAGAGTCATTGGCAGCCTTTCATGAAGCGACACGTAAAGAAGGCATTATCCCTGCGCTCGAATCTGCCCATGCGGTTGCCTATGCGCTTAAGCTGGCTAAAACCATGACCCCTGAGCAAACCATTATCGTTAATATGTCAGGTCGCGGTGATAAAGATTTGCATTCGGTAATGAAAGCAGAAGGGATTGAGCTGTAGTCGCGTATTTTATTGCGCGCTATAAATCCGCTTTTATAAAATAAATTGATTGGCTCTCTCATCAAATCGTAGAGGGTCAATATAGCCAGTTTGAATTAATTGTAGAGAACACTATGACCCGAATTGAAAGCACCTTTGAAACCCTAAAAGCACAAAACAAAAAAGCCCTAATTCCTTATGTCATGGCGGGCGATCCAACCCCTGATAACTTTGTTGGCTTACTACATGACTTAGTCAAGCACGGCGCAGATATGATTGAAGTGGGCTTACCGTTTTCTGACCCAATGGCCGATGGCCCAACGGTTGCATTGGCTGGCGAGCGTGCTTTAGCAGCAGGTACCAGTACGCGTGATGCACTAAAAATGGTGGCAGAATTCCGCAAGCAAGACACGCAGACGCCAATTATTCTCATGGGTTATCTTAATCCCGTTGAAATCATCGGTTATGACAACTTTGTCGCTTTATGCGAGCAATCAGGCGTAGATGGTATTTTGATGGTTGATTTGCCACCAAGCGAGGCGGGCAGCTTTACTCAGCATTTAACTGAACATGCGATGAATGAGATTTTCTTATTATCGCCGACCACTTTGCCTGAGCGCCGTGAGCAAGTACTGACCCATTGTGGTGGGTATATATATTATGTGTCATTAAAAGGCGTGACGGGTTCGGCAACGCTTGATACTGATGATGTTGCGACCCAAGTGCAAGCGATTAAAGCGGAGACCGATTTGCCAGTATGCGTGGGCTTTGGGATTCGTGATGCAGCATCGGCCAAAGCAATCGGTAAGCATGCCGACGGTATCATTGTGGGAAGTGCGCTGGTGCAAAACTTTGCTGATATAGATGCTAAAGATGCCTCTGCGGTTGCGGCAGCTCAGCAAAAAATCATGGCAAAAATGGACGAGCTACGCGGCGCACTCGATAGTTTAACGGTCTAATATTATATCGAGTGTATGGGCATCAACGTGTGTATGGCTCAGCAACGTCGTTGTCTTATTATTTATAAGAGGGGCGATAGCTGTTTTTATATCAAGGATTATCGTAACTTTTATAACAATGTTTATAAAGACACGGTTAAATGACTTTGCTAAAGTTAGTTTACGTGTGTAAACTAACATCACATATAAATTGTTACAGTTGCGCATAAGCGTGCTTTATAACTGCTGATGTTATAAGGCTATGTGACTTTTAAACTGATTCTTATAAACGGACTTCTTAGGGACAAGTAACTAAGCCAACTAAGACAACTTGTCGATAAGCCTTTGATAATGGCGAATACTATGACTGATACCATAACACCAGATACTATAAATAATAATGCTGCGAATAACGGCGCTGCGCCAAATAATACTGCAGGGCAATCGTGGTTTAATCGCCCGATACCGGGTATTAAGCAGCAACTGACCGCACCTTTAACGGCGGTAGAGACCGAACCGTCAACGAAATGTAGCAGTTGTCATTCAATGATTACCAATACGGCGCTGATTTTTAATTGCTATGTCTGCCCGCATTGTGACCATCATTTACCGATGAGTGCTCGTGAGCGCTTAAACTGGTTGCTCGACCAAGTAGAGGGTGAGCTAGGACAGCAGTTCACTGCCAAAGATCCATTAAGCTTTGTGGATAGTAAGCCGTATCCGCAGCGCATGACCGAAGCACAGGACAAGACCGGTGAGTCTGAAGCGCTAATTGTGATGTACGGTAAATTGCGCAATCTTGATATCGTTACTTGCGCCTTTGACTTCCGCTTTATGGGCGGTTCTATGGGCTCGGTGGTTGGCGACCGTTTTGTAGAGGCCGCTGAAAAAGCCCTTAAAGATAAAGTTCCCTTAGTCTGCTTTGCTGCTTCTGGCGGTGCGCGCATGCAAGAAGGTTTGCTATCATTAATGCAAATGGCTCGTACTGCGGCGGCGATTGAACGTTTACGAATTGCTGGCGTGCCATATATCGTGGTATTGACCAATCCTGTTTATGGCGGGGTGACGGCATCGCTTGCTATGTTAGGTGATATCCATTTAGCAGAACCAAAAGCCATGATTGGTTTTGCAGGCAAGCGCGTGATTGAACAAACGGTTCGTGAGACGCTAGAAGAGCCGTTCCAGCGTGCTGAGTTCTTATTAGAGCATGGCGTGGTCGATGAAGTGGTACATCGTCATCAATTGATTGATACGATTTATCGTTTGCTTGCAAAGCTATGCCGCGTACCGAATGTTGCTGCTTAACATGTGCTGAGCTGGTAAAAAAAACAGGCAATTGAGCTTATCAATACTTAATAGCAGGCTTAGCTTTGCCGACTAAATATAATCAGTGCAATATAAAATAAGAACGTTAGAAATAGCGTTCTGCGGGTATAAATTTTCTTCGCTTGCTATGCGCTTCGCACTCCAGAGGCTTTGCAAAATTTATCCCAGCAGCACTGTATTCTTTTTAAATTAAATCGACTAAGTAAAAATTACGAATAGCATTTATCGTTAATAACGGTAAATGCTATTTTTGCTTTTTGGTCAGGTAGTTATATACTGTTCCTATTTTCTTAATGAATATCTTTTAAATAACTAGTTCCTAACCGACTATCTCAATATAGGTTCCGCTCATGTCTGACTCTTCACTTTCTACCTCTACCACTCCTACTGAGCACTCGAGTTTGACCGAATGGCTTGATTATATGCAGCAGATTCATGTCTCGGCGATAGATATGGGGTCGCGAGTATTGCCGGTTGCTGAGGCGTTAGGCGTGGTACAGTCAGCCAAAGACGATGCTTATGTATTTACCGTAGCGGGCACCAATGGTAAAGGCTCAACGACTGCGGTCATCGCGCAGATGTGCCAAGCGGCAGGATATAAAACGGCCTTATATCAATCACCGCATTTGAGTGTGTTTAACGAGCGTGTGCGTATCAATGGCGAGATGGTCAGTGATGAGACGTTAATTGATGCCTTTAGCAAAGTGGAGGCGGCGCGGTTGCGGTGCGCTTTAACCTTGTCATTTTTTGAGATGACAACGCTTGCAGCATTATTAATCTTTGCCGAAGCAGACTGCGATGTCTGGGTATTAGAAGTTGGGCTCGGCGGTCGCCTTGATGTGGTCAATATTATTGACCCTGATATGGCGGTGATTACCAATATCGCTATCGATCATGTCGATTGGCTAGGGGATAATGTCGAAGATATTGGCCGTGAAAAAGCAGGTATATTACGTGATGGTATTACTCTAGTTTATGGTGCTACTGCGATGCCTGCTAGTGTGCAGCAAGCAATTGATACGCATCAGGCAACTTGTTATCAAGCTGGGCAAGACTTTGATTATCGTGAAGTGGATACCGACGTTTGGCAATACAGTAATGCCGCTGTCACCATGCAATTACCACGTCCAGCGCTGTCATTGACCAATACGACCAATGCCTTATCAGCGGTGCTGGCAAGCCCATTAAATATTGATAAAAAGGCTATCGAACAGGCATTGCAGACGGTCAAGCTCGCTGGTCGTTTTGATTATCGTGAGACGCATAACCGTCATTGGTTGTTTGATGTGGCGCATAACGAGCAAGGCGTTGAGTTTTTATTGGCGCAATTATTACCGCTTTGGCAGCAGCATTTGGCCACGCAAAATAGCGCTGATGCTCTCAATCAAGGCAGTAGTCAAAACAGCAGCCAAGAGAATCAAGCCAACCGTAAACCTGCCAGCATTAAAATGCTGTTTTCTATGTTGGGCGATAAGGATATCAATAAAGTCGTACAGCGTTTGACCGAAGCGGGCTTGCCTATTAGCGATTGGTTTATCGCTGAGATTGATTATCCACGGGCGGCGAGCACTGAGCAGCTGCAAAGTATCTTAGCAAGCTATGTCGATAATGCGCAAATACATGAGTTTAAACGTTTATCAGAAGCCACCGATGCCGTTATAAATGACAGTCAGGTACAAGACTTAATCGTGGTATGTGGCTCGTTCCATACGATTGGTGAGGCGCTAGCGGCACTTGCGGTTGATGATTTAAGTTAAAATCGTATTTATATAATGTTAATCTTAGCAGTAGCATGATGGCAGACAGTATGAAAAATATGCTTTATAATCAAATTGATTTAGCATCCTGCTATACAATGCTATGAGAGAGATGCTCGGCATAACCTTTATAAATGGATGGACGTAACCGGCGGCAATGGCAACTATTTAACTATCAAGGCTGTTTATCAAAGCGATTTAAACTATTTAAGTATAGTTTTAAGACGATAGTTTTTGACATGATAGTTTTTGAGACGACAGCTTTGAAACGACAGTTGCGCCGCTCAATCAACCTTATTACCAACTAAGAGACGTAAACGGATGAACTTTTCGAGACAAGCCTTATTGGGCATTGGGATGATTATAGGCGGTAGCGTGATGCTATACGCCATGGTGCAACAAATTGGTGATAGCAACAAACCCCAACCAGCGTCAGCGATGATAGATAAGCCAAGCCCGGCACAAGAGTCTCCGCAGCCATTGACGACTGATATCGAGACTGAAAAGCGCATCTTGGCACAAAAACAAAAAGAGCGCGCTGCTCGTGTTGCAGAACAAGAAAAGCGTGCTCAGCAGTTCTTAACCGAACAAGAAGCGGCTGAAGCACAAGCATTGGCAAAAGCCCGTGCGGAAAGTCAGCAGTATATGGCCAGTAGCGCACCAGCTGCTGAAGAAAGTAAAGAGTCAGAGGCTGCAAAAAACAACCTTGCCACGCCAACGGTAAAGCCTCGTACTGATAGCAGTAATAGCACTACTGCTTCAGCTGAAAATGATGCAAAAGCTCGCGAGCAGCAAAAAGCTGCCCAAGCACAACAAGAAGCTCAGCGCCAAGCTGCTCTTAAAGAGCAAGCGGCTGCTAAGAAATTAGCAGATAGTAAAAAGGAAGCTGAGGCAAAAAAGCAGGCTGATGCTAAGAAACAAGCGCAAGCTGCCGCTGAGAAAAAGCGAGAGGCAGCAGAAGCAGCTAAAAATGAGCCACCAAAGTCGCCTTCTGATTACCAAGTAAAAAAAGGCGATGGGCTGATTAAACTGGCGCGGCAATACAATATGCCGGTAGAAGTCTTGGCACAAGCGAATAATCTTTCGCCATCGACATCACTACAACTGGGTCAAAGTATTACCATACCATCGCGCAAGCAGGTGGAGCGCTTAGCGCGTGAAGCAGCGGCAGCTGAGCAGGCGCGTGAAGACAAGCGTCAAAAAGAAGAGGCGCTAGCCAAGAAGTCGGCCGATGCCAAGCGTGAGGCGCAGCAGAAACTTAGTGAGGCGCGCAAAGAAGTGAAAGAAACCGATGCTAAAGGTAGCTTTGGCGTGCAAGTGGCACTGGCAAATGACCAAGCCAAAGCGGATGAGTTGGCAAAGAAATTCCAATCTGCCGGCTATCAAGTAAAAACTAGTCCTACCAGTCGCGGTGTACGCGTTATCGTTGGTCCTGAGCGTGGCAAAGTTGCGGCATTGGCCTTAAAAGATAAGATTAATAGCGACCCCAAAGTTAATACGACAAGTGCTTGGGTCTTATACTGGCGCTAAAATAGCGTTTATAGTACTGTAATTATAGTGCTGTAATCCGATAACTATTATTGCTAAATACATAGCTACATTTCAATTAGGCTGGTTTATATTTTTATCGCTGTAGCTGATTTTATTCAAACACGACATCTATTGTCGTGTTTTTTGTTTTATTGTTTGCCGATTGGCGCAAGCTTGGTTACGATGAGCGCCGCTCTTTCCTATTTCTCTCAGTTCCTCTCTGTACTGTATAACCTGTCAGCCTATAAAGGCTGCCCTGTCGCGGTTGGCCATGTGTTGTCATTTTTTTTAGTGACATCAGCACACGTAGCTGACGGCTTTCATTATGTATAAGGCAAAACCATGTTATTTGGCGTTATATTTTTAATATTGGCGGTTGGATTTGTAGGGTTGATCACCCTGCCAAAACTGTTTTCTCCTAAGCAAGTTACTGAACCTGAACCGCCACCTGTGCGCGGTGATGAGCTGGCTATTTGGCCCTTTGCACCGATGCCCATTATGACGGACACGGAAGTAATATTTTTTAATAAGTTAAAAAATGCTTTGCCTGAATATCATATTTTTGTCCAAGTCCAGCTGTCACGTATCATCGAAGCCAATAGCAGTGAAACCTCAGAACGCAGTTTTTGGTTTAATCGTATTTGTCGTCAAAGCGTTGATTATGTCATCGTTGATGTCGATGCACAGACTACTTTGCTCGCCATTGAGCTTGATGATTGGACGCATAGCAGTAAAGCGCGGCAAAAGGCCGATGATAAAAAGGATAAAGCGCTTGCCAGTGCGGGTATTGCTATCGTGCGTTTTCATGCCGAGCGTATGCCAAGTGCTGATATGCTGAGATATGAGCTGATGCAGGTGATTGAGAGTTATTAGTGTAAATTATTTTATTATCAGGCAAGTATATTTAAAAAATAAATCTTCATTTTGTGTAATATTAATTATATATTTCTTTACTTTATAGATAGATTCCAAAAATAAATAGCTTATTTTTTTTAATAAGGAGTAAACTTAAGTTTCTTAGAATGGAGTGCAGTCTATGGTCTTAAGTGGATCTTCATAACTTAGATTCATAGGTTCATTTCTATCACTGTTTTTTGGAAGATATTTAAAATATAAGGATTATGTTATGAAGGTTTTTAAATTAACAGCATTAGCGTTTGCTAGCACTTTGGCATTGGCGGGTTGTGGTAGTGATAGCGACAACAATGGCTCTAATACTCCAACTGTTCCTACTAAACCTCCTGTCGATAACGGTCTTTCTGAGAGTGAGCAGGCAAAAGAGATGATTCGCACGGCCAAGCTTTTTGTCAGTGACAATAAGGCAGTCACAGAGGCTTATAAAGGTGCGAGTGATATCCTAACAGAAAAGCAAGAAGCACGTCTTAGCTATACCTTTGATGTGCCAAATAGCCTGCATTATTATATGCAGGAAAATAGTTTATCACAATTAAAGGCGACTGATATTATCGCTTTGGCTAATGATCAAGAGTTTAATAATACTTTAGGTGATTTTGCATTGACGCCAGAGAGTGACTTTTTAGCAACATTAAATGCTGATGGACAATTTAAGCTATCAGGTACTACTAAGGTCGTGGTTAAAGAATACGATTATATCTATAATCCAAATACTGGTGTATATAACGAAACACTTGTTAGTCAAGATACTTTCACGAGTGCATTTGATGGTTTTGAAAATGCATTAAGTTCTAATACCAGCAATACTAGTTTCAATGGTGGTATTGGGTTTAAGAGTATAAAAATAGGTTCTGGCACTGACGCCGTCACTCTAAGCTCTACAACCAAAGGCTTTACGGTCAATGGTCAGTTCAGTGACAAAGTGGTGGTCGATGACGAATTTGATCTTAATGATGTCAACCGAGCGGGCATCACTTTAGAGAAGGCTACTATAAAATTAGGCAACTTGAAGCTGTCGGCTAATGATAGCGTAATTGAAGCGAAAGACTTTGAGTTTGCCGCGCTGGATATCAGTAAAAAGCTGAAAGATGGCCAATTGGTCGTTAGAACCATACCTTATAAATTTGCTGTCACAGGTAAGATGACCAAGCAAAAACCTAGCACGGATGTCACCATTACACTTAATGCTACTGCTAATGATGCAGATATCAAAAACTTTCTAACAGTCACTGACAACGGTAATATTGAAGAGACAGCCAATAAATATGTAGGTATGGAAGTTATATTGGCGCTTCAAGGTAAAGTAGCTAAAGAGGGTGCAACGGCGACGATTCCGCTTGACTTTCAAGCCAATCTTAAACGTACTGCACGTAACGTTGTAGAGCTTCGCGGTTTAACGGCTAGTGTAGACGGCAAAACACTTTTTGTCACCGGTAAGACTAATTTAGATAATGATTATAATGCAGTAAGTACTCAGTTTATCGTTGAGCAAAATAAAGCGTCGATTAAGTTAAGTGTCGATGCCAATGGTGATTTCATTAAAGATAAAATGGGCAAGCTAGGCGATATCATGGTTAATGGCAAAGATTACGGTGATTTAATGGATAATAAAGGCAAAATTACTGCTGTATTCCCTAATAGTAATGGTTCAGTTGACACTATTATTCTATAAATATAGTAATCATGTCCGTTCTCAAACGTGGTTAATAGCGATTGAGCGATAGCAATATCAAAAAAAGAGGCAGTAAGTACTGTCTCTTTTTTATGCCTTTTAATATACGTGAGAAATTTATGTCATTCTTTAGCCAAGCTATCTATATATTTTCACAACAGGATTTAGCGTTTTTCGCCAAACGTAAGCTGTCATTTATTGTTCCAACAACAATCGCTATCATGGCCTCAACGTCTACTTCAGCTCAGAGTGAAAATCCTAACTTATACTCTAATCTCAACTCGCCATCTAATCCTACTACAGATTTATTGAATAATCAGAATATAAACGAAAAGTCTCAGGTGGATTGGACAGTGATGGCAACCGCCCACAGCCCCGCACAGCCTATTGCTGCTTTTATTGGTGATTGGGATGCCCCATTAGACTCAGGTGAGCACGCGTATTTACAAGGACGTGCAGATTTAAAGGTACGCCCTGCTGGTAGCGTAATGAGCTATGGTTTAGGCTGGCGCTACGATTACTTAATGACGTTTAGCGAAGAGACAGCAGAGGTATATTGGCAATATGAAAACAAACAGCCATCGAGCACTAGCCAATCATACCCATTATTTTTAGATGCTAAGCATAATGAGAGATTTGGCGCTAATGTCGGTTTTACCCAGCCACTAAGTCCTAATTGGCAGTTAACGACTCATGCCAATATATGGCAAGGATTACATGCACTTGAAGGTAAGGTTTCGGGCAATCTGACCACAAGAGTGTTGCCTGATACTGAAGTAAATAATCTAAGGGACAGCGTTGATAAAGCCGATGCCTATGTCGATTACTACTATGATGAGCCTGCACTGGGTGAAGAAAATCTAAACTGGTATCCTGCTAAACCATCTGGTTATGGCTATTCCTTAGATTTACAACTGGCAGGAAAACTATCTGATAAAACGCAGTTGACACTTAGTGGCTACGATATATTTGGGCGTATGCACTGGAAGAATATGCCAAGCACGCGCTATGCGTTAGATTATGATGCCAATGGTCGACCTTTATATACGATTGAGGGTCAACTTAGCACTAAGGATGTCACACAGACGCTACCATGGCGAGTTGAGGGTAGTCTAATACACCAATTAAATAATCAGTGGCAGCTTGGGGCACATGCGCAAGTCAATGATATTCAAGACTTGTATCAACTATCGGCAGGTTATCAGCTGACCGCTAATAATTATCCCATGACCATCACTGGATTGATGGAGCCACAGACTAAAGCATTAGGTATAGCGTTAGATAGTAAATATGGTGGTATCAAGTTATTAACGGATGATATTGATTCAGAAAAAGCCAAACGCAGCGAGATTAGTCTATATGGACGTTATGCTTGGTAAGGGTTCAATTAAGTCAATCTCATTAGTTATCAAGAAAAATAACTGTTCAAATAAAAGCTATGCAAGTCAATTATCTACACAATCTCGCAGTCGAGGATAAATGACAATCGGTCTATCACCTTCAAAGTATAGCCCTGTTTTTAAGATAGCATTTTCAGAATTGATAAGTGGCAACTGACGACCATCGTAGAAGTCGCGCTTGCTAAACCATTCGATATAATGGGCGGCGCGCAATACGCTGATATCAAACTTCGCAAGACTCATGCTATCAGTTTTATCGCACCATTCGTGCATGGGGAAGCTGGGTGTTAGCCAGTGAGGATAGACGAAATGAGCGATGTTCATTGGCAAAAAGAATCGCCCTTTTATGACACCATAACGCTTATCAATCTTAACTTGTCCATGCTTCTCAGTATCCACCCAAATGCTACAAAACTGCTTGGTTTGCATATGGGTCATTTTGCGCTGTAGATTGTCGTTGGAGTTGATCCCAACCCAATTAATCGGCTCAAAAGGTGCGGCACCCATAAAAAACTTAATCGCCAACTCCCAATGTTCAGTGAGCTTTTCCTCATGATTATATAAAATCAAATCCAGCTCACCAATCGTCTGTTTGCCATTGTATAACTGTACGTTATTAGCAAGTGTCTCATACGGATGCAATTTGCGCGCAAAGCCATCTTCTAGCCAAAATGACAATAAGCCTTCAAAGTGAAAACCTAAGCGATTGGGGCTAGGACGTTTTAATAAATAGCGGGTCAGTGCCTGATAGTCATTGGTGGTATCCAACTCTTTTAAACGCTGCTGATAAGCTTCAAACTGCTGTTGCCAAAAGCTTGCGCTATGTACGAAGATAGTATGGGTATTTTGGTACGGTGCTACATCTAGCCACTCCGTCAAAACGTTAGGGCAGGCAAGCACATACGCCAAATCGCGCACATAAGGTCGCTGGTACGCTTCCCAAGGCGCATAATTGGCATGAGTTGCGAGAGTTGTAGGGCGTGGCACGCTAAGCTCAGACATAGGTCAAATCAGAATAAATATAAAGTATTTACCCTAGCGGCTCAATTGCTAAAAGTCTATAGGCAATCGTAATATGTTAAGATTGTCGTCATCTGGCAGCATATCTTTTGCCAATTATTCAATAATAATGAGGGTTAAAAAATGAAATATCTTTTGCAAGTCGACTTTCCTTATAGCGGACCTTTTGGCAGTGCGTTTTTTGACGCCATGAAAGAGCTGGCCGAAGACATCGCAACCGAGAACGGTCTGGTCTATAAGCTATGGACAGAAAATGAAGAGACGCAAGAAGCGGGTGGCATTTATGTATTTGATAATCTGAACGATGCCAACAGATATTTAGAAAAGCATACCCAAAGGCTGACCTCATTTGGTTTTAAAGACATTAAATCTAAAGTATTTGTCATCAATGAAGCGCTAAGTACGATTACTAAAGCATCTTTGTAATTCTTCTTTTAGGTAAATAGTAAAAATAGAGCTACGACATTATCGTGAGCGTATCAAGATGCGCATTAGACTGCTTGATTACTTCTTCTATTAATTGTTGACCTATATTCGCAAGCTTTGTAGCACGTTCAGTGTGTCCAGTTTTAATAGCTTCTGGTATAGATGAGAGTAATGCGTTAATTGAATCTAGATCCGCTATAACGGTTTCAAAATGGCTAGATAGGTGATGCTTTTCGGTAGCAATGAGTTTGATATGATTAACAGTATTGTTTGTGTCTAGCTCTTTAGGTACCCCCAATTCTTCTGAAGTCATCATGATCCAGTTAACGTCGATATCAAACTTACGCGCGACTTTTATAGCTCCCTGATTGGATATACCTCGTTTTGACCAATTGGTAATAGTAGCAGGTGTTGTTTCTAGCGCATGTGCTAATTCAGATGGCTTTAAGTTGGTCTGTTGAAAAACGCGAACCATAGTAGGGTGTATGTTTTTCATTGAAAAAACCTATATAGATTATAGTCGACTTATCATTTCGTAAATCTATTATGTATCAAATTATTCATTCTACCTTATATTTAAGGTTATTTTATTATTTTCCAAATTTCGACTCAAAAAAAAGCCAACCATTGGATTCAATGGCTGGCTTTTCTCTTTAACTATTATGTTTGGTCGGAACGGCAGGAAGTAAAGTATAGTCTGTATGCCTTGATTTATATGGGTTTGTTGTTTTTGTTTTATGGCGATACCAACAATAATACCAACAATCGTTTTTAATAACGCCCTTTTTTGGCTGTTTGCTGCTTCACTCAATATTATTTTGTAATTATTTTCACTGTTTGCCGTTTCAACATTTCTCAACATGCCAACAAATTAGGAATACTTTTTTATACTTGATACTTTCTTTCATGGGGTTGTTTTGCTAATGACTGCACGCGCTCAATAATGGCGCTTAAATGTGTGCGTTTATAATGCGTTTTATTGCATCTGTACTATTTAGCCCATTGGGAATTATTCCAGTTCTTTGCTTCCTAAAATATATCTGCTTCCACCTCTATCCGTTTGCGGTACTGACTTGGCGGTAAATAGGAATAATAGAAAATGCGCTGTTTTGCTTCCTATTCTCCTTGCTTCCTCACTTTTTGCTTCCATTCCCCAATTTTGGGGGCATCTGCCTAGTAGGTTTTTACGCATTATAAAAAGGCGCTTACCTGTCCGAAAAGTCCCTTACGATACCTGTGCATAAAGTCCCTTTTATTGACTCAAAAAATTACCCTCTACGATGTCCGAAAATTACCCCAGTCCTTTTAAAACAGTCCGAAAAACTACCCCTTTTATGGACTCCGAAAACCCCTGTCATTGGTGCTTGCCTCGCGTGCGCGCGCGATACTTGTCCATTAATTAGCTAAGCCCTTATGCTGTATGGCTTTGCATTAATGGCAGTCATAAGCTGTTGAGCGTCTAAAACCTCATGTTTTATCATGTTCTGGCATTGAGTAATTCACGTTTGAATGTAAGGTTTTATCAGGTTTTGGATATTGGGTTTTGCTGGGTTCTAACGTGTCCGAAAACCACCCCTTTGCATGAGATAGGCTCAAAACTGGGCGCATCTAAAACCTTAGGGAAACCTTAGTTTCTTTACACTATAAAAAGGGCTTGGTCTGTCCATTGAGTACCACTTATTTAGTTTTAAACCTTAACATTTATTAACATGCTGGCAGTCGGCAAACTGTTTTGAATGTCAACAAAAGGCAACATGCTGCCCATGATTTGCAAATGAGTATTGAGCGCCTAACCTCATGGTTTCCTCAGGTTTTTGCAGTCCATAAAAAAGGCAGACGATAAACGCCTACCTTTGATTATTTTTTCTGTACCTTAGTTTTTTGCTTGGGACACTTGGGACAACGGGACAGCGCCCGTGGTTATTGGCTTGTAGCTGTCCCAGCCCATTTTTTGCCCTTGGGACACTTGGGACAGATTAACAAATTGAGCTACTTTGTCCCAGCTGTCCCAGTGGTGTTTTATTGCTTGGGACAGTGCCTAGCCCTTGCTGCGTATGGGTTGTCCCAGTTGTCCCAGCTGTCCCAGTGCTTTTAGTAGGTTCACAACTTAATATCTCGTTTTTGATTGCATAAACGCGCGTACGGTTTTTCTTGAATAGTAAAGATACTCTACACGTTTTGCGGTCGCTTTCTGTCACATTCAATAATCTAGCTTCATCTAACACTTGCAATACTTTGCTTTTGCTAAATGGTGAACAGACTTCATCAAACGTACTGGTAGAGAAATAATATTCCCCTGTGTCGTAGTTATGATAGCCAGCACGGTTTGTTATCTTAGTTTCAAAGTCTTGGTGCATGTGAATGTGGCAAGGTTGAAAGCGACTACTACCATGCTGTTCAATAAATGCCTTGATATGCTCTATGATTTGGCGCTGCTCATGCTCACCATCACGCCCATAGTTATCAAGCCAATTATCTAAGCATGTCATAACGGCGGTGGTTGCTTGTCCTGATTGCCAGCCTGTGATACCTGCCAGCGTTGCCATTTCACCAGCCGCCGCCACAATAGCGAACCGTTTAGCGACTCTATACGCTTGTGGGGCAAGGTCGCTGTAATTGCTCATAAAGTCATTCACAAGCTGCCTAGCGGTGGCTGTGGTCGCTGCCTTGTCACTGGTGATATGTTCTAGCCATGCAATACCAGCCACGCCATAGTAAGCCTGTGATAACTCTTTTATCTTATCGGCTTGTGCTGCGCCCGTGTCTGCCAGTACCAAACTATCAAACGTCTTTAAACCTTTGCCAGCATCAGCATCAATATGCGCTACTCGCACCTCAATACCTGCATTGGTCTTTTGTCCTGCCTGCGCCATAAAGTTTTGCAGTGACTCCTCACCATTAGATAAAAAGATAATGCGCCATGTCTTAGCAGTTCGGTTATGCCCTGTAGTGGTACTCCTACCTTTGCCTTGACCATTAGCCAGCATATAAACCGCTTTGCCTACTACTTTGGGATCACATTCGCTTATCTCATCAAGCGGTAAAAAGCTGTCGTTATGCTCGCTTGCTGTGCCCTCTAAGGCGTTATCAGTGCTGCGCCATGTCTTAGTGTAGCTGTCAGGCTTACCCCATACACTAGCCGCTAATTTAAGCGATAAAGACTTGCCCATACTTGATGAGCCTAAAAGGTGAAAGCCGCCCCCGTCATCATCTAACAGTGCGAGTAATTGACCAGCAAACGCGCAAGCAATAGAGAAAACAAAACGGCTCTGTTCGGCTAATGGTTTGCATAGCTCATCACGCCATTGTTCTAGTGTGCCTTGCTGGGCTATGGTGCTGTTGATTGCATGGGCAGACTGATAGACGATTAACTGCCTACCATCGCTGCCTATTGCGCCATCAGGTAATATATATTGCTCATCATGCCAGCCCAACCTATCTACGCATAACGCCCGTTTGTGAATAGGGTAGTTTTGAATATAGGCGTCTAAGTAACTGCGCTGTTTGCTATTGGTGGTAATGCTCAATCCTTGACTGGCAAGCTCCTTGCGATACTCACGGGCATCACCTTGTAATAAAGCAAGTGGCATTGACCATGTGTGTAGCTCGCTGTCATCATCACGCCATTGCAATAATCGCCCCCATGTACCGCTATTTGTGTCCCGTGTCTTAGCGATAACCTCAATCGGTGAACAAATAAACGCCTTAAACTTAAAGGTTATGTTTGCTGGGTCGTCATCGTTATATTTCACAAAAAATAGCCCATCATGGTATAGCTCAAAACGCCCATCAGCATAAACCATCGGTTCATTCAGCTGTGGATCATCGCGCCATTCAGGATAGTAAGCGGTGTCTTTTAGGTTAATGATTTGAGTTTCATCAGCTGCCAGTATTGCCTCATAGCTATGGTTAGCATGTAGCATAGTGACGATATCAGCTACGGTAACCAACGCCCTAGCATTCACGCCTGCCAATAGATTTATCATGCCTTTGTTATTAAGTGTCATTGGTATGGTAACGGGCGCGGCGCTGCTCCAATGCTGCACCATCTTTTTAAGGTGTTGATTAGTCTTTTGAGGGCTAATAATGATGGTTTTATCACTTGCCATCAGGCACGCATAAGCATCTATGCCGTTCTCTAAGTCATCGAACGCTAGTACCTCATTGGCTTTGTTTGCCTCACCAATGACGATAGCGCCATACCCTGTAGGGTCAATGACAATAGGCTTAACTTTGCTGTTTGGGGTGTAGAATACTGCGCCTACAATATCGCCTTGTTTGTCGGTCAATCGTAGGGCTATCGTGCCAGTGGTCGGTACTACTTTGTCATCATTTGTAGTAAGATTGTCGGTGACGTTGAGCAAGCTATTAGGCGGTAGTAGGTCATATAGTTTAAGCAATAGCTTATCGTCTGCCAGTCCTTGCCGTGTGACTGCATCAAAACTATTCATTACCACTGTAAAGCCTGTGCTAAATGCACGGGCTTTTTCATGGGCGGCTGTTTGTGGTGTGGTGGTCATCTGTTCCCCCTTGCTTGTGACTGGTTCGGCTTACGCGCTGCTCTATACTTTTTGTAGTAGCTTTTGCGCTTGGCGTGCTTACGGCTTTGCTTTGGTGGATAGCTCTTATTAGTAGGCACAAGCATCTACCTTACCAAAGCCAGTTTGGGCTAAGGGTTCGTTGATAGTGTCCAGTTGGCTATAAAGCAGATTAATCCAAGTATCGGCGGCATCTTGTGACAGACGCGCTAATGCTATGGCTGCATGGGGTTCTATTTGACGGGTAGCGATAAGATGGAATAACTGCCCCATGTCATGCAAGGTAGTAGCGGCGGCATTAATATCACATGCAATATCGGATAGCATGATAGACGGCATTAAAATCACTTCGTCATCATCGGCGGCGGTGCAATCTATTATCTTGATTTGGTGTTTGCTGCCATACAGTGCGTTAATGGCTTGGCGGTTTGCTGGCGTGTCATGGAATAATGACGGGGCGGCATCATCGCGGCTTACCTTGCCGTCATTGCGGTAATGGTATGTTTTACCGTTGGTGGTAAAGCCTAAACAATTATATTCTTTATCATTGAATAGCTGATAAATGCCATTGCCTACAGATGGGCATAGAACGCTGTCACCTGCCTTGAATGTGGCTTGTGTGCTGTTGGTAGTGGTTTGAGTGTTTGAGGTCGTACGGATTGAATTAGGCATGATAGCCTCCTAACGTTTTTTGAGTTAATGCCACGCTATACGGTAAAAGTATAGGGTGACGGGTCTTACTCTCGGTAACGTTAGTAACCGCCCTGCATATTCGCCTTACGGCTCTTTTATTTTGCAGCGTCAACCCGTCATAGTCGGTTAGCAAGTGATTTGCTATAGATATGAGGGAATGCCCCCTTGATGCGCTTAAATGCGCTCTTAGGGTAGTGCTTGATGGCATAGTGACAGCTTGAGAGGCTGCGCTATTATCAGGCACAAAAAAAGCCAATGAGTAACGGCTGGCTTGTCCGCTAACGTTTTTTGAGAGGTCTATATAGTAACCGCTGTTATCATCAGTTGCAATCGGTTTTGCTTGTACTGGCTGGCAAGCGATTAATGACAGTAGCAAGCCAATACCTGCCACCCATGCCATGAATATGATAAAGCTAAGTAGTAAGCCGCGCTTATGTGGCTGTGTGCGATTGTGTGCCCCGTCACGGGCTTTTAGATTGTTTTTGGTATGATTATCACACATAGCGCGTTACCTCCATTTCAGGCATTGATAGAACGCTGTCCATCTGTTCGCTGGCATCAGTGGCAAACAATGAGTCCCTAAACAATGCAGCAATGACGGCTTGAATAACGCCTTTAGATATTGGGTCGTCTGTCTGCACGGCTTGCAATGCCATAGCGTAATGTTCGGTATCAATTGATAATAAGATCAGCTGCTCGTTGATATGCTCTAACGTGTCCGCTATCTGTAATAGTCTGTCGTTTGATTGGCTCATAATTGCACCCCTGTAGCGTCATGGTTGCCATCGGCTGGCGTGTCTATCCAGTAAATTTTGAACGTCTTACCATTGCGTTTGATGGTCTTATCTTGGATTACTACGCCTTGCGCCCTTAGGTCACTAATGCGCTGTAAAAAGCATGTTATTTGCCATAAATCATAGGCTTCATAAGTAGATAGGCTGTTACCTGCCAGTAGGTGATTATGGATAATCTGCTTATAGCTTTGTTTGGGTTGCCGTGTATTCATGGGTTACACCTCGCTAGTGGTTGAGGTGTGAGAATTAAGCCATTCGTGAATGTCTGCATAGCTCCATGCGGTCATGGTAGGGCTTAGCTTCTTGCCAGCTGGGAAACGTCCATCTTTTGACCATTCAAAAAGGGTGGTTTTGCTAAAGGGTAGGAATGGCAGAATATCTTTAGCCCTGCCCATGCCTGTAGTAGGCAGTTGCATAGTTGGACTGTTTACGGTGGTTGGTTCGGTATCGTGCGAGGTGTTACCAGTAAAGGGAATAACTGGCGCGTTTTGGGTGGTGTGTGTCTGGTTCATAGCTCAATGTAGTGTATGGAGCCGTAAAGTTGTTCTACGGCTTACATGGGCTATGTTAGGGGGTGGGGGTTTTTAGCAGTTTTATATAACGGCGAAGTGATTTTATATAAAATCCTAATCGTCTTTAGTTTGTTCAGTAGCGAGCTTTAGCCAGTTGCCTATAACCTGATTACTTACTCTCATGCCATTAATCTTGATTTGGTCAAAAATAATAGAATTTGTAGTATTGGGCTCTTTAGATGCGTAAGGGCTATCAAGGCTTAAATCGGCTATTTGCGCCATAGCTAAAACAATCTTAGCAGCATAGTTTTGCGATTTTGTATTTAACTCTTTATTGTCATCAGCTGGCTTGTCTGTCTGTTCTCTTAATTGCGCTTTGACTTGTGCGAGTTCGCTTTCAAGCTCTGCTATTTTCTCCTCATATTCGCTAATAATCTCTTTGTCACTTTTGAACGGTTTTTGTTGGTGTGGAAGTTTTCTATTTAGTCCTGCTTCGATAAGCCTATAGAAGTTATGACCTTGTGAATTTTCGCCATGCTTATCTATCACTTCTTGCTCTTCTTTTGCTCTTTCAGCATCACTTTTTACATTAGTATTTATATATGAAAATATCTTAAAACTATCTCTAGGCTCTGTTATTGTCACTATATCGTTACCGTCTATACTATAACCTAACGTACTGCTCTCTTCTAAAGGTAGATTGAGTTCTTTTATAAAACTCATGCTCTGTAATTCTTCTAAGCTATAAAAAAAATCTATTTCCATAGGCTCGTAAAAATCTAATTCTTCATCATCATTATCTAAGTTATCATCGTAAAATTTATAACAAAAACCTATGTAATCATGGTAACCGTCTTTTGAAATCTCTTTGAATAGCTTGCTGGTTTTATATTCACAATCAACATCGTCATAAGTGTAGATGCGATAATGACTATCTATGTAATATTCACAAGCTAACTTGTCAAATTCGTTATATAAAAGAAAAGATACTACGTTTGTAATCGGTTCTTCTAGTCTGCAAGCTAGAAAACACAAGAAATCTTTAGGTGAAACATAGTTACTAGTTTTTTCTTTTGCTAAATCCAATAATCCCACAATACACACCCCTACACCCTTAAATAAAAGTAGGTGCAAGGCAGTGACAGCATAAGGGTGTGAATAGCTGTCGTTCGGGTAATTAGTCCTAGCCTTGCATAGTCGTTACAGCATGATGTTAGCCATGCTTTTGTGCTTGTTGTTTAAAGTCTGCACGTATTAAGTTATCAATCTTGCCAGCGTAAGCATTATCAATGAAGTTTGCCCATTCATTCATCATCTTGGTTCTGTAGGGTAGATGCTGCGCCCCGTTATAGGCTTTGCTGATTTTGTTTTCTTTCTCATGTGCCAGCTGTAGCTCTATTGCTTCGTGCATGTATTCCTGTTCGTGTAGGGTAGTGCTGGCAAGTCCACGGAAACCGTGCCCCGTCATTCTGCCTTTATAGCCCATACGCCATAGGGCAGTGATAAAAGCGTTTGTACTGTATGGCTTACGGGTTGAGGTATTAAAGAAAACGTACTGATCCGAAAACCCTAGCGCCTTGATTTGCTCTAAGATTGCCATTGTTTGAGGGGCAAGCGGTACTAAGTGAGGTCTATCCATTTTCATTTTGTCGGCTGGTATGCGCCATAACTTAGCTTTGTAGTCTATCTCGCTCCATTCCATAAAACGTAATTCTTGAGTACGCACAAACGTGTAGCACATAAACCATAAGCCTAGCTTTACCAGTAGATCACCCTCATAGGCGTTAATATCTTGTAGTAGCTTTGGTAGTTGCTGGCTGGTGATACGGCTATGGTGCTTCACCTTATGCGGCTTTAATGCTTCGGTTAGGTCGTTGGCTGGGTTGAGATTGGTTAAGCCCTCACGGATTGCTTGTTTAAAGATCTGCCCTGTTTGACGCATTGCACGCCTTGCCATATCGCTAGCGCCCCTTGCTTCGATAGCTTTACCGATAGCTAAAACATCAGGCGCGGTTATGTCCTCTATGTTCATGTGTCCAATGACGGGCTTAATATCGCGCTGGTATTGTGAGTAGTCACGGCTATAGGTGGTAGCGGCAATGTGCGCCTTGCGGTCATCGTGCCAACGCTGGGCTATGGTATCGAACGCCCTTGAACCGTCATTATCTGCTTGTGTCTTTTTCTTATCGTCTTTTGGATTGATACCATCAGCTATGAGCCTTTTAATCTCAATATTGCGCTGGCGTGCATTTTGTAGGCTCATTACTGGATAAGTGCCAATAGTGAGGGTTTGCTGTTTGCCTTGCCACCTGTAGGCGCTAATCCATGACTTAACGCCCGTATAACGCACCCATAATTGCAGCCCGTTACCATCGCTGTGTTTATCAGGTCGTTTTGTTTCAATCGAGGTGCTACTAGGCTGTAGCTTGTTGATACCTGTATGGGTTAGGGGCATGGGGTTATCCTTTGTTGGTATTGTCCATGTTGGTACTGCTCAATACCAACAATAATACCAACATTCTATATGGAACGCCATACACCTATATAACGCTCAATACCTGAAAAACGCCCAAAATAAAGGGCATACGGTCAATGACGGTATGCCCTAATATTGTGTTTGGTCGGAACGGCAGGATTTGAACCTGCGACCACTACACCCCCAGTGTAGTGCGCTACCAGACTGCGCTACGCCCCGAATGACTGACTATTTTACGCAAAATTATGCATATTGCAAGGGCTATTTATTTTAGCCAAAATCTACAGTCGCATTTTACTTATCATAGTCAGCATAACCAATGAGCAGTTAACCTTAACCCAATAGCTCTTTTAGGATTTGGTTTACTTGTTGTGGATTGGCACTACCACGGCTGGCTTTCATCACTTGCCCGACCAGGCCGTTAAAGGCTTTTTCTTTACCGCCGCGATACTCGTCGACCATCGCTTGATTTTTCGCGATGACCTCTTCAACAATGGCTTTGATAGCGCCGGTATCGGTTTCCTGCTTAAGACCTTTTTCTTCGATGATTTTATCAGCGGCGTCATCAGCGTCGCCGCCTTCACGCTCATAGAGAGCACTAAAGACTTTCTTAGCCAATTTGCCAGATAAGGTATCGTCTTTAATACGCGCTAGCATACCAGCCAATTGCTTGGCACTGATAGGCGAGTCGATGATGTCTTTATCATCTTTGTTAAGTGCACCGAGCAGATCGCCCATGACCCAGTTAGCCGCCATTTTGGCATCTTGTTGTCCAACCTCAGCGACGACATCTTCGAAATAATCGGCTAGCGGACGGCTACCGGTTAGGATACGAGCGTCATATTCTGATAGACCAAGTGCCTCTTCAAAACGTGCACGGCGGGCAACAGGCAATTCAGGCATCGCTGCACGAATGCTATCAACGGTATGCTGCTCGATACGGACAGGCAGCAAGTCAGGGTCAGGGAAGTAGCGATAATCGTTGGCGTCTTCTTTGGTACGCATGGTACGGGTTTCATCGCGCTCAGGATCGTATAGCATCGTCGCTTGGATGACTTTACCGCCGTCCTCAATGATATCGATTTGGCGCTCGATTTCACGGTTGATAGCGCGCTCGATAAAGCGGAACGAGTTGAGGTTTTTCAGCTCAGTACGTGTGCCAAGCTCGCTTCCTGGCTTGCGCACAGAAACGTTACAGTCGCAGCGGAATGAGCCTTCTGCCATGATGGCATCAGAGATACCAAGCCATGTGACCAGCTGGTGAATGGCTTTGATATAAGCAAGGGCTTCATGAGCTGAGCGCATATCAGGCTCAGAGACGATTTCGATTAATGGCGTACCAGCGCGGTTCAAATCCACGCCCGTCATGCCATCGACAGCATCATGCACCGATTTTCCAGCATCTTCTTCTAAATGGGCGCGGGTGATACCCATACGTTTAGGGTATTCGTTTTTCTCGCCTTCATTGACCACCACGTCGATATAACCCTTGCCAACGATAGGATTGGCCATTTGGGTAATTTGATAGCCTTTTGGTAAATCAGGGTAGAAGTAGTTTTTACGATCAAACGTATTAAATAAACCCAGCTCAGCATTGACGCCAATGCCGAATTTTAAGGCGCGATCGACGACGCCACTGTTTAATACGGGCAAGACACCCGGCAGACCTAAATCGACGATACTGGCTTGGGTGTTTGGCTCATGACCAAAGTCAGTCGGTGCGCTGGAAAATATCTTACTTTCGGTATTGAGCTGGCAGTGAATCTCAATCCCGATGACCACTTCATAGCCATCGACGAACAGCTCTTTGCGGACGATTTCTTGGTGAGCGGCATTATCAGTAGTAGTTGCTGTGTTCATTATACCGTCTCCTTCGCGATGGTAGAGTGTTGTAAATGGTGGTCGGTATGCTGCTGGAATAGGTGCGCGGTAGAGAGCAACTTGCTTTCTTGCCAATACTGACCAATCAATTGCAAACCAATTGGCAAACCGTTTGAGGTTAAACCAACAGGCTGACTAAGTGCAGGTAAACCGGCTAAGTTAACACCGATGGTATATACGTCACCCAAATACATCGTTGCAGGGTCGAGGTCTTCACCAAGCTTATAAGCAGCAGTTGGCGCGGTTGGACTGGCGATGACATCACAGTTAGCAAAAGCGTCTTCGAAGTCTTTGACAATGAGTCGACGTACTTTTTGAGCCTTGGTGTAATAAGCATCAAAGTAACCAGCAGATAGCGCGTAAGTACCGGTCAAAATACGACGTTGTACTTCAGGGCCAAAGCCTTCTGAGCGTGAGCGCGTGTATAAGTCGAGCAGGTCGGTTGGGTTTTCACAGCGATAACCAAAACGCACGCCATCAAAACGTGACAGGTTCGATGAGGCTTCCGCTGGTGCGAGCATATAATAAGTCGCAAGGGTAATCTCAGGGTCAGTAATATTGACCTCTACAATCGTTGCACCAAGCGCTTCGTATTGCTTTAGCGCTGCACGTACCGCTTGCTCGACTTCCGTATCTAGTCCGCTCGTAAAGTACTCTTTTGCCACGCCAATACGTAAGCCTTCTAATGGCTTCGCGTTATCACCAGCGGCAGTGACCGCAGCATTCAAATCTTGGACATAATCTGGCATATCATGTTTGATAGAAGTGGCATCGCGTGGATCATGACCAATCATCGGTTGTAGCAGATACGCACAGTCCATGGCACTACGACCCATGCTACCCGCTTGGTCAAGACTTGAGGCGTAGGCAATCATACCGAAGCGGGAGATACGACCATAAGTTGGCTTGATACCGGTTAAACCACAAAATGACGCTGGCTGACGAATAGAGCCACCCGTATCACTAGCGGTAGCAACGGGCACAAACCCTGCGGCGACGGCGGCAGCACTACCACCCGATGAGCCACCGGGGACGTGATTTAGATTCCAAGGGTTGTGTACCGCACCATAATGCGAGCTCTCATTATCCGAGCCCATCGCAAACTCATCCATATTGAGCTTACCAAGGCTAATCATGCCCGCTTTATCAATATTGGTGACGATAGTTGCGTCATAAGGTGAAATAAAGTTATGCAGCATTTTTGAGCCACAGGTCGTCAATACGCCTTGGGTACAAAAAATGTCTTTATGTGCCATCGGTACGCCAAGCAGTGGACGCTTGTCGCCTTGGGCACGCATCTCGTCGGCCGCTTGTGCTTGTGCGCGCGCGGTTTCAGAAGTATGAGTGATAAAACTGTTAATCTTGCTGTCGAGCGCGTCGATGCGCTTTATATAATGTTCAGTTAATTCCGCGCTGCTAAATTGTTTGTCTTGCAAGCCCGTAATAAGCTGCTGAGTACTTAAGAGGTGAAGTTCAGACATAAGGTGTCGTCCGTCAAAATGTGAGTAGCAGTAAATAGGATAAAATAAAGGCAAAAACTATTAGAATAATTATTCAATCACTTGTGGCACAAGGTATAAACCCGCTTCAACAGCAGGGGCCATTGATTGATTGCGCTCGCGATTGATATCGTGTTTGGCGACGTCTGCGCGCAAATCTTGGCAAACTTCATGAATGTTTGACAAGGGTTTGATATCGGTGGTGTCTACATTACCAAGCGTTTGCATCAGCTTTAGTACTTTGGTGATATCGTCGGCGTAGCTGCTGGCGGTGTCTTCATCAACACCTAAGCGCGCAAGGCGGGCAACTTCTAAGATTTCTTGACGGCTGACAGTATTTTCAGTCGCTGGGGTTGGCTGTGACATAATTTCTCCAGTTAAGGACAGTTTTTATTAGAGTAGGGTATGACTAAAATAGGTCAGTATTAAGAGAGATAATCGTTAAAACATACTAAAACAGGTTAAAAAATATGAAAACACAGGCTCTATCTGTATGTTTTATAGAGAGTGTCCTTATTATAAAGCATCTCAGCCAAGATTACAGAGCAGGGCTTTGATTGCTGCATTATTATCTATGCTTTATTGGTCTTTATGCTTCATTCATTTTTATGTTTTGCTCGTTGGCTTTATGAGGCGCTGCTGTTATTAAGCCTTGCTGTTACTAAGCGCGCAACTGTCTTTAGTAATATAGTCAATCTTAAATGAAACAAGTACAAGTATTATAATGCGCTACTGGTGTTCATTTTCCTTGCTTGCTGTGCCTACGCAGACAGAGGCTGCACAAAATGAGTACCAGTAGCTCTGTGTTCATTTTATAGCGGATCGCCTATAGGCTGACTTTAGAAAACAGCCTATTTGCAAAATTGACCGGATAGTTATGGATTGATTATCAATTAGTCACTATTTGGTTATGAAATACGTTACAGTATGCACCCACTGCTAAGCAAATTAATAAGCAAAACACTCAGCAGAAATGTCACATGGCTGTAGCGCCTTGTTAGTTATTGAATTAAATGATGTTTCATATAATGAAGTGGTATTGTCCGCCATTTCAAACTTTGTAACAAATTTTAGCGCTTAAGAGCAAAATCCTAGCGTACTGATGCAAATATCTGTGTTTTTTTTGAGCTAAATCGGTATAATTTAGCTCAGTTTTTGCATTTCATCATTATGGCTTCGGTTTGACTTGTTGCGATGATAAACTCTCGCCACAGGTCATGTCTAACGACGACCTGCTCAACACTGACGAGTAAACCCTCAGTCAATTTCGTTCGCCTCATTCGCCTCATTTGTAAGACGCTGGATATATTAGTCATGAACCTGTTTGGATTTTTATCAAATAATATCGCAATCGACCTCGGTACTGCGAACACCCTTATTTTTATTCCTGGTAAAGGCGTGGTGCTCGACGAGCCTACGGTGGTCGCGCTACGAAGTAATCGTACCCAGAACCCTACCGTTGCTGCCGTTGGTATTGATGCCAAGCAAATGCTAGGTCGTACGCCTGCCAATATTACGGCGATTCGCCCGTTAAAAGACGGCGTGATTGCGGATTTTGAAGTGACGCAAAAAATGCTCAAGCATTTTATCACTAAGGTAAGAGCCAAGCGTTTTATGGCACAGCCTAACGTGGTGGTTTGTGTTCCTTGCAAATCAACCCTTGTTGAACGTAAAGCGATTCGCGAAGCGGTCTCATCAGCAGGCGCAAGCAAAGTATTGTTGCTAGAAGAGCCTATGGCGGCAGCAATTGGTGCTGGCATGCCGGTTCATGAAGCCAGTGGTTCGATGGTCGTTGATATCGGTGGTGGTACCACTGAGATTGCTGTTATCGCCTTGTCAGGTTGCGTCTATGCGGAGTCGATTCGTATCGGTGGCGATATGTTTGATGAAGCGATTATCACTCATGTACGCCGTACCCACGGTTGCGTGATTGGTGAAACTACCGCTGAGCGTATCAAACAAGAAGTTGGCTCAGCATTAAATGAAGACAGCCAATTAGAAGTTGAAGTTCGCGGTCGTAGTATGGCAGAAGGCGTACCAAAAACCTTTACGGTCAATTCAGAAGAAGTGCAAAAAGCCCTTAGCGATCCATTAAGCGGTATCGTCAGCGCGGTAAAAACCGCACTTGAGCAAACACCACCTGAGCTGTCATCAGATATCGCAGAACGCGGTATTGTCTTAACGGGCGGCGGTGCGTTATTAAGAGGTTTAGATAAGCTGATTTCAAAAGAAACCGGTCTACCTGTCACTGTTGCTGAAGACCCATTAACTTGCGTCAGCCGTGGCGGTGGTATTTCGCTTGATTTTATTAATAACAAAAGTCTTAATATGATTTTTGTCTAAATCGGTACTGCTTATATAGGTGGTGCTAACTATATAGTTGGTACTGTTTATTTCGTACTGCCTATATAGTTAGTAATCAGGCATGGCTATATTTGCTCTGTTTGATGAACGCTAGCTTGACATTGCGTGGGCGCTTTATCATAAAAACCGTTTTTTCTTATTCGTTTTATTCTATTAAAGGTAGCCAATCAGGTTGCCTTTAATAACATTAATCCATGACAAAACCCATGCCAAAATTCATGCTGAAATTAAATAGCAGCAAGATATTACTTGCTTGGTCATTTTGGTCATTGGTTTTTAGCATTGCTATAGTTAGTTTAAAATAAAAACACTACGTTATAGCTATGTGCGACTGGTATAAATTTTCCTTGCTTGCTGTTATCACAGAGGTTACGAAAAATTCATCCCAGTCGCACGGTATCGATTTTAAAATTGTATCGATTTTAAAGTAGTTCTACTATATCGAGATGCTAAGTACAAAATTTTGATAGGGTCATATTTTATATCTTGATATTTGCTATTGTTATGTCAAGTAGCCGTTATTGCTCACATTAAAACCTCTAGATTAGACCAACTATGATTCCAAGTATTTTTGCTCGCCAACCGCTAGCGCTTCGTAAGACTGCTATTGTATTGATAGTGGCGCTGATATTGATGTGGTTTGATAGCAAAAATCCAGAATGGTTCAATCCCATACGTACGACCACCCATGCCGCCATGCAGCCCATTTATGAGCTGTCGTTATTGCCAAGCTATGCAAAACACTGGTCAAGTGGCAGTCTGCAATCTAAAGAAGCGCTACGCCGCGAAAATATGCAACTAAAGTCGCAACTTATCCATGCTCAAGCTAAGCTGCAGCAGCAAGATTATATCTTGGCGCAAAACGCTCGCCTGCAAGGTATCCTATCGACCACACGTCCCGAACAGTTTGATTTAAATTTGGCCCAAGTGATTGGTACTGATACCAATCTGCTCAGGCAAATCGTGGTGCTCAATAAAGGCGAGCAAGATGGCGTGCAAGTGGGTCAAACGGTCATCGATGAAGACGGTATTTTAGGGCAGATTATTAATGTCTATCCTAATACCAGCCGCTTGTTATTGATTACCGATGAGCAGCAGTCTGTTGCCGTGACCGTCAAGCGTACGGGACAGCGCGCTATTGTCACCGGTGAGGGCATACCAACCTCTTTACGTCTAAACTATGTCTTTAAAACCTCAGATGTGCGCGTCGGTGATGAGCTGGTGTCATCGGGATTGGGCGGGCGTATACCGGCAGGCTATCGGGTTGGGCGCATTGCTCATGTCGAAGATACGCAAGCCGATAACTTTAGAAGTATTGAAGTCACGCCAGCGGCAAACTTTATCGACAATGCTTACGTGCTGGTGCTACAAGATAAGCTGAGCAATAAAGGCAATGCAGGCATCAGTGAAAATTAATAGCTTATTCATAAGAAAGTATAGCTTGTCATAATCCATAGCGTGCATGTATGGATAGATGGATGATATCCAAAGATATTATTAACCATTAACCATTAACCATTAACCATTAACCGTTAACCGCCGTGTTATTCCCCTCAATGCTAGATTAATAGTCAAATAGCAGCCGCTAAACACTCGCTGAAGGTAAGTATTCATGGCATATCCTGATTCTGATAATGCAACTGGGCTGTTGCTTGCTGTGATTGTCCTAAGCTTTATTGTTGCCTCCTCGCTCAGTGTTTATCCGTTAAGCCCGAGCATGGCAACATTGCGCCCGATGGTTATGATGATGGTGCTGATTTTTTGGTTACTGTTTCAACCGCGTTATGTTGGGGTTTTTGCCGCCTTTACCATTGGCATCATCGCTGATTTGTTGATGGACACACACTTAGGTCAGCAAGCCTTTGCTGCCGTGATGGTGGCATTGGTGATAAAAGTCACTAGCATCTATATCAGACAGCTAAATACCATCAGTGCGTGGCTAATTGCTAGCCTAGGGTTGGTTATCTTCCAAGTCACTCTATGGATACTACAGATGTATATCCAAGATACCTTTGTCGCCCAATCTGCCTTATCTTTATTGATGAGTATTACAAGTTGGCCATTGGTGCTATTTATATTACGCAAATTTGCGCGCTGATTTTAGATGCTTATTAGGGCGTGTCCTCATTTTAAAAATGGTGATAAAAATGAGATAAATTGTAGCCAAACAAGGAAAATAGTGCAGTTAATATCGGGATATTACCAAGCTATTTGACGAAGTTTGGCAAGATTTAGCCATTTTTAGACCATTTTTAAAATGAGGACACGCCCTAATCTGCAACAATAAACAGTCATAAATTTATAAATAAGAGAATAGCAATGAAACTCATTTTAGCGTCTGGCTCACCGCGCCGTCATGAGCTGTTAACCAGAGCGCAACTCGACTTCACGGTCATGAGCGTCGATATTGATGAGACGCCTCATATTGATGAAGCGCCCAAAGCGTATATTGAACGTATGGTCGCTACTAAGGCAGAGGCAGCAGTCGAACAATTAAATAGAGCATTGAATAAAGATTTAAACGACAATCAAGCTAATGTAACTGAATCCATTATTATTTTAACCGCTGATACCATTGGTGTCTTAGCAGATGGCAAGACAGTACTGGTTAAACCGGCTCATCGTGAAGACGCTTATCGCATGTGGCAGCAGATGTCTGATAATGTCCATGAAGTCTGGACAGCGGTGCAAGCAACCCATATAGCATTCTCCTCTGAGAATGCGAGCAGCCCAAATCATAAGCCAGTATTGCAAGTCGTGAATCAGCAAAAAATCACTGAGCGTACCGAAGTGACCTTTATACCTTTAACCATAGAGATGATGAGTAATTACTGGGACAGCGGTGAACCTGCTGATAAAGCGGGCGGTTACGGCATTCAAGGTTTGGGTGCAGCATGGGTGAGCCGTATTAATGGCAGCTATACCAATGTGGTTGGTTTGCCGCTGGCACAGACATTGGCACTTATAAACAAGATGCAAGTAAATGACATGCAACTAAAAGAAATGCCAGAGGATAAAGCTAAGGTTGTTAATTCGCTAAAAGTAGATGGCTAACCCTTATGCACATAATGACACGGTAGGGTGATGGGCAAACGCAAGGTGCATTTGGTACACTGTGAGGCTACCAAACTATGAACGCTTCACAAGAAAGCTGAGTGATAAGAGAAAATATTATGTCCGAAGAGCTGCTGATTAATATTAGTCCCATGGAATCTCGGGTCGCCGTGTTGGATAACGGTGTCTTAGGCGAGATTTATATTGAGCGTCATCATAAACTGGGTTTGGTCGGCAATATCTATCTAGGGACGGTGGTACGTGTGCTTCCTGGTATGCAGGCAGCTTTTGTTGATATTGGACAATCGCGCACCGCATTTTTACATGTCAATGATATGCAGCGTGAGCCGCGTCCAGTCGCCGAAAAGAAAAACAAAGCCCAAGACTCGATCAATAACGAACGCACTATTATAGACGCTGCTACTGATGAATTAGCAATCACGCCGCCCGTTCTCAGTGCTCAAAGCACTGAAGTCGTCCCAGTTACAAAAACTCTGATTCAGCATCGTCTACACGAAAGCCAACGTATTTTAGTACAAGTCACCAAAGACCAGCTCGGTAGCAAGGGTGCGCGTCTAACCACCAATATCTCGCTGCCATCACGTTATTTAGTGTACCTGCCATCAAGTGAGCATATCGGTATCTCGCAACGTATCGATGGCGACGAAGAGCGCACACGGCTGAAAACTGAACTTGCTAGCCTGATGCAAACGGTCAACCTAAAAGGCGGTCTCATTGCCCGTACAGCGGCTGAGCGTGTCCCCGTTGATAAGCTTGAAGAAGATATTTACTATCTATTGCAGCTGTGGCGTACTATTTGTGCCCGTCGCCAAGAAATGAAGCCCAATCAAAGCTCCGAGCTTATCTATCAAGAGTTATCGCTACCTTTGCGCTCGATTCGTGACTTGGTACATGCCGATACCGAAAAAGTGGTGATTGATAATGCACAAATTTATGAGCAAGTTAGATACTTTGCCAAAGAATTTGTCCCCTTTGTCTATGACCGCATTGTGCATTATACCGCTGAGCAATCGCTGTTTGATGTGCACCGTGTCGAAGACGACTTACGCGACGCCCTAAAACGGCGGGTCGATTTAAAGTCGGGTGGCTATCTGATTATCGATCAGACTGAAGCCATGACCACGATTGATGTCAATACCGGCTCTTTCGTTGGCGCGCGCTCGTTAGAAGATACCGTTTATAAAACCAATCTTGAAGCCACCCATGCTATTGCACGGCAGCTACGTCTGCGTAATCTAGGCGGCATTATTATTCTAGATTTTATCGACATGCTTGAGCAGCAGCATAAAGACGATATTTTAGAGAGTTTGCAAGCACAGCTGACACAAGATTATGCCAAAACCAAAATCACCCAAGTCAGTGAGCTTGGCTTGGTTGAGATGACGCGCAAACGTACCCGCGAATCGCTCGGTCAGCAGCTTTGTGAGCCGTGCTCAACCTGTCAGGGTCGCGGCTTTGTTAAAACCGCTGAAACCGTCTGCTTTGAGATTTTCCGTGAAATCATGCGCTGTGCTCGCACTTATAACTCACCAAAGAAATTTACCGTGGTCGCCCATGCTGCCGTGATAGATTTATTACTGACCTCAGAATCGGACACCGTGGCAGATTTAGAATACCTATTGGGTCGGGTAATTACCTTTGACGTTGAGAATCTTTATACCCAAGAGCAGTATGATATTGTTCTAGATTAAGCGTTTATTATTAAATACCCAAAGCAAGTAGTTTAGAGATTAGCGACTGCATAAGTTAATCTTTAATGACCAATACTCTTATAAAAAGTGGGGATGTAGTGTACAAATAATGTTTTATATCAATTACTATCTAACATCATTGCAAATAACCTCCTTGCAATGGGTCAAAAATTATGTATAATACACACCACTGAATTATATATGCGCAGCCAATCAAACAGCTGGCGCTATGACAGCTAGAGCATCGTTTCTAGCACTATTTCATTATGCCTTTGCTGACATCCTATAATGGAAGGGTCGGCGGGGCTTTAAACTATTTTGCTTTTAGTACGCTATAAGTTCCGTTAACGAACTCATTCTGGTTTAGAACAGAAGGCCGCTTTAAGTGAATATTTAACCAAACGGCTTTTGCTCATTTACTTGCAAAGCAAGAATGACAAAGGCACATATTAGGAGCTTGCTGGCATGGCTAACCAGAGAATCCGTATCCGTCTTAAGTCTTTTGATCATCGTCTGATTGATCAATCTGCACAAGAGATTGTTGATACTGCAAAGCGCACCGGTGCGCAAGTTTGTGGTCCTGTACCGTTGCCGACTCGCATTGAGCGCTTCAACGTTCTAACTTCACCACACGTAAACAAAGACGCTCGTGATCAGTACGAAATCCGTACTCATAAGCGTATGGTTGACATCGTTCAACCTACCGACAAAACTGTGGATGCGCTAATGAAGCTTGACTTGGCGGCGGGTGTTGACGTTCAAATTGCTTTGGGTTAATGCACATAAACACCCAACCCATTAATATAAGATATAAAGAGGTCTAAAATGGCGATCGGTTTAGTCGGTAAAAAATGCGGCATGACCCGTGTCTTCACTGAAGCAGGCGCATCTATCCCTGTAACAGTGGTTGAGATCAGTGCTAACCGCATTACTCAAGTAAAAAATACTGATGTAGATGGCTATCAAGCCATCCAAGTTACCACAGGTACCCGTCGTGACAGCCGCGTAACAGCAGCTCAAAAAGGTCACTTCGCTAAAGCTGGTGTTGCAGCTGGCCGTGGTGTTTGGGAATTTCGTGCCAATGAAAGCGATCTTGAAGGTCGTGAAATTGGCGGTGAGATCCTAGCTGACCTGTTCGAACAAGGTCAGATGGTTGATGTCACAGGACAGAGTAAAGGTAAAGGCTTTCAAGGCGGCGTGAAGCGTCACAACTTCAGCATGCAAGATGCCACTCATGGTAACTCAGTATCTCACCGTGCCCTTGGTTCAACTGGTCAAAACCAGTCACCAGGTAAAGTCTTCAAAGGCAAAAAAATGCCAGGTCAGATGGGTAACAAACGTGTTACCGTTCAGGGCCTAGAAGTGATATCGGTTGATGTTGAAAAAGGGTTACTTGTCATCAAGGGTGCTATCCCAGGTGCCACCGGTGGCGATGTCATCGTACGTCCGTCAGTCAAAGCCTAAGCAAGGGGATTAACGTGGATTTAAAAACAGTTACAGGGGCGGCAGTTGAGCTTTCTGATACGGCTTTCGGTCGTGAATTCAACGAAGCATTAGTGCATCAAGTCGTCACCGCATATCTTGCTGGTGCTCGTCAAGGTACACGCGCTCAAAAAACCCGTGCCGAAGTTTCTGGCGGTGGCATTAAGCCATGGCGCCAAAAAGGTACTGGTCGCGCTCGTGCAGGTTCTATTCGTAGCCCAATCTGGCGTTCTGGTGGTCGTGCATTCGCTGCAAAACCACAAGATTGGTCACAAAAAGTTAACCGTAAGATGTATCGCGGTGCGATGCAGTGCATCCTAGCCGAATTGATTCGTCAAGATCGTCTAATTTTGGTTGAAGAGCTAAGCGTTTCTGGCCCTAAGACCAAAGAGCTGATTGCAAAGTTAAATGACTTAGGCGCACCTCGTGCACTAATCGTCACCAAAGAAGTTGACGAAAACTTATACTTAGCTGCTCGCAACATTCCACACGTCAATGTACTTGGTACAAACGAAGTGGATCCAGTGAGCTTGATTGCTTTTGATAAAGTAATCATGTCAGTTGAAGCTGCGAAACAATTTGAGGAAGCACTAGCATGAATAACGCAAGACTTTATCAGATCCTAAGAGGACCTGTATTCTCAGAGAAATCTCAAATGCTTGGCGATTCACTTGGTGTGCAGGTATTTAAAATTGACTCTAACGCTACTAAGCTAGAAGTCAAAAAAGCAGTTGAGATGATGTTCGAAGGCGTTGAAGTTTTAAAAGTAAACACTTTGAATGTTAAAGGTAAGACAAAGCGTTTTGGTAAGAATATCGGCCGTCGTAATGACTATAAAAAAGCCTACGTTACCTTAAAAGCTGGTCAAGATGTACAAATGGCTGATGCTGGTGAAGACGTCGCAAAAACGACTGCTTCTACTAGTGAAACAGCGAACAACGAATAAGGATTACACTCATGCCTATCGTAAAAGCAAAGCCAACATCACCAGGCCGTCGTTTTGTTGAAAAAGTGGTGCATCCACACCTTTACAAAGGTCGTCCTTTTGCAGCGCTTCTCGAATCAAAAAGTAAGTCAGGTGGTCGTAACAATAATGGTCGCATCACGACTCGTCACATCGGTGGTGGTCATAAGCAACATTATCGTATTATCGATTTCAAACGTACTAAAGACAATATCCCAGCCACGGTAGAGCGTATTGAATACGATCCTAACCGTACTGCGCACATTGCTTTACTTAAGTACGCTGATGGTGAACGCCGCTATATCATTGCTGCTAAAAAACAAGCAGTTGGTGATACAGTAATGTCAGGAGAGAACTCTCCAATCCGTCCAGGTAACTGTTTACCGCTGAAAAACATCCCATTGGGTACTGTGATTCACAATATCGAACTTAAAATCGGTAAAGGTGCACAGCTAGCTCGTTCTGCGGGTGCCAGCGTTCAATTACTTGGTCGTGACGGTATTTATGCTATTCTACGTCTACGTTCTGGCGAAACACGCCGCGTACATGTGAACTGCCGTGCCGTTATCGGTGAAGTTTCTAACACTGAAAACAACTTGAAATCACTTGGTAAAGCCGGTGCTTCACGTTGGCGTGGTGTTCGTCCTTCTGTTCGTGGTGTTGCTATGAACCCGGTTGATCACCCACATGGTGGTGGTGAAGGTCGTAACAAAGGTCGCCATCCAACCAGCCCTTGGGGTCAGAAGTCTAAAGGACTTAAAACGCGTCATAATAAGCGTACTGACAGTATGATCATCCGCCGCCGCGCCAAGAAGAAATAAAGGAAGAATTTCATGCCTCGTTCATTGAAAAAAGGTCCATTCATAGACGCGCACTTGTTTGCCAAAGTTGAGAATGCATTAGACACCAACTCACGCAAACCAATTAAGACTTGGTCGCGCCGCTCGATGATTTTGCCACAAATGGTTGGCCTAACCTTATCTGTTCACAACGGCCGTACTCATGTACCGGTTATCGTGAGCGAACAGATGGTTGGTCATAAACTAGGTGAATTTGCCCCGACTCGTACGTATCGTGGTCATGGCATTGACAGAAAAGCTAAGAAATAAGGTGCTTACCATGGAAGTAACTGCAAAATTACGCGGTGCCGCCATTTCGGCACAAAAAGTTAGACTCGTTGCTGATGAAGTTCGTGGCAAATCTATCGAGCGTGCTTTGGATATCCTAACGTATAGTAATAAAAAAGGCGCTGTCTTCGTTAAGAAATGTCTTGACTCAGCCATCGCCAATGCCGAACATAACAACGGTTTAGATATTGATACCCTTAAAGTATCAACCATCTACGTTGATGAAGGCATTACGCTAAAACGTATCCTACCACGTGCTAAAGGTCGCGCTGATCGTATCAGTAAGCGTACTTGTCACATCACTATAAAGGTAGGAGAATAAGTTATGGGTCAAAAAGTACATCCAATCGGAATTCGTCTTGGTGTTGTCAAAAAGCATAACGCAAACTGGTATGCTAACCCTAAACAATACTCAGAATACCTGATCAACGACATCCAAGTCCGCGAGTATCTACGCAAAAAACTAGATAATGCTATGATTAGCAATATCATGATTGAGCGTCCTACTGGTGCTGCTAAGATTACCATCGCCACTGCGCGTCCTGGTATTGTTATCGGTAAGAAAGGCGAAGATATCGAAAGACTTCAAAAAGAATTGACCAAAATTATGGGCGTACCTGCTCAGGTCAACATTGAAGAAATCACTTCACCTGATCTTGATGCACGTTTGGTCGCTGATGGTATCGGCAGCCAACTTGAGCGTCGCGTTATGTTCCGTCGTGCGATGAAGCGCGCGGTACAGAACAGCATGCGCTCTGGTGCTAAAGGTATTAAAGTTGAGTTGTCTGGCCGTCTTGGCGGTGCTGAGATCGCTCGTACTGAATGGTACCGTGAAGGTCGTGTGCCATTGCATACACTCCGCGCTGATATTGACTACGCGTCAGTACGTGCAGAGACAACTTACGGCACTATCGGTGTAAAAGTTTGGATTTTCCGTGGCGAAATCCTTGACGGCATGAACAGTGTATACAATCCCGTCAAAGAAGAGCAGACTCGTGCGCCAAAACGCCGTGGTCGTGGAAACGGAAACCGTCGAAACACAGACAGAGGTTAAACTATGTTACAGCCAAAACGTACCAAGTTTCGTAAAATGCACAAAGGTCGTAACACTGGGCTAGCTCATCGTGGAAGCACCGTTGCATTCGGACAAATTGGTCTAAAATCGTTGACTCGTGGTCGTATGACTGCCCGTCAAATTGAAGCAGCACGTCGTACCATCACTCGTAAAATTAAGCGTGGCGGTAAGATTTGGATTCGTGTATTCCCAGACAAACCAATTACTAATAAACCACTAGAAGTACGTATGGGTAAAGGTAAAGGTCCTGTAGAATATTGGGTATGCGAAGTCAAACCTGGTAAAATGCTATATGAAATCGAAGGGGTTTCAGAAGACCTTGCTCGCGAAGCGTTAACGCTTGCTGCAGCAAAACTGCCCTTTAAAACTACCATTGTTAAGCGGACGATAATGTAATGAAGATCAGTGAATTACGTGATAAATCATTAGAAGAACTGACCCAGTTACTTGATGAAAAGCAACTTGATGCTTTCCGTATTCGTATGGCTAAAGCAACTGGTCAGTTGGGGAATACCCATGAAGTGCGTGTCAATCGTCGTGCGATTGCTCAGCTTCAGACTTTGATTAACGAGAAACAACGAGGCGACTCATGAGCGATAACAATCAAACAGCGACCAATGCTAGCGTATTGACAGGACGAGTTGTCAGCGACAAGATGGACAAGTCCATCACAGTTTTGATTGAGCGTCTGGTTCGTCATCCTTTGTATGGCAAACAGCTTCGTCGTTCTACAAAAATCAAGGCTCATGATGAGAATAACGTTTGCCAACAAGGCGACCTTGTCCGCATCAAAGAAACGCGTCCAATCTCAAAAACCAAGTCTTGGACTTTGGTTGAAGTGGTTGAAAAAGTAGAAAAAATCTAAGTAAATTGCATTAAAAGCCAGAAGCTGTTAAAATAGCCGCCTTTTTAAGGATGCTGATTGCGCCGAGCGTATATCACTCACATTAAGAGTAGCAGCGGTTATTATTATTAAAATGCCGACTACTCATACTGTGCTAGCGGCAGCAACTGGTTTTTATTGCTCATACGTGTGGAGTAACGCTATGATTCAGGTTGAATCGATGCTGGAAGTTGCAGATAATAGCGGTGCAAGACGAGTTCAGTGCATTAAAGTACTGGGTGGCTCTCATCGTCGTTATGCATCAGTTGGCGACATTATTAAAGTAACGGTTAAAGAAGCCATTCCGCGTGGTCGTGTTAAAAAAGGCGACGTGATGAATGCTGTAGTTGTACGTACCAAAAAGGGCGTTCGTCGTCCTGATGGTTCTGTTCTGCGTTTTGACGACAATGCTGCGGTATTGTTGAACCAAAACAAAGCACCGATTGCAACTCGTATTTTTGGACCGGTAACTCGTGAACTACGTGGTGATCAGTTTATGAAAATTGTATCACTAGCACCAGAAGTATTGTGAGGTAATCCATGTCAAAATTACGTAAAGGCGATACAGTTATCGTGATTGCTGGGAAAGACAAAGGCAAGCAAGGTACTGTACAAGCTGTAAAAAATGATCGTATTAAAGTTGAAGGCATTAATATTGTCACTAAACATCAGAAGCCAAATCAGGCAACTGGCGTTGAAGGTGGCATTCTTAAGCAAGAAGCTTTTCTGCATATCTCAAATGTCGCAATATTAAATGCGCAAACCCAAAAAGCTGATCGTATTACTTATCAGTTCGGCGAAGACGGCAAGAAACAACGCGTCTATCGTTCGAACGGTGAAGTAGTGGCGACTGCGTAAGACACTAAGGGTGTAATGGTAATGGCAAGATTAAAATCTTTATATAACGAAGAATTAAAGCAGCAAATCAAAGAAGAACTTGGTTTGGCGAACGTGATGCAAGTGCCTAAAATCACTAAAATCACACTAAATATGGGTGTAGGCGGCGCGTCTCAAGACAAGAAATTGCTTGAAGGTGCAGTAGCTGATATGACCGCTATCGCTGGTCAAAAACCTGTAGTCACCAAAGCGCGTAAATCAGTTGCTGGCTTTAAAATTCGTGAAGAATGGCCAATTGGCTGTAAAGTAACGCTACGCGGTGAGCAAATGTACGAATTTTTAGATCGTCTCATTGCCATTGCAATTCCTCGTATTCGTGATTTCCGCGGTTTTTCACCTAAAGCCTTTGACGGACGTGGTAACTACTCATTGGGTATCAAAGAACAAATCGTATTCCCAGAAGTAGACTTTGACAAGATTGATCGTATCCGCGGTATGGATGTGACAATCACCACGTCAGCTGGTACTGATGAAGAAGGTCGAGCGTTGCTTAAAGCATTCGGCTTCCCATTTAAATAAGGTAAAGACGTTATGGCAAAGAAGAGCATGATTAACCGCGAATTAAAGCGCGAAAAAATGGTTGCTAAGTACGCTGACAAGCGTATCAAGCTAAAAGAAACTATCAGTGATATGACTGCAAGTGACGAAACTCGTATGGAAGCGATGTTAGAGCTACAAGCTCTACCACGTAACGCATCACCAGTACGTCTGCGCAATCGTTGTGCTATCACAGGTCGTCCTCACGGTTACTTCCGCAAGTTTGGCTTATCACGCAATATGCTGCGTGAGCGTGTCATGCAAGGCGATGTGCCTGGTGTTCGTAAAGCAAGCTGGTAAGGAGTAACTATATGAGTATGCAAGATACCGTTGGGGATATGCTAACCCGTATTCGTAACGCACAAATGGCCAATAAAGTATCGGTAGCAATGCCGAGCTCTAAACTACGTAAATCAATCGCTGACTTATTGGTTAGTGAAGGTTATGTAGCTAGCGCTGTTGTTACTGAAGAAGACAACAACAAAGCAACTTTATCTATCGAATTGAAATACTTCGAAGGTAAAGCTGTTATCGAAACGATTCAACGTTTTAGCCGTCCTGGTTTACGCCAGCATCGCGGTAAAGACGCTATCCCTACTGTTAAACAAGGTATGGGTGTTGCTATCGTATCAACTAGCCAAGGTATCATGAGCGATCGTGCTGCACGCGCTGCTGGTATCGGTGGTGAAGTCGTTGCATTCGTTGCCTAATTAGCAATTGTTGCTATGGGTAATGAGACGATAAAGTCTACTTGAACCCCTTTGAGCTGATGATAACTCTGTATAGAATTAACGAAGCTCAAAGAACGCTAAGCATTTGATATTGATAAAATTGAATGATGTTTATTGGGAACAATTATGCTAAACTAGCAGGCTTTTTAGCCTGTTAGTTTTTTCGCTAATATAAAGAAGTTAATTTTTTAAGGAATATTCCTATGTCTCGTGTGGCTAAAGCCCCAGTGACGCTGCCAAACGGCGTAAGCGTTACTTTGAACGATCGGCAGGTCGAAGTTAAAGGCAAGAACGGCAATTTGTCTTTACGCCTGCATGATTTGGTCGAGCTGAAACAGGAAGATGATGCAATCATTTTCTCACCTACAGTCGATTCAAAAGAAGCCATGATGCACACTGGCACCATGCGCGCGCTGCTTAACAACTATGTTACAGGCGTTAATGAAGGCTTCGAAAGACGTCTTCAACTAATTGGTGTTGGTTATCGTGCTCAAGCTACTGGTAATAAAGTAACGCTAAACGTTGGTTACTCACATCCAGTAGAATATACGTTACCTGAAGGTGTATCGGCTGAAACACCAACGCAAACTGAAATTGTTTTGAAATCAAACAATAAGCAGCAGCTTGGTCAAGCAGCGGCTAATATCCGCGCTTTCCGCCCACCAGAGCCTTACAAAGGTAAAGGTATTCGTTATAGTGACGAGCATGTGATTCGCAAAGAAGCCAAGAAAAAATAAGGTGAGTTGAAATGTTTGATAAAAAAGCAGCTCGTCTACGTCGAGCTAAGAAAACCCGCGCACATATCCGTTTCTTGGGCGTTCATCGTCTAACGGTTAACCGTACGCCGAAACACATTTATGCCCAGATTATCTCTCCGAACGGTGGTGAAGTGATTGCTCAGGCATCTACCTTAGACAGCAGTTTGCGTTCAGGCGCGACTGGTAACGCTGATGCAGCGACGTCTGTGGGCCAATTGATCGCAGAACGCGCAAAAGCAGCTGGTATCACTAAAGTTGCCTTTGACCGTAGTGGTTTTAAATATCATGGTCGAGTTAAAGCTTTAGCTGAAGCTGCTCGCGAAAACGGATTGGAGTTTTAATCATGGCTAGAAATGATAAAAATGATAAAAATGAACAGACTGACGGTCTAGTAGAACGCTTAGTTACCGTTGATCGCGTTGCAAAAGTTGTTAAAGGTGGTCGTATTTTCTCTTTCACCGCGCTAACTGTAGTTGGTGATGGCAATGGTCGTGTTGGTTTTGGTCGCGGTAAAGCACGTGAAGTGCCAGCTGCTATTCAAAAAGCACTAGAAGCCGCCAAACGTAATATGATTACTGTTGAGCTAAATGATGCAACTTTGTATCATCCAATCAAAGCACGTCATGGTGCTAGTAAAGTTTATATGCAACCTGCATCTGAAGGTACTGGCGTAATCGCTGGTGGCGCAATGCGTGCTGTATTAGAAGTTGCTGGTGTCAAAGATGTTTTGACTAAATGTTATGGTTCTACCAATACCGCTAACGTTGTTCGCGCAACGTTCAATGGTTTACGTGATATGTCAACTCCAGAAAAGATGGCAGCGAAACGTGGTAAATCTGTAGACGAAATCTTGGGTTAACTTAGACTAGGTGAGTTACGATGAAAAAAATGAAAGTCACTCAATTTAAATCGGGTGCCCATCGCCTCAAGAGCCACAAAGCGAGCTTGAAAGGATTGGGTTTACGCCGTATTGGTCATACTGTTGAAGTAGAAGATACTCCTTCAACACGTGGTATGGTCAATCGCGTCAACTACATGGTAAAAGTGGAGGAAGCGTAATGGGACTTAGATTAAATGAATTATCACCAGGTGTTGGCGCAAAGAAAACTGCCCAACGTCGTGGTCGCGGTATCGGTTCAGGTCTTGGTAAGACTGGTGGTCGTGGTGTAAAAGGTCAGAAATCTCGTTCAGGTTCTAGCATTCGCTCAGGATTTGAAGGTGGTCAAATGCCTTTATATCGCCGTCTACCAAAATTTGGTTTTACCAGTAAAATGGCCATGACGACTGCTGAAGTTCGTCTGTCTGAACTGAACAAAATCGAAGGCGATGTGGTTAGCATTGAAACATTAAAAGCTGCTAATCTTATCCGTCATGACATGAAGCGCGCTCGTATTATGTTGTCAGGCGAAGTTACTAAAGCTTATACCTTTAAAGGTATCAAAGTGACTAAAGGCGCCAAGCAAGCAATCGAAGCTGCTGGTGGTAGCATCGAGGAGTAGTAACGTGTCAAAACAATCAATGTCATCGGCTGGTATACCGCTCAATCCATTTGCATTTATACGTAAGTATGATGAATTATGGACGCGTTTATTATTCTTAATCGGCGCATTGATTGTTTATCGTTTAGGGTCACATATTCCAGTGCCGGGTATCAATCCGGTTAACTTGGCTGATCTGTTTTCGCGCAACGAAAATACCATTTTGAGTATGTTTAACATGTTCTCAGGTGGTGCACTAGAGCGTATGTCCATCATGGCGCTTGGCATCATGCCATATATTTCAGCATCGATTATTGTACAGATGATGTCTGCAGTATTGCCATCGCTTGAAGCCCTCAAAAAAGAAGGTGAAGCGGGACGACGTAAGCTAAACAAGTATACCCGTCAGGGCACACTTGCGTTAGCGCTAGTACAGTCATTAGGAATGTGTGCTGGCTTAATCAGTCAAAATCTTACCTTATCTTCTGGTCTGACCTTTTATATTCCAGCGGTTACCTCATTGGTAGCTGGTGCTATGTTCTTAATGTGGCTTGGTGAGCAGATTACAGAGCGCGGCGTAGGTAATGGTATCTCAATGCTCATTTTTGCGAGTATTGTGGCTGGTACGCCAGGTATGATTTCGCAGTCTATCGAACAGGTCAATCAAGGGCAGATGAACTTGATTGTACTCTTTATCTTTGTATTGCTAGGCATCGCGGTGACTGCCGGTATCGTTTATATTGAACGTGCTCAGCGCCGTGTACCAGTGAACTATGCACAGAAGCAACAACAAGGCCGCAAGATATATGCTCAGCAGCAGTCACACTTGCCGTTGAAGCTGAACATGGCAGGGGTTATCCCGGCCATTTTTGCCAGCTCGTTATTGTTGTTTCCTGCAAGTTTAGGGCAGTGGGTTGGTCAATCGGCTGATCCTACCTTGACGCAAAAGATATTACAGAATATGGCATTGGTGTTGTCTCCAGGGCAACCGCTATATTTGGTTCTGTTTGGCGCAATGATTATTTTCTTCTGTTACTTCTATACGGCATTGGTATTTAGTCCGCGTGAAGTTGCTGAGAACCTTAAACGTAGTGGTGCGTATATCCCAGGTATTCGCCCCGGACAACAAACTCAGCGTTACCTCGATCATGTATTAAACCGACTGACCTTTATTGGCGCGATGTATATGACGGTTATTTGTTTAATGCCAATGGTCGTCCAGTCATCGTTTGGTGTACCGTTCCAACTTGGTGGTACGTCGTTACTGATTATGGTGGTTGTGGTGATGGACTTCATCTCGCAAATCCAAGCGCATTTGATGACCCATCAATATCATGATCAGACGTTAATTCAATCGCCCACTCAACCTTAAATGAGCGGTACGATATCTCAAAGGAGTATGCTATGAAAGTTCAAGCATCAGTTAAGAAGATTTGTGGTAGCTGTAAAGTTGTGCGCCGTAAAGGCCGTGTACATATTATTTGTACCGCAGAACCTCGCCACAAGCAACGTCAAGGTTAATATTTAGTACTCTAAAGTGTTAAGCTTTAGTTACTAATTAAATTAATACTTGAAAAATAACGGCGGATGCGATATCATCCGCCACTTGCCGTAGTTTATGCAAAATCTTTTATAACATGGTCAATGAATGGGCTTGGTTACCAAGTCAAAACAGCGATAATAATTATAAAAGCTTTAGTATTGACAGCAACAAATCTGAAAAATAACGCCTTATCTATAGATAAAGCTTATTTTTCTTTAATGGAGAGAAATCAATGGCTCGTATTGCCGGCGTAAACATTCCGGATAATAAGCATGCTGTTATTTCACTAACTTACATATTTGGTGTAGGTCGTACCACTGCTCAGAAAATCTTAGAAGCAGTTGGCATTGCCCCTACTACTAAAGTTAGTCAGTTAGATGATACACAGTTAGATGCTATCCGTGCACAAGTTGCAAATTACATGACTGAAGGTGATCTTCGTCGTGAAGTGTCAATGAATATCAAGCGTTTGGTTGATCTTGGTTGTTACCGTGGCATCCGCCATCGCCGTAACCTACCAGTTAGAGGTCAGAACACCAAGAACAACGCTCGTACTCGTAAGGGTCCGACACGCCCTCTCAAAAGATAATTAACTTAGGAAGCTAAAAGATGGCAAAAGACACTCGCAGTCGCAAAAAGGTGGCTCGTCGTTCAGTATCGGAGGGCATTGCCCATATCCATGCGTCTTTTAATAACACCATTGTTACGATTACCGATCGTCAGGGTAATGCATTGGCTTGGGCCACTTCAGGTGGACAAGGCTTCCGTGGTTCACGTAAATCTACACCATTTGCAGCTCAGGTTGCAGCTGAAGTCGCTGGTAAAGCGGCTCAAGAATATGGTGTTAAGAATATCGACGTTTTGGTCAAAGGACCAGGACCGGGTCGTGAGTCTGCGGTAAGAGCACTAGGTGCATTGGGTTATAAAGTCAACAGCATCTCTGATGTAACCCCAATCCCACACAATGGTTGCCGTGCGCCGAAAAAGCGCCGCGTCTAATATTAAAGACGAAGCTTTTTATCATAAGAGCTTATAGGAGACATAACAATGGCCCGTTATATTGGACCAAAACTCAAATTATCACGTCGTGAAGGTACAGACTTAGGCCTTAAGTCTGGTGTTAAACCATACGACGTAAAAACGAAAAAATCGGCTCGTCCACCTGGTCAACATGGTGTTAGCCGTAATAAAAGTTCAGAATACTCTCTACAGTTACGTGAAAAACAAAAAGTTAAGCGTATCTATGGTGTATTAGAGCGTCAGTTTGCAAACTACTACAAAGAAGCTGCTCGTAAGCGTGGTGCTACTGGTGAAAACTTGTTAGCAATGCTTGAGAGCCGTCTTGATAACGTAGTATATCGCATGGGCTTCGGCTCAACTCGCGCTGAAGCACGTCAGCTAGTTAGCCATCGCACTGTGATGGTAAAAAAAGCTGGCCGTGATGAGTTTGTTCGTGTGAACATTCCATCAATTCAGTTGCAAGATGGTGATGTCATCGCTATCCAAGAGAAGTCTCGCGAACAACTACGTATTAAAAACGCTATCGAACTAGCGACACAACGTGGTATTCCAGAATGGCTAGATGTTGACCACAGCAAACTACAAGGCACGTTTAAGAAAGCGCCTGATCGTATTGATCTACCTGCTGAAATCAACGAAAGCTTGATCGTTGAGCTATACTCTAAGTAAGTAACGTGATGCTCGATGTTATGAAAATAGCATTGAGCAATTGACGTTAATTAAACCAGTTTAATAAATCGAGGTGACATCATGATGCTAAGTGCAACTGAGTTTCTAACGCCGAATGCCATTAACGTGGATACGGTTAATGAAACGATTGCGAAAGTCACGCTCGAACCGTTAGAACGCGGCTTTGGGCATACCTTAGGTAATGCCTTACGTCGCATCTTGTTATCTTCATTACCTGGTGCTGCAGTCATTGAAGCTGAGATTGATGGTGTTGACCATGAATACTCAACGCTTGAAGGACTACAAGAAGACGTGCTTGACTTGCTTTTGAACTTAAAAGGCTTGGCAATTACCCTTCATGACCAAAATGAAGTATTTTTGACCTTGGATAAACAAGGTCCAGGCACTATTACTGCTGCAGACATCACCTTGCCGCATAATGTTGACATTATCAATCCAGAATTGGTATTAGGCACATTAAGCGATCGTGGTCATCTTAAGATGCGTTTGCGCGTAGTAATGGGTCGTGGATATGAGCCAGCAAACCAGCGCCGTGAAGATGGTGACACTAAAGCGATTGGACGCTTAAAGCTTGATGCAAGTTTTAGTCCAGTACTTCGTGTTGCTTATCAGGTTGAGAACGCACGTGTAGAACAACGTACCGATCTTGATCGTCTTATCATTGAGCTTGAAACTAATGGCACTATAGATCCAGAAGAAGCAATTCGTAAAGCAGCCACTATTTTACAACAACAGATTTCTATCTTTGTTGACCTAGAAGCTGAAGAAGCGCCTGAGCCTGTGAAAGAAAAAGAAGAGGTTGATCCGGTGCTATTACGCCCTGTGGACGATCTCGAACTAACGGTTCGCTCAGCCAACTGCTTGAAAGCTGAAAACATTTACTATATCGGTGATTTGGTACAGCGTTCAGAGACTGAACTACTAAAAACCCCAAATCTTGGTAAGAAATCATTAACGGAAATCAAGGACGTATTAGCGTCTAAAGATTTGGAGCTTGGTATGCGCCTAGATAACTGGCCGCCAGCTGACCTTCGTGTTGATGATCGCTTTTCTTATCGTAGCCGTTAAACTTTAAGGATTTTTGACTATGCGCCATCGTAAGAGTGGAGTCAAGCTGGGTCGTACCGGCAGTCATCGTAAGGCAATGTTTCAGAACATGACCAACTCATTATTTGAGCATGAACTGATCAAAACAACTTTACCAAAAGCAAAAGAGTTACGTCGCGTTGCTGAGCCATTAATCACTATGGCTAAAGAAGACAACGTTGCTAACCGTCGTTTGGCATTCAGCCGTATGCGTAGCAAAGCTATGGTAGGCAAACTATTTGGTACTCTTGGTCCTCGTTACCAAGCTCGTCCAGGTGGCTATTTGCGTATCGTAAAATGCGGTTACCGTGATGGTGACAATGCGCCAATGGCTTATGTAGAACTGGTTGATCGTGACTAATTTTACACGCTAATTGTAAGATAAAAAAAGCTCCAATTAATTGGAGCTTTTTTTTATGCGTTTTTTATTGATAAAAGTTTTTATTTATAACAATAGCGAGCTGACATCAGCCGCACCTTGTCTAATAACCTCGGGCTGGCCACTGGTCATATCAACAATAGTAGTTAGCTTAGTGGTTTTAATACCAGCATTTATCAAACCATCTATTTGATTACCCAGTAAGTCTTCGATCTCAAAGGGATCGTCCAATATATCATCGCGATTGGGTAGTATTAAGGAGCTGGTCAGAATAGGTTCGTCCATGGCTTCTAACAGCGCCTGCGCAATAGGGTTGCTCGGCACTCGAATGCCGATGGTTTTTTTCTTAGGATGCGCCAATTTCTTAGGCACATCTTTGGTAGCGTTTAAGATAAATGTAATCGGTGCTGGTGTATGGGCTTTTAGCTGTTTAAATTGCACATTGTCTACGCTTGCATAATTGGCAATTTCACTCAAGTCACGACATAGCAGCGTAAATTGATGCTTATCATCAAGCGCGCGTATTTGCTTGAGTTTTTCTAGCGCATCTTTGGCACCTAGCCGGCAACCAAAGGCATAACTGGTATCGGTAGGGTAGATAAGCAGCTGATCACTGCGTAATAAATCCGCCGCTTGTTCAATAAGTCGCGGCTGTGGATTCTCTGGATGAATGTAGAATACTTGCATAATCGTTCCTTATTTTATAATTATAGATTATTTGATATGGGATTTTTAATATAAAAGATTTAATCCATCATGATTGAATCGAACAATTTTAATATCAGACTTTTTTCTGACTAACTATGCTAATAAATTATTAATTATAGAAAAAATTAAAACTACCTATCCAGTATAGCGCAAAGCAAATATAAGTTTATTGGCACGGCGTTACTATGAGTAGGGAAACGTTAACGCTATAAAATGGATTATTTTTGATAAGTAGCAAATATGAGGTGAGCAGTATTGTGCAACTAAGCAGCAGTACAGATAGTCAATAATGCCTGCAATAACGTTTTGGCATCACGCGGTAGCGTATGAGGCTCAGCAATATAAGCTTTGGCTTGTTGATAGACATCATAAGCAAAGGTGCTAGTGCTGGTATCAAAGTCTGCAAATAGATTGTCCTGTGAGACTTGAAAATTACGCCCGCAAGCCAAGCTAAACAAACACTCCAGTGCCTGTGGTTTAATCTCTACACGCTCAAATGCCTGCTGCTGCGCTGCCGTGCGTCCATCAGGCGCATACCAGTAGCCAAAGTCGCTCAAGCTTCTACGCTCGCTACCAGTGAGGCTCCAGTGACTACATTCATGCAATGCACTTTGAAAGAAACCATGGGCAAATTCAATACGTGCTGGCTGATTGTCTTTGGCAGGAAAATACTCTGGTTCGCCCGCGCCGCGTACTAAGATAACATGCTGCTCCGCAAACAAGGTATTGAATAAACTTATCAGCCAATCAGTCGCTGCTTCTTCATTTTTATCATTAGAGATATTTGCACTTTGTGCATCTATGATTGGCTTGTCAGGAAAGGGTTTTGTATGTTGAGCATAGATAATCTGCTGCCATTGCTCCGCCAGTGATTTTAGCTGCGGTTTTATTTGAATATTATCATTGGGTTTTTGATTGTCCAATGCCCGAAGACGTTTTAGTAAACGTTTGGCGTCAGGCGCAGAAAGTAAGTGAGAAAAATCAGGATCAACCACAGGCGATATCATATTAAAATAGTAACCAAGTAAGAGGTTTATGGCGCTTTATACAGGCACAATAGAGTCACGCCGATAAAACAAAGCAAGGGGCAAACCTTTTGCGAAAATTAGTGTACAACAATTAGCATCAAAACCAGTGCTATAACTATTACTAAAGTTAGTGCCAAAAAATCTTAACATACTAGCGCTAGCGCTAATCAGCGCTTTCCGTTAGTATGGCAGGCAATATTATACACCGTTTTTGATGAATGAGGCCGCGCATGTCAAGCACCCCAACAAACAAGCCCTCAGCGCTTCAGGCTGTTAAAGCATCAGCCCCTACGTCAGCGAATCTGCCAGAACATATCTCCTTAAGTAAATGGGAAGACAGTGGTTTTGAATGGGTAGGGCAAGTCGCACCGCGCTCTTTTGATCGTCTTAATGCCTTACTGACGACTGAGCATCTGCAGTCAGAGCTTGAGATTAAAGCCAATCTTTATCGCCGTAATAATGTTCTGCATCTCTCTTTTACCTTAACCGGTGAGATATGGTTAACTTGCCAGCGTTGTTTGCAACCGATTGCGATTGATTTGACCGATGATTATGATATCGCATTGCTCGATAATGAAAGCCAAGTACGCTTGGTCGGTGAAGAGCAGGATTATTTATTGCTTGATGAAATTATCACTGAGCCGGCTCCTGAGCGTTTATTACCGCTTAAAAAACTGGTCGAAGATGAGATTTTATTGAAAACACCGATGGCACCAAAGCATGATGATTGCGAGATGAGTGTTGAGCAGTTTGGTGAGATACCAGAAGAAGAAGAAAATGAAAATCCTTTTGCGGCGCTAGCTTCGTTAAAAGGTAAGTTGTAGTCGTATAGTTTGCAGTATGGGCAAAATTAATGGCGGCTTTATACCTTTTATCAGCTTTCTGCAGAAGAGTGGAAAGCAGGGCTTTATTAATTCGCGAAACATGCGTATAATGTCCCGTTTATTGCATTCTAGCAACCTGCCGCTGGCAGAGAGAAGCTGACCTTGCAAACGAACTATAGATTTTAGACGTAGTCAGCACTTTAATACGTGTGGCAATCTATTTAACTAATGATGCGTAAGACTTAGGTTGTTGTGATTATATAGCCTCTGTCAGTATCGATTAAAGCTGAATTTCAAGCTTATCCCTTTTAAGTATAGGAGCTATATCATGGCTGTTCAAAAAAGTCGTAAAAGTCGTTCTCGTCGTGACATGCGCCGTTCACATCATCGTATGGAAATCGCTGAGTTAAGCATCGACGCCACCACTGGTGAAAAACATCGCCGTCATCACATGACTAAAGATGGTTTCTATCGTGGTCGCCAGTTGTTTAAAGTTAGTCAAGACGCTTAAGTTATTTGCTAATTGATGGTTGATGCAAAATGATGATAGTTCCGATAACTATCTATGATTTTACACAGTTATTATTGGGCAAGCAGTTTAAGCAAACGAAAGCCAAGTTATTTCGCTATCATATATTATGTAGCTAGATAACTTGGCTTTTTGTTATTCGTTTTTTAACAGTAATTCATTTTAAGTAGTAAATATTATAAATAAACCGTTTTACGCCATTGGCTTGTTGGCAGCTATGCTAATGGCCTGCGTCAGTGTATAGTTTAACCACCGTTAGCTGTCTTAAAGGAATAATGATAGCCATCACTTTATATCATAAATCTTCTAATTATTTTCTAACTCTATAATGCACCCCATTAATTTAGGGGTATTTCCAATTAAATAAGGAATATTGGTTATGGCCTCTGTACCCGATATGATAAAGAAACAACCCACTCGCATCGCAGTCATGTTCCCAGGACAAGGCTCGCAAGTCGTCGGAATGCTGAGTGAGCTTGCTGAAACCTATCCTGAGATTCGTGATACCTTTGCTGAGGCGAGTACGGCGCTTGGTGAAGATTTATGGGAAATTTGTCAGGACGAAGACAAGCTTAATCAAACCCAATACACACAGCCCGCTTTATTGACCGCTAGTATCGCTGTTTGGCGCATTTTACAACAAAAAATAAAAGACAAGCCTTGTTACCTAGCAGGTCATTCTTTAGGGGAATATAGCGCCCTGTGTGCGGCTGGTGTGATAACGCTTGCTGATGCCGTCAAGCTGGTACATAAGCGTGGCCAATTGATGCAAGAGGCGGTGGTTGGTATTGATACCGCAATGGCAGCCGTACTAGGTCTAGAAGACCACCGGGTTGAGAACTTGTGTGAACAAGCTACCGAGCATGTTGATGATGCCATTGTCGGGGCAGCAAACTTTAACAGTCCCGGACAAGTGGTGGTTTCAGGTAATGCCGCAGGCGTCAACGCCGTCATTGATAAAGTTCAAAATACTGGCAAAAAAGCCATTCCATTAAAGGTCAGTGTGCCATCGCATTGTGCCCTTATGGAACCTGCAAGCAGTGCCTTGGCAGAAGAGCTAGCGGCTATTCAGTTTGATCAAGCGACTATTCCTGTGATTCAAAACCGTCATGCACGGGTCGAAACCAGTGCCACGGGCATCAAGCAGGCATTGACCGAGCAGTTAAGTGAACCTGTCCTATGGTCAAAAACCATGCAAGAGCTGTCGGATAAACAAATTAATATTTTAATCGAGTGTGGCAGTGGTAATGTCCTGAGCAATTTGGCCAAGCGTCAAGCGCATCCTGTTGCGAGCTATCCTACCGACAAGCCCGCCCGTCTAGATAAGTTAATGGAGGTATTATCATGAGCCGTACGATTACATTAGTGACCGGTGCTAGCCGCGGTATTGGCAAAGCCGTTGCCAAACGTTTTGCCAAAGAAGGCCATTTTGTCATTGGCACCGCGACCACAGAAAAAGGCGCGGCGCTTATTGATGATTATTTACACGATAGCGGCGGTATTGGTCGAGTATTAGACGTACGTGATACCGCACAGATTGATAAGCTGTTTGAAGAGATTGAAAGCGTCTATGGCGCGGTACAAGTATTGGTCAATAACGCCGGTATTACCCAAGATGGCTTATTGATGCGCATGAAAGATGAAGATTGGGACAATGTGCTTGATACCAATTTAACCTCAGTTTATCGTATGAGCAAACGTGCGGTACGCGGTATGATGAAAGCGCGCCGTGGTCGTATCATCAATATCACCTCTGTCGTCGCCCAAATGGGCAATGCGGGCCAATCTAACTATGCTGCGACCAAAGCTGGTGTAGAAGGTTTTAGCCGTACGCTGGCGCGCGAGATTGGCTCAAGACAAGTGACCATTAACTGTGTCGCTCCGGGTTTGATTGAAACAGACATGACCGATGAGCTTGATGAGCGTTTACTCAATTCAATGCTCGATGCGGTGCCGATTAGCCGCCTTGGTCAGCCAGAAGATATCGCCGCAGCGGTCTCATTCTTAGCAAGTGATGAAGCCAGTTATATCACCGGTGCGATTATTCCAGTTAATGGTGGCATGTATATGTAGCATTAGAATTTATTATTCTAATGAAGCGTTACATACTTATAATAAAAAACTGTGTGAACGAGTGTAAACTATAATAAAGGGTGCTATAATGACGGATACTTTTTTGTCAAAGCCCTGTATGATAGCAAGGCTTTACCAGACATTAGTCAAAACGTATAATTGGTTATAGTGCACTCAGACAGCCATATTAATCTGAACATCCCATTTTATATATAATGCTATAGTGCCCAATACGGGACTATAGCAATTTGTCAAAATAATAGATCAAAAAGGAGAAATCTACATGAGTAATGATACCGAGCTAAGAGTTAAAGCGGCAGTAGCAGAACAATTGGGTATGAATGTTGAAGACATCAACAACGATGCATCATTTATGGAAGACTTAGGCGCTGATTCATTAGACCTAGTTGAATTGGTTATGTCATTTGAAAGCGATTTTGGCATCACTATTCCTGATGAAGATTCAGCAGAACTAACCACAGTTCAAAAAGCAATTGATTACGTGCAAGCGCAGCTATAATTAGCGATTAGCTTAAACCGTTTGATATGACCGTTTATCTTGATAGATAAGCGGTTTTTTTTGCTTATTTTTTCTTGCCTACTTTTTATAGGTATCGTCTATCTATTTATTATTGTCTTTCTTAATTTGGCGTAATAGCTTTTATACATTACTCGTTACCATTAACGATTACATTAACATAAGCTACGCCAAATCAACATTACTCAACATACTATTACTATTCATCGCTGATACCTTTGCTTATACTCATAATGGTAAGCAAAAAAGGATGGTAACCGCTAGGCGTTATCATCGTAAAAATAACCATGCATAATAATTAATAGTATTTTAAGGAGCAGTTATATGGGTATGTTCAGTTTTGCAAAAGATATCGGTGATAAAATCTTTAACCGTGATGATGCCAAGCATGACGCTAAAGCAGAAACCAAAGCGGATGCCAACACCCCAGTACAAAGCAGTGAGCCATCAGCTCAGTCTGTTGCCAATATTTTACTGCGTCGTATTCAGCAACAAAACCTGAATATCAGCGATTTAAAAATCAAATACAACGGCTCAACCGATACTGCTGAAATCAGTGGTAAAGCGAAAACACAGGCAGACCGTGAAAAAGCCATTATTGCTATCGGTAACGTGCAAAACGTTGCTAAAGTCATCGATAATATCGATATCGAAGAAGATGCACCTGAATCTACTATGTATACGGTAAAATCTGGTGATAGCTTATCTAAAATTGCAAAAGACGTTTATGGTTCAGCGAACGATTATATGAAAATTTTCGAAGCCAATAAGCCGATGCTTTCTGAGCCAGATAAGATTTATCCTGGTCAAGTATTACGTATCCCTAAGCCATAAGATGATTTTGAATATTAAAAGATAGACTTTTAAACATAAATATTTAAAGTTACACGCTAATAAAAATGCCTCTTACTAAAATAAGAGGCATTTTTTTTTGGTATATTTGCTATAGAAGTTATGGCTTAGAACTTTCTGATTTTTCCTGCTGCTCTTTGATAGCCCAAGTAATATGCTCATCTAGCATGGCATTATGGATGCCCAGTTTTTGCTGAAGTTGAAAAGTTATTTCTACGCTACCATTCGCATTGCCAAGAGCAATGGCAATATTACGTAAAAAATTCACGTAACCCGTGCGTCTCAGTGGGCTACCTTCGGTCTTCTTCATAAACTCTGCTTCCTGCCATTGCCATAGCTCAAGCAAACTGCTGCTATCAAGATTGTGCCTCGGAGCAAAGTCCTCTACCGATGTCAGGTTGGCGTAGCGATTCCATGGGCAAATAAGCTGACAGTCATCACAGCCAAAGATACGATTACCAATGGCGCGGCGATATTTGGTGTCTATAATGCCATCGTGCTCAATGGTGAGATAAGAGATACAGGCAGAAGCATTAAGCTCGTAGGGTGCGATAATCGCTTGGGTAGGGCAGATGTCGATACAAGCGCTGCAGCTGCCACAATGCTCTTTGACTGGCTCATCATCGGGCAGCTCGAGGCTCATAAACAGCTCGCCTAATACAAAAAATGAGCCAGCTTGCTTGTTGATGAGTAGGGTATGTTTGCCCGTCCAACCAAGACCCGCTGCGTCGGCAATAGGACGCTCAAAGATAGGAGCAGAATCACTAAAAGGTCTAAAAATAAAATCTTGCTCTGAGCCGATATTAAGATGCTGCCATTCAGGAAGCATGGCTTCGATTTTTAATGCCAATTGCTTAAGGCGACTACGCATTGTCTTATGATAATCGCGACCTCGAGCATAACGGGCGATGATACCTTGATTGGGATAAGTATTATCAGTGACCGCTCGCGGTGTGGGAGTTTGGGTTAAATAATCCATGCGTACGCTGATGATGGTTTTCGCGCCTTCTACCAGCTGTTCGGGATGGGCACGCAAATGATGGTTATTATGCATAAACTGCAACTGCCCCTCATAACCTTTAGCTAGCCATTGCTGTAGTCGCTCAGTCTGCTGAACAAATAAAGGATGATGCACCGATAAAAAACCACAGTCAGCAAAGCCTAGAGCTTGGGCTTGGGCTTTAATCCATTGCTTTACCTCAGCTGGCGTTGCAAAGGTCGCTGCGTTACTAACATCAATTTTTGTTTGTCGTACATGATTGGGCGTAGTCGTCTGCGCTGCTAACGCCTGTGTGTCTGGCTGTATTGACTGAGACTGAGTAGGTTGGGATTTGCTATTCATAGTGAGCTATAAATGATAATGTGAATAGCTGTATGATAAGCCAGTGAGCTAAGAGCGCAAGTAGCAAAATAAATAAATCTGGATTTATACTGATATCTAATCGAACCTAACATTTGAATAAGCTCATAGGGATGATACGTCGTCCTATTATTAAAATAATAAAGCTATTAAATAGAAATAAGCGAGAATCAGCCATGCCAGTACCAGTCAATTTATTAGTAAATAGCACTATGCCTATTGCGTTATATAACAGTGAACAACTCTATGCTATGGAGCAGGCATGGTTTGCCGACGGTCATGATGGTTTTGGACTGATGAAACAAGCGGCATGGCAAATGGCACAGTATATTGCAGCGCTGTATGAGCAAAAATCCATCAATATTTATGAATCAGATAATATTAATTTTTACAATCGTCCTGCTTATTCGCATCGAGTCAGCATTTGGGTAGGCAAGGGGAATAACGGTGGCGACGGTTGGATGATTGCTTATTATTTGCAGCAAATGGGCTGGCAAGTAGAGGTCATAGCCGTTGGTTTTGATAGTCATGAGTTTGAGATAGCTAATACAACGCAATATCTTAATAAGGAAAGTGCGCTATCGGATGCAGAAAAGGCGCTACAGATAGCGTTGTCTACTAACTGTTCTTATCAGTGCTTTGCAGACAGTAATTATAATGACAGTAACAATAACAATAAGAAAGTAAATAAGCAGTGGCAAGCGGATGTTTATATCGATGCGCTATTCGGTATTGGTTTAGATCGTGCGCCTACAGGTATTTATAAGCAGGCAATTTGCGCTTTTAATGCTGCTATTCAGGATGATAGTGCTTTGGCGATTGCGGTTGATATTCCCAGCGGATTGGTTGCTTCTACGGGTCAAGTATTCGACCAAATAGCGGTGCAAGCTGATGCGACGCTATGCTTAATTGCGCGTAAATTTGGTTTGCATACTAAAGATGGTATGGATTATAGCGGAGAAGTGATGGATATACCGCTGATACCGTATCAAATGGGTAGTGAGGGATCTAAGCCAGTTGCCAAATTAATGACGACTGCGCATGCTTTAAATCCTCGTCGGCAAAACAGTTATAAAGGTAGCTATGGACATGTATTAATCATTGGTGGTAATCGTATTGATGGCTCCCAAGGGATGGGCGGCGCCGCTATCCTTTCGGCCTCGAGTGCGATGGCAACAGGGGCTGGTAAAATTACTGTCGCCTGTCACGAGGCATTTCATGGGGCGCTATTAACCTCACTGCCAGATGCAATGACGATGAATTTACATGATACCGATGGGGTAAAGAACCTTATCAAGGAAGCCAGTGTGGTTGCTATCGGTATGGGACTGGGCCGTGATCAAAAAGCAAAAGCAGTGTTTATCACTTATATTGAAGCTGCGATAAGAGAAGGTAAGCCGATAATCATTGATGCTGATGGTCTTTATCATTTGGCAGCATTACATCTCGATGAGCATCAATTAATCACACAGCTAAAAGAGCATAGCGCTAAGCATCAGGTTTGTTTCACCCCGCATAGTGGTGAAGCGGCTAAGTTATTAAATAAAAAGATTAGTGAGGTAGAAGCTGATAGGTTAGCAGCGATAAAGCAGTGTGCCGAAACGTATGGAGGAGATTGGGTGTTAAAAGGCGCCGGGTCGTTAATTTTGGAACAAGGTAAAGCGGAACATCATGTTTATGTTTGCGGCGTCGGTAATGCTGGCATGGCAAGCGCTGGCATGGGCGATGTGCTATCAGGTGTGATTGCAGGTCTACTAGCTCAAGAAGATTTAAACGAAGCAGCGAGTAGTTTGCACCAAGCGGTGCTTCTTCATGGATTGGCAGGAGACTGCTTAGTCAAACAAATGGGGAAATTAAACAGTATGACCAATAATGATAGGTCATTATTGGTCGGTCAACGAGGCTTACAAGCGCAAGATATGCCCGCTGCTATTCGTCATGTTATGCAATTGCTGACTGAATAATTAATAACTCAGTCATTATTGATAAGCGTTAAATAGAGCGTCATTAAAATTCTTGAAAAAATAATTAAAACTAGGTTTTAGCACCATTACAATATTGATTGATCGCTTGCTGTACACGCTCACGCTTTAGCTCAATTTCACGGCCATCTAAATATTGACGCTTACCATTGGCATCCATCTCATAAATACGTCCGCCAACATTGAGGTTGGTCAAATTGTTACGTAATGACTGGCAACGCTGGGCATTGGCCTGCGCCTCTTGCTCTTTGATACGCGCCTCTAACTGCGCAACCCGCTGTTCTTCTGCGCTTTGCGGTGCCGCTTGGTTGGCTTCAGTTTTACCGGCTAATTGCCCAGCGTTACTTTGTCTACCATCACTACGAAATTCAATAACTTCGATATTTCTACCATCTTGCGGAGCATGTTGGCTATATTTCACCTCACCATGCGCGCCGATAGACTTATAAACCTGAATGGCATGACTGGCATTGATTGGTAGCATGAGCATACACGCCGTGCTGATACTCATAAGCAGTTTGGCAGCGGTATTTATCGTAGACGCATATGCCATGGTAACAATCCTCTTAATAGGTAAAAAACGGATATATTTATCAGTTAAGGATAATATTTAAACGTCTTAATAACAATATAAATACATTAGCGTTTGATTCTAGCAAATAATACTTATAAATGTACATTATTTAATAACTAATAGTTAGGGTTAGGGTTTAGAAGTTTTTCTTGACAATGGTGCCCAAACCACCGAATATAATAGCAGTTGATTGGTCAGTGAGCGGCTTTTATGATATTGCCGTGGCACTTGAAAATAAGGACTAGCGGTTGCTTATCAGTAGCTCGCTTAGCTGTATTTTCTTTGTGACAAGAATATAAAATAGATGGTCATTATCGCAATGGTTATCAGATGCTATATTTATTGTCTCCGGACTTATCCGTCTACAATGACTAAGATAAACTTATTATTAGTGTGTTTGCTAAGATTTGGCTGTGGTAAAAATAGGGCATAATGTGTGGTTATAACAATTACTCATCAAACAGGTTATATGATTTAGCGATCCTATAACGTGTCACCATTTTGAGATTTGTTTTTTCATGCGCTATCGATTTATTTATTACTAGCGTAAGCTCGTATTCATCACAAATAATAAGCTTCTTTTATAGATGCATTCGCATCTTGTCACTTGTCTATCGATAAACTCCTGTCACAATACTGACCTTACATATATTGCTGTGTTTGAGTGGCTTGCTGTCTTATAAAACAGCGTTACTTAGATATGGTGGGCACACATTCTTGATATGGACAAGGATTCGTATTTATTTTAAGAGCCAGACAACCTTATGTAAATATCGTGGTTTTCTCTTATAAATGAACGCTAATACTTGCCACAAAAAAAGGTGATGACAGTGACGCAAACCACGCAAAGTCCAAATATGACTGGACATACCCAAACGGGTAATGCCGCCAAAAATTTTGAAGAGAAGCAACAACGCCTTGCTGAAGGTAGCGATCAGCCTGTGATGCTATCTGGCGCTGAGATGTTGGTACAATCACTCACCGATGAAGGGGTCAAATATATTTTTGGCTACCCAGGCGGTGCTGTTCTGCATATTTATGACGCCTTGTTTCAACAAGAGAATATCGAGCATATTTTAGTACGTCATGAGCAAGCAGCCGGTCATATGGCAGATGCTTATTCGCGAGTAACAGGGCAGACAGGAGTAGTCTTAGCGACTTCAGGTCCGGGCGCTACCAACACGGTGACGGCTATTGCCACCGCCTTTATGGATTCTGTGCCGATGGTGGTCATCGCAGGTCAGGTACCTAGTAGCCTAATCGGTGAAGATGCCTTCCAAGAAACCGATATGGTTGGTGTATCGCGTCCTATCGTGAAGCATAGCTTTCAAGTGCGCCATGCTAGCGAAATCCCTATGATTGTCAAAAAAGCCTTTTATATTGCCCAGTCTGGTCGCCCCGGTCCTGTGGTCATCGATGTGCCAAAAGACATGACCGCGCCTAGCGAGAAATTTGCTTATGAATATCCGAAAGAGGTATTTATACGCTCATATCAGCCGTCATTAAAAGGTCATAGTGGTCAGATTAAAAAAGCGGTTGAAACGCTGCTTGCTGCTAAGCGCCCGATCATTTACTCTGGTGGCGGGGTAGTTTTAGGTAATGCACATAAAGAGCTGACTCATCTTGCGCATCGCTTGAATTTACCAGTAACCAATACCCTAATGGGCTTGGGTGCCTTTCCTGGCTCTGATAGTCAGTTCTTAGGAATGCTTGGTATGCATGGCACGTACGAAGCCAATATGACCATGCATCATGCTGACGTCATTTTGGCAATTGGGGCGCGTTTTGATGATCGCGTAACCAATAATGTCAAAAAATTCTGTCCGAATGCGACGATTATTCATATTGATATTGATCCTACGTCTATTTCAAAAACGATTAATGCGCATATTCCGATCGTGGGCGATGTCAAATCTGTCCTTACCGATATCATAGAGATTGTCGGTGATGATAAAGAGCTAGAGCAACATGCACTGTTAGATTGGTGGTCACAAATTAACGAGTGGCGTAAGCGTCATGGCCTGCGTTATGACACCAGTACTGACAATGGCATTAAGCCACAAGCGGTCGTGCAAGCTTTAGATAAAGTGACTAATAGTAACGCGATTATCACCAGTGACGTCGGTCAGCATCAGATGTTTGCGGCGCTTTACTATACCTACAATGAGCCGCGTCAATGGCTAAACTCAGGTGGTCTTGGTACCATGGGCGTTGGCCTGCCATACGCAATGGCGGCGAAGCTTGCTAACCCTGAGCGCGACGTGGTTTGTATTACCGGTGAAGGCTCTATTCAGATGAATATCCAAGAGCTCTCAACCTGCCTACAGTATAATTTGCCAGTTAAAATCTTAAACCTAAATAACGCCCAGTTAGGTATGGTAAAACAGTGGCAAGACATGCTGTATGAAGGTCGTCACGCACAGTCTTATATGAATTCATTACCGGATTTTGTCAAATTGGCCGAAAGCTATGGTCACGTCGGTATTAAAATTACTGATCCTGCGACTATGGAAGCACAGTTGGCGGAAGCCATGGCCATGACAGATAAATTGGTATTTATCGACGTTTATGTCGATCGTAACGAGCATGTATATCCGATGCAAATCGCTGGGCAAGCGATGCGTGATATGTGGTTAACAAAAGGGGAGCGTACCTAATGCAACAACAACATCTGATTTCGGTATTGATGGAAAACGAAGCGGGTTCGTTGTCGCGAGTGGTTGGTTTGTTCTCTCAACGTGGCTACAACATCGAAACTTTGAACGTTGCGCCAACAGACGATCCGAGTATTTCTCGCTTAACGTTAACAACGATTACCTCACCTGAAAAAATTGAACAAATCACCAAGCAATTGCATAAATTGATTGAAGTGGTTAAAGTGCTTAATCTATCAGATAATGTACACGTTGAACGCGAGCTTATGCTAATCAAAGTACGAGCGACAGGCGGTGTACGTGAAGAGATTAAACGCAGTGCCGATATTTTCCGCGCACAAATCGTTGATGTAAATTCAAACCTTTATACCATTCAAATCGTCGGTGATAAAGCCAAGCTTGACGGCTTTATCGATGTGATTGGCCGCGAACGTATCATGGAAGTCGTGCGTTCGGGTGTGATTGGTATTGCACGCGGCGAAAAACGCTAAGCTTATAATCAGCGTTTATTGCAAAATATACGGTTTTAAGCTTGGTATTTTAAACTTATTTATTCAACACTTAACATAGCGCTTATATAGCAAATCACTTTACGACAGTGACTGTAATCTAGGCGTTTATTTATCCATGGCCCGCCATGATTGAGGAAAAGGACTCTACTTATGAACGTTTATTATGACAAAGACTGTGATCTATCGATTATTCAAGGCAAAAAAGTTGCTATTATCGGTTACGGTTCACAAGGCCATGCACACGCACTTAACCTACAAGATTCAGACGTCGATGTGACCGTTGGTCTACGTGCCAACTCTGGCTCATGGAAAAAAGCGGAAAACGCTGGTCTAAAAGTTGCGGAAGTAGAAGAAGCGGTAAAAGCTGCTGACGTCATCATGATTTTGACACCTGATGAGTTCCAAAAAGAGCTCTATCAAAATGAGATTGAACCAAATATCAAAGAAGGTGCAACATTGGCTTTCGCTCATGGTTTTGCGATTCATTACAACCAAGTCGTTCCACGTAGCGATCTTGACGTTATTATGGTTGCGCCTAAAGCACCAGGCCATACTGTACGCTCAGAATTTACCAAAGGCGGCGGTATTCCAGATTTGATCGCTATCTACCAAGATGCATCAGGTCAAGCTAAGCAACTAGCCTTGTCTTATGCTGCTGGTGTTGGTGGTGGTCGTTCAGGTATCATCGAAACCACGTTTAAAGATGAAACTGAAACTGACTTATTTGGTGAGCAAGCGGTTCTTTGTGGCGGCGCTGTTGAGCTAGTTAAAATGGGCTTTGAAACCCTAACAGAAGCAGGCTACGCACCAGAAATGGCTTACTTTGAGTGCTTACATGAGCTTAAGCTTATCGTAGACCTCATGTATGAAGGCGGTATCGCTGACATGAACTACTCAATCAGTAACAACGCTGAATACGGCGAATATGTGACTGGTCCTGAAGTCATCAATGAGCAATCACGTGAAGCCATGCGTAATGCGCTAAAACGCATCCAATCTGGCGAATACGCAAAAATGTTCATCAGTGAAGGCGCAACCAACTATCCATCAATGACGGCACGTCGTCGTAACAACGCTGAGCATCAAATTGAAGTGACTGGTGCTAAATTGCGCGGCATGATGCCTTGGATTGGCGGCAACAAAATCATCGATAAAGACAAAAACTAATTGGCTAGTGAGCGATTAGGTAATTAATCGCTCATCTAGAATTTAAAACCCGTGCTATCACTTGATGGCACGGGTTTTTTAATGGCTATTATTTCAATAAGCTAAGTAAGGTTTTCATGTCAATTGCTTTAATATTGGTTGAAAACGCAGCATCTCTGCCTCATATAGACAGCCTTCATCATTTTTATCAATGACTTTGTCTTATTTAAAGCGTTATTTCATATCGCTTCTTATTCTTATTTTTTCTTGATTACAGGTTGTCTGTTGTGCAAATACCAAATCCTAACTGGCTAACGCCGCAATTCGCATATATTACTCTGAGCGCTATCGTGGCTGTTTTGATATGGATAGAAGGGGAGATGCTCAAAAGCAATCAGGGTAAGTTGCCAAAGTCCAAATTTTTCCAAATCAGCTCCTTGATTGATACCGCTTGGTTTTTTGTCTCGACAGTCGCCTTATATGTCATCGATCTAGCGCCATTAGCGCTCGCAGTTCCGGTTGCTTATAGTATGTATACCATCTATGGCTGGATATACGGCACACGGCTACTCAAACGTAAAGGCATACCCGATTCACCGAAAGACTTGGTGGTTCCAGCTAAGTACATCGCTTATAGCCAATCGTTTTCCTTGATATTTTTTGCCCTGTGTCTACTGGTATTATCGTCACCATGGCTACCGTTACCGCAGTAGATATCGAGTTAAATAGTTAATTTATTAATTTTATCATTAAGAAAAACGTGATGAGTGTTCGTTATAGTTTGCTAAATAACGACAAATAGTTATAAAAATCAATAGCTTAGATATATTAACGTCATCCTAACCATTCCCTTTACATAAGAAGTGAATTATTTACAAAAAAAAGTAATTTAACCTGTTGCAGTTGAGAAAAGCTGTTATAATCAGCTTGTACTCAGAGGATTTGAGGCAAGAACAGATAGTATATCTTCTAGATATATCAAGGGTTTAAGCCGACGCATTCAGCAGAAAATACTTGAGTATATATCAATTAATCGGTGATGACACACGTCTCGCCAACAGTTAAAGAGTTAGGAAAATTTATGTCAGATAAAGTTGAAGGCACTGTAAAGTGGTTTAATGAAGCTAAAGGTTTTGGTTTTATCGCTCAAGACAATGGCGGACAAGACGTATTCGCTCACTACAGCGCTATCCAAGGTAACGGTTTCAAAACTCTAGCCGAAGGCCAAAAAGTGTCTTTCATCTTAGGTGATGGCAAAAAAGGCCCACAAGCTGAGCAAATCGAAGCTATCTAATCTTACTGATTATTGAGTCATACTGATTTATCAGTTTACTTAATAGCAAAAGATTATTAATAAGCATTGATTCCTTTGTTTGTTAAAACAATAAAAATACTGTTTAGACTTTAAAAAAAAGCAACCTCTCATCAGGTTGCTTTTTTTATGCAATTTTTTTAAGAAAATAGACTAAATATTTAATATCACTAAGCTTGTTCTCATTGATTTTAAATAGAATATAGGCGATCCGCTGTAAAATGAACACAGAGCTACTGGTATTAAGTTTGCGCAGCCTCTGTCTGCGTAGGCACAGCAAGCGAGGAAAATGAATACCAGTAGCGCATTATAATACTTGTACTTATTTTATTTAGGACTGACTATAGTAGGTTTTAAATGTAATAGAAGCTTAAATCAAGAGATAATTATCCAGTTAAGTGATTCGTAAAGCATAGAAAGCATAATAAATATTGTACTGCTAACGGTTTTTAATAAGATAAATGGTTCATTTATGCGCTTATAGACGCTTTTTGCAACAGTGGTGACAAATTTATGACGCATTATTCACGGCGTTGTCTTGACCTTAGCACTGTGCTCACGCAAGATAGATGGGTCTGATAATTACGGTTGGCTTAGCTTTAACAGGTTTTAATATTTTACTTTTAAATTTTGATTATTGGTAAAAAGCAAGTATTATGCCAATACACTTTTGGTGATTGGCTTATGAGTGTTTAGTTAAAATTTCTGTTACTGTAGTAATAACCTTTAGTGATATTTTGAACGACGATTTGAACAACAGTTTGAAAAAGATGAACCTCTGGTTCTTAACTGGCAATTTTTAATTCATAACATTAATAAACGAGGAACGTATGAAAGCATTAGTAGCGGTCAAGCGTGTCATTGATTACAACGTAAAAGTTCGTGTAAAAGCTGATAATTCTGGCGTAGATTTATCTAACACTAAAATGTCAATCAACCCTTTTGATGAAATTGCTGTTGAAGAAGCGGTTCGTTTAAAAGAAGCGGGCGTGATTGATGAAATTATTGTGGCATCAATTGGTCCAAAAGAGTCACAAGAGCAGATCCGTGCAGCTTTAGCATTGGGTGCTGACCGTGGTGTCTTGGTAGTGACTGACGCAAAACCTTATCCACTACAAATCGCTAAAATCCTAAAAAGTATCGCAGAGGCTGAATCTACCGATATTATCCTGTTGGGTAAACAAGCTATTGATGATGACAATAACCAAACCGGTCAGATGCTAGCGGCATTGATGGGTATCGGTCAGGGTACGTTTGCGTCAGAAGTGAAAGTTGACGGCGGTAAAGTAAATGTCACTCGTGAAATCGACGGTGGTTTACAGACTCTAGCGCTTGACCTACCAGCGGTTATTACCACTGACTTACGTTTGAATGAGCCACGTTATGCTAAATTGCCTAACATCATGAAAGCGAAGAAAAAGCCACTTGATGAGAAAACGCCTGCTGATTTTGGTGTTGATATGGCATCTAAGCAAGAAATTATCAAAGTCGTGCCACCTGCTGAGCGTAAAGCTGGTATCAAAGTGGGTTCAGTTGACGAGTTGGTCGATAAGCTAAGAAATGAAGCAAAAGTTATTTAATTGTTAATACTTTGCTACGGCATATCCTGTGCAACGTTATGAGGTCTGAGCAGTTTAATATTTAAGCTATTTAATATTTAAGCTAAATGGATAAATAACGCTGTACACAAACAACCGCATGAATAGATGATACGAATAAATAAAGGACAAAAACAATGGCAATTTTGGTATATGCAGAACATGACAATGCCAGTCTAAAAAAGGCAACTTTAAACACGATCGCTGCTGCTAAACAAATGGGCGATGATGTCCATGTATTGGTCGCGGGTAGTGGCGCACAAGCGGCAGCTGATGAAGCGGCTAAAGCAGATGGCGTGACTAAAGTATTATTAGCAGACAATGCCGCTTATGAGCATCAGTTGGCTGGTAACGTTGCGCTATTGGTTGCTGATATTGCTGGTGATTATAGCCATATCCTTGCACCTGCTACCACCACTGGTAAGAACTTTATGCCACGTGTGGCAGCTTTACTTGACGTGAGTATGTTGTCAGAAATCTCTGCTGTAGTAGACGCGCAAACGTTTGAGCGTCCTATCTATGCAGGTAATGCCACGGCAACGGTTAAAACCACAGAAGATAAAGTCGTTATGACAGTACGTACCACAGCGTTTGACCCAGTAGCAAGTGAAGGTGGTTCAGCGACTGTTGAAACTATCGACAACGTGCAAGAGACCGGTAAAGCAAGCTTTGTTAATGAAGAGATGGCCAAATCTGACCGTCCTGAATTAACTTCAGCAGGCATCGTTGTTTCTGGTGGTCGTGCCTTAGCAAATGGTGAAAACTTCACTAAATACATTGAGCCATTAGCTGACAAGCTTGGCGCTGCTGTTGGTGCATCACGTGCTGCTGTTGACGCAGGCTATGTACCAAACGATATGCAGGTTGGTCAAACGGGTAAAATCGTGGCACCGCAGCTTTATATCGCGGCTGGTATCTCAGGCGCTATTCAGCATTTGGCTGGTATGAAAGATTCTAAAGTCATCGTTGCTATTAACAATGACCCAGAAGCGCCTATCGCTAGCGTTGCTGATTACTTCTTAGAAGCTGATTTGTTTGAAGCGTTACCTGAGCTGACTAGCAAGATTTAGTTCTTAACGGTTTAGTGCTTTATATCGCTTAATCTATGATAGTTTTGAAGGCCTCCGGTTCAATGAATCGGAGGCTTTTTTTATGTAAAAATTCAAATCCTCATAACGGTCTATACTTCGAAAGTTAATTTTGATTTTATTAGCCTATCCACTATGATAGACTAAAATTTAGTCTATTAATTTAGCAGAATTTTGGATAAATAGCTTTATCATAGCGCCCGCGGGCTAAGTGATAGTCAGGTGATTGTTATGAATATATTCTCGTGAGAGGCTACTCATAACTGGATGCTATAGACCAATGAATTAGTACATAAGGGATTAGGAGATACTAATGAGTGCAGGATTAAACGCGGCAGTACGCTTACCTCAAGAATGGCATGAGTGGGTCGCGACGAATATAATACGCGGTGTCCAAACAGAGACAATCATTGAGACATTAAAGAACAATCGCTTTTCAGATGCTCAGATCAAAGCCGCTCTCAATGATGAGTTAGAGCCAGTGGCGAATGACAGCAAGCAACCCATTCGTAGGCTGCCGAATAATTGGAAAGAATGGGTCGCTACTAATCTACTTGAGGGAACGAGTAAAAGCAGTATCGCGAACGTATTGGTGCAGCAGGGATTTAGTGAGGCAGAGATTGCCCTAGAGGTACAGACGGCTTTAAAAAGTCCCTATTTGCGCGCGGGTATAAAGGCTGCCAAAACGCTAAAAAAGCGAGAATGGCTACTTGAAACCTGTGATCACTTGGCTAGATTGGATGCAGGTTACAACCAACAGCTTGATGTCATTGATACGCCAGCGTTTGAAACCTTTATTAGAGATTATTATAGTAAGCACAAGCCTGTAGTACTTAAAAAAGGCATTGATCATTGGCCTGCTCTTAAAAAGTGGAGTCCACAATACTTTGCTGAGGTTTTAGGGGATGCAGAAATTGAGGTGCAGTTCGATCGCGAGAATGATGCGCTTTTTGAGCGGCATTCTGATAAGTATCGCAAATCGATGCTGATGTCTGAATTTGTCAATATGATAGAAAATGACGGTGAAAGTAATAACTATTATATGACTGCCAATAACACGCAACAAAACGTTGAAACCATCAGACCAGCACTTGATGATATAGGGGATTTTGGTGAAGGCTACCGCCAGCTTTTAGACAGTGATGCAGCTTTTAGTACGTATTTTTGGATGGGACCCAAAGGTACTTTTACGCCGCTACATCATGACTTGACTAACAATATGTTGGTTCAAGTGTATGGCTCTAAGAAGGTTACTTTGATTCCAGCTTGGCAAGTGCCTTGGCTCTATAATGATTTGCACGTGTATAGTGAAGTAGATTTTCCCAATTTTGATTTGAAAAAACATCCATTGATGCAGCATGTGACCCCAGTTGAAGTTACTATTGATGCAGGCGATGCGTTATTTATTCCTATTGGGTGGTGGCATTGCGTAGAAGGGTTGGATAAATCTATTAGTATCAGCTTCACCAACTTTAATGCACCAAATAACTATGCTGAAAGCTTTAAAAAAGCACAGAGTTGAGAGGCAGGATTAAAAAACCGAGCTTACTCTTAAACTAATAATGACTGATAAGGCAATAGTGCTATCAGTCATTTTTTAATAAGTGCTTATCGATACATCCAACATTAATGCTAAGTATATTTTCTCTGGCGCAGCGTCTCATATAAGCATAATGAGCCAGCAATGGCGACATTAAGACTTTCTTGCCCATTAGGCTGCGGTAGAGCGATAGGGGTGGCGCACTGCATCAGCTCATCACATACGCCTTGGCCTTCATGTCCCATAATCCAAGCAATAGGTTGCTTTAAGTCGTGTTGATAAATGACGGTATCAGTATGTGAGCTGGTCGCAAATAGCGGCGTTTGCACATAATCCAAAATATCTTGCACACTGAGATCTTCATAAATGGTTAGGGCAAACTGTGCGCCCATACCTGCTCTGAGCGTCTTTGGTGACCATGCTTGCGCGGTACCACTGGTACATAGGATATTGCGTATGCCAACTGCGGCAGCAGTGCGCAACAGCGTGCCCACATTACCGTTATCTTGTAAATCATTAAGAATAAGACAATCGTCACTAATGGCCGCTAAGCTGGGCGTTGGTATAGTAATCAGCGCCATAATGTCGATGCCCGTACCTAAGCTACGAATACTCTCATACAGGGCATCTGACAAAGTCAAAATAGGCGTGTAGGTTGGCAGTCGCGTTAAAATCTGCTGAACCTCAGGATGCTGATGCGCTGAGTCTGCAAGCAGTATTTGCACGAACGGATAATCGCTACGCAGCGCCGCATCGATTAGATGCACACCCTCAATGACGGTTTGACCTTGCTTTTTGCGTTGGCGCGCTTGCGTTAATAACCCTTTGACAAGCTTGACGGTCGTATTTTTATCTGAGGTAATAAGCTCGGTGGGATTTGCTACCATAATGGATCGCTTAGAAAAAATAAAAAGTTTAAACCGTCATTATAAGGACTATCAATATAAGGTATATCAATTATAAGACTTTATAATGACGGTTAGCAGATTGGCGCGGATGACTTATTTATCAGTATAATTTACATGTAGATTCTTAACATACTCGACTTCGTTTTTGCTACCAAGTACCACAGGAACACGTTGGTGAATATCGGTTGGCGCTATATCCAAGATACGATTGACTGCGTCAGTGGCAGCGCCGCCAGCACGCTCAATCAACAAGCTCATCGGGTTGGCTTCATACATAAGGCGTAACTTGCCCGCTTTATTGGCATCTTTAGTATCAAAAGGATAAGTGAAAAGCCCGCCGCGACATAAAATACGATGCACATCACCGACCATCGCCGCTACCCAACGGGTATTGAAATCGCGACCACGAACACCAGTTTTGCCAGCGATGAGTTCGTCGATATATTGTTGCATCGGCGCGCGCCAATAACGATAGTTTGAAGCATTGATAGCGTATTCGCTGGTATCAGCATCGATGGTGACATTTTCTTCTATCAGCACATAGTCATTGGTATCAGGGTCTAAGCTAAACATCACAACATTATCAGTAATAGTCAGCGCCAATACTGTAGAGGTACCATATAGCAAATAACCGGCAGCTAACTGTTGATTGCCTGCTTGTAAGAAGTCGCTATTTTCACTGGTTTGACCTTGGCGTTGGTACGGTAGGATAGAGAAGATAGTACCGACGGCCATATTAATGTCGATATTTGATGAACCATCAAGCGGGTCGAACAATACCAATAAACTGCCATCGGCATTGGCAGGGGCGGCATCGTCGAGCTCTTCTGAAGCGACGCCCGCACAATGGCTGTTTTTTGCCAAAGCGTCTAATAAATCATTAGCCAATACGTCGAGTTTTTTCTGCTCTTCACCTTGGACGTTTTGATTGCCCGCTTCACCTAAGATATCTGCAAGCGCCCCTTTTCTCAATAATTGCGAGATGGTCTTACCGACATCAGTCACGGTAGTAATCACGTCATTGAGTGCAGGGTTGCTTGCATGAGCGTTTAGATAGTTTGCTAAGGTTGTCATAATGCTTCCTGATAAAGGCTATTGAAATGAATATTATTTAAAATAAAGGCTGGTGAATTTAAAGGAAAAATGAGCGTTTGAGAAATATTTTAGCTCGCACTTAATGCCCTTAAATCTGGTAAATTTTTAAATACCCCACACGGCATCTTTGTCCTGACCACAAAATCAGCTACACTAGCGCTATTATTATTTATTTATCGTTTGGATAAGCGGATTTTAATGATGGTTATGACAGGTCTATGGCTATTACCCAAGAAGATGACAAATGCTGTTTTTTGCGGCGTTATGTCTATCACTGCCACTGGGGTAAATTGTAGCAAATAAGTGCCAAAATGTCCTTGTCTCTGTGCTTATCGACCATAAATCGCCAAAAAATGCATCAATGATGCTTAGCAAATCATATAAACTAACAATAAAGACCTGCCATTATGTCAAATTCTATCGATAGTCGCTCAACCCAGACCGTCTCGCCAACGGATTACGCTAAATTCGACCCCGATACCATTCATCAAAAGCTTAATAGCTCGTTAAGTCTTCCGCAGCTTAATAACGATGGCAGTATTCGTCATTTCTTAGGGGTAGAAGGTCTTAATAAGGCGCAGTTGCAGGCAATTATTGCCAAAGCTGAGACGTTCTTTGATGAAAATGGGCAGCTTATTAACCGTCCTGAGCTTGAAGGCTATACGGTGATGAATTTATTTTTTGAACCGTCAACGCGTACCCGTACAACCTTTGAAGTCGCTGAAAAGCGTCTTGGTGCCAATGTGCTAAACATCGATATCGAGCGCTCTAGTACCAAAAAAGGCGAAAGCTTGCGCGATACGCTGTGGAATCTGCAAGCGATGACGGCAGATATCTTTGTGGTACGGCATTCAGCGTCAGGCGCGGCCCATTTTATGGCAACCGAAGTGACGCCGGATATCGCCATTATCAATGGCGGTGATGGCTGGCATGCGCATCCGACCCAAGGGATGCTCGATATGCTGACCATTCACCGTGAAGCGCCGCGCCCATTTGAAGAATTGTCAGTAGCTATCGTCGGTGATATTAAGCATTCACGGGTCGCACGCTCTGATATCAGTGCGCTACAAACGTTAGGCGTGAAAGACATTCGCGTCTGCGCGCCGCGTACCTTGTTACCTAAAGGTATTGAGCGTTTTGGCGTACAAGTGTATGAAAATATGAATGACTGTGTCACGGACTGTGATGTCATTATGGGATTAAGAATACAAAATGAGCGTATCGGCTCGCCGCTATTAGCGTCGTCGAGTGAATATTATAAACACTATGGTATTACACCAGAGCGGCTGGCATTGGCTAAACCTGACGCCTTGGTGATGCACCCAGGGCCGATGAACCGCGGTGTTGAGATTGCCTCAAGCGTCGCCGATGGAGCGCAGTCTGTGATTTTAAAGCAGGTAAATAACGGTATCGCTATTCGTATGGCGGTCTTGTCACTGGCAATGGAAGGTCAGCGCGCCCATCAAGCTGCGAGTCAATAATCCTCTGCTGCCCTATTTTATATTTATCAAAAAGCGCCGTAAAACCATCTCCCTTCTAGGGCGTGGATATCAGGCGTCAGCTATTGTCGCTCAGCCTTAAAACAGACTTGTCAACCAAACTCATTAAGACCATAATCACTCTATGAAAACGCTCAAGTTACGCATCAAAGACAAACACGCCAATCAGCTAAATACCTTAGCGGGCGCAGTTAATTTTGTGTGGAACTATGTGAATGACTTGAGTTTTAAGCATCTTCAACGCACCAATCATTTCTTTTCAGCTTATGATATTGCAACTTATGTAAAAGGCAGTGGTGAGTTTTTGAATTTGCACAGTCAAACCTTGCAAGCTGTTACTGAAACCCATGCTAAATCTCGAAAGCAATTCAAAAAAGCCAAACTAAACTGGCGAACCAATAACCCAAAATCTAAGCGCAAATCACTTGGTTGGATTCCCTTTAAAAAAACAGCAATCAAATACTTAGGTGTCAAAAAAGCAGGAAAGAAAAGCCTCAAATCCACCATTCAATTTAGCCTATCAAAAGGCAAAAAGCTGACCATCGACGTGTGGGATAGCTACAATTTAGCACTCTACACCATCAACACTTGTGAGCTTGTACAGGACAGTCGTGGTCTTTGGTATGCCTGCATCACCGTTAAAGAGTACCCAAAAATTGAGTGCGGTACAGGCGAAACTGGTATTGATTTAGGCTGTAAAGACTCAGCAATGACAAGTAATGGTGAGGTACTAAAAACCAAAGTCACCCAGCAATACGCTAAAAAACTAGGCATTGCTCAGCGGGCTAAAAACAAACAAAGAGTTAAGGCGATTTACGCCAAGATTAAAAATACACGCCAAGACTTGATTCATAAATTTACCACCAACCTTGCCAAGACTAATAAAATAATCATCATTGGCAAACTTCAATCAAAATCATTCACTAGGGGCAAGCTAGCCAAGTCCGTCTATGACGCAGGTTGGTTTGAGATTAAGCGGCAACTGACCTATAAGTGCGAGAACGCAGGTTGCTACTATGACGAGGTAAATGAAAGTTACACCACCCAAACTTGTTCGTGTTGTGGCTCACGCCAAAACAGTCCGAAAGGTAGGACGGGTCTTGGAATAAGAGAATGGCTTTGTGAGTGCGGTGTCACTCATGACCGCGATATTAATGCGGCAAAAAACATTCTCGCGCTCGGGCTTGAGCGTCTAGCGGTAGGAATCCCCTCACTTTAGGGAGGGGAGGAAGTCAATTATCCCATTTTATTGATACGGTAATAACGCTCATGGTTCACATTACGAATTCAGATATTCATATGCACGACTTACTTCCAAAAGCATTTAAAGACGTGCTACCAAGCACAGTAACCAATAAACTGGCTTCTCTTGAGTCAGAGCGCGAAATGTGGCTACTACCTCCTTTGGTTGATTTGTGCGCGCGCCTACGTGAACCGGGTCAACAACAACACGGTACGTTAGAGTCAGAAGGGCGCGCTGCTCGTGGCAATGGCTTTTTGCATGTGGTGATTCCGCCTGATACCAATCCTATTTTAGAAAACGGCTCGCTGTTAAAAGGCTTGCGTGAGCGCGCGCTTGGTGATGGCGGTATTTATTTGCATATTTTAGGTGCGTTGACCGCAGGCTTAGAAGGCGAGCGCCCATCAAATATCGCTGGGCTTAAAAAGGGCGGCTGTATCGCGGTATCTAATGCGCGTCGACCTTTTCGCAATGACTTAGTATTACTGCGTACCTTGGAATATGCGGCTACTTTTAATATGAAAGTGTTCTTTTATCCTGATGAGCCAAGTTTGTCTGGTGATGGCGTGGCACATGAAGGTTATATCGCCTCATATCATGGTCTGCAAGGGATTCCTTGGATTGCTGAAACCGTCGCTTTATCGACGCAGCTGTTAATGGTAGAAGAAACGGGTATTGCAGCACATTTTAGCCAGTTATCTTGTAAGTCTTCGATTGAGCTGATGCGCTGGGCAAAAGACAAAGGTCTGCCGGTGACTTGTGATGTGGCGATGCATCAGCTGTACTTAACCGATGATAATCTAAAAGGCTTTAATGCCCAAGCCTATGTGCTACCACCGCTGCGTAGTAATACCGATCAGCAAGCCATTCGCCGCGGGCTAAAAGATGGCACCATTGATGCGATTTGCAGCCATCATGAGCCATTAAATAGTACCGCTAAAAAAGCACCGTTTGCTGAGAGTACGCCCGGTATCTCAAACTTTGATACGTTTATGGCGCTGGCATGTCAGTTGGTACGTGATGAAGTATTAACTTTAGAACAGCTGGTCGATAAAATCTGTCTTAATCCAGCAAAAATTGCTGGTATTAATGATCAGTATGAAAGTATCGGCGGCGCAGTATTGGTCGACCCCAATCTCGAGTGGCAAGTGACCACAGAATCCATGCTGTCAAATGGTAAAAATACGCCATTCTTTAATCAGCAATTGCAAGGCCGCGTTGTGGAGACTTTCTTTGGCTAACTTGCCCCGACAGGATGATAATCTGCAACCATCCTCGAAGAATAACGACCGAAATTTAACCAGCCAGCAGCATAAACCGCGCAGTCGTGCTAGTACCTCTAGCGAATCTATTAAAGCAGTCGCAATATATGAGGTGGTCAAAGGCGTCGGTGCGCTATTAGGGGCGGGGGCTTTATGGTCATGGCATAGTGACCTTGAGCATTGGCTTACGACCGCGACCGCTTCTTGGCAACAGAGCTTCGGACAGCTACTGGCACCGCAAGTTGATAGTGCGGTACGCATTGCTCAGCAGGCAAGCAAAAATTGGCCAGTATTTTTATTGTTGATTTTTGCTTATGCCAGTTTGCGCTTCCTAGAAGCTTATGGTTTGTGGCAAGACAGAACGTGGGCGTATTGGTTTGGGGTATTAGGCTATGGGATATTTATTCCTATTGAGATTTACTATCTGTTTGCAAGCCCATTTGATTGGTTTAAGCTTGCTATCTTGGTATCGAATATTATTATTGTGATCGTGGTTTATCGCAATATGAAGCGCAAGGGTTTGATATAACTAGGCTGCTATAAAAACGAATAAACGCGTTCAATAGACCTAAAAAAGCCAGTATAAGCGATGATACTTATACTGGCTTTTATTTTACTGAAACGACTAAATCAATACTCTTTAAAGCCTATATTTCTGCTACTGGCTCATCAGTGCGAATACTTTTGGCGACTTTACCGACGCTCAAACCTTGCACCAAGATAGAGAATATCACCACCGCATAAGTCAGCGCCAATAAAATATCACGCTCGCTGCCTGCCGGCAGCTGCAAGACCAGAGCAACCGAAATGCCGCCACGTAATCCGCCCCATGTCAGCACTTTCCACGCGCCTGTCGGTAAATCAAGCTGACGGTGAAAGGTTTTGGTGGTCATACCTACCACGATAAAGCGCGCAAGTAGAGCAATAACAATGGTCAAACCAGCGGCGATAAACAAATTGCCCGAATAAGCTATCATCACCACCTCTAAACCAATTAACACAAATAAAATAGCATTGAGAATCTCATCAATTAATTCCCAAAATAGGTCGATATAATGGCGCGTTTTATCGCTCATTGCCAGTGCCCGTCCGCGATTACCAACCATTAACCCCATCATTACCATCGCAAGTGGACCTGATAAATGCCAATGGCTGGCGAGTGCATAACCACCTATTACGCCTGCCAGCGTCAATAATACTTCCTCTTGATAACTATCGATGCTTTTTATTAAATAATATAATATGCCGCCGAGTATCAAACCAAAGACAATACCGCCACCGGCTTCAACGGCTAAGGTATGGGCGACATAATTGGCCGTTGGGATATCGCCGCTCGATAAAATACCGAGCAGCAGCACGAAAATAACCACGCCGATACCATCATTAAATAATGACTCACCAGCAATGACGGTTTCAATACTTTTTGGCGCGCCTGCCGATGCCAAAATACCCATGACGGCGATAGGATCGGTCGGTGATATCAAAGCACCAAATAGTAAGCACCACAAAAACGGCAGCCCAAAACCAAATAGCGGCAGCATAAAGTATAGCGCAGCGGCAATTAATAGCGCCGATACGATCGTGCCAATACAAGCAAGGATACCAATGGGCAATTTATAACGTTTTAAATCGCCAATATTGACGTGTAGCGCTCCGGCAAATAACAACATAGACAGCATGCCGTCTAATAAGACTTCGGTAAAATCAAGCTGCTCCAATAAACTCACTTCGTAATCAATCAGCTCATCAAAACCTAAAAAGCCCAAAAATATCGCACCGATAGATAGTAAAATGGAGATAACCATCACGCCAATAGTCGTTGGCAGACCGATAAATCGATGATTTACGTAAGTCAGTAAGGCGGTAATCGATAAAAAAATAGCGCTGATTTCTAGTATGGTCAAGCTGCTGGTAGGAGCCATAAAAAAGGTCTCAAATAATGATAAAAAATCGTCCTAAGATTAGAACTTATAAAGATTGACTGGGTTTTTATTTTAGTTATTTTCGCGCTTGCATGCTAGTTGTGAATAGCAAACTTATTTTTAGTAGTGCAACTTGTTTTAGTAGTGCAACTTGTTTTAGGGATTACCTTGATTGCGCTTGTAGCACTTTACGAATATGAGCATCAAACTTAGGGACATAAGCAAAGTATTGATGCTGGGCATCATCATCGAGAATAAATTGCTTAGCTTGTTGGCACATGGCGCTTAAGTCGTCGACCAATTCTTGATAGCTGAGATTGTCTTGTCCCGCACGTTCAATCAATGTCAGCTCATGTAGTAGCGTTTGCTGCTGGGCGTTATTAACTTTAGCATAATTGAGATCTACCAATGCCTGACAAAGCGCCTTTAATACCATCAAGTCTGCGGTCGCGTAACGGCGTATCTCGCCAAGCGATGCATCGATAAAGTCGGATATTTTAGGAGTATGAGTTACGACGGCCAATATAGCGACGCGTGGTTTATTGTTTATGCTTTCAATATTGCTGTTGTCTGAGTTTGTTTTATCTGGCGCAGGTTGATTTGATGTTGATTGATTTGACGTTAATTGCTTTGAGGTCGAATTATCTGGGCTTGATGTATAGAAGTGATAGGGGCTCGGTGGCTGACGCCGCATCATAATGCTTAAACAAGCGGTCAAAGACTGCACACAGTTGACCGCTGTTTTTGGATCATTAATCCCTGGTGATAGGGCGCGTACCGCGATTTCAGTCATTTGTCCTAAGCTATAAGCGATATCGTTGGGGTGGCTCAAGCGTTGCTCAATACGTATACAGCCAGCAAAGCGTTGCCAGAACAGCCCATCAGGCGCACGCGGGACGATAGCCAGATTTGGCGTGTTGGTTTGATGGCGATTGTCTGAGTGGTCGGCTGGACGCTGATAAAAATAGCCAATAATATTTCTATCAGTGACAAAATCACCAAGATTGGTGTTCATGTGCACCACGCCGCCATAATCTTGGGTCAAGGTGATCAGTGACTCTAGATAAATTTGCTGCAAATAGCCTGAGCACGGTGGATAAATCGGCGTGGCAGGCCAAGTATGAAATTGTTTAACGTCATGATGTTTAACGTCACGTTGATGCTCAATATCGCAGCGGTCTTTATACCAGTAGTGAATGTTTTTAATCGCCTCATTACTGGCGCCTTGAATCACATGTGATGCCTGAATCGCATGCACCATATGCTGCACGAAATACACTAATAATAACGCGCAAATAATCGCCATGATAATGGCAAAGGTCACCGCCAATTGCGGCACCCCAAAACCAACATCATATTTATGAATGGCTTTTAACACCAATAAACTATAGCTAAAAGTGCCAATAAACGCACCTAAGACAAACTGATTAGGCGTATCGGTCAAAAAATTACGTAACAATCTGGGGCCAAATTGCGAAGATGCCATCGATAAGACGGCAATCGTAATCGAAAAAGTGGTCCCAGCGACACCGAGTACGGCACCGGCAATGGTGGTCATAATAGCGCGGGCGGCATCATCATCACCTGTAAAGGCAAAGGTGATTTCTCTGACTGTCTCGCGGTCGAAATGTTCATCAATGGTGACCAATACAGGCGCCAGTAAAATACCTACCACCACACAAGCAGTTGGAATAAACCAATAAGAGCCAATAAGTTGCTGCCATATATTTCTTAGGCGATCAGGGAAATCGGTCAGCGTCTGTAGCGACCAGAGCTGGGTAAATTGCTTTAATCTATGCATGAGTGTAAGCCATGCAAATTTAAGCCAGCCATTCTCAGGGTGTTTATCCAATGTTATGTGCTCCACAAATGACCTAAAAACTAACCTAAGAAATAATCCCATTTTTATTAACAATTAAGGATTCTATTTGGCTGATAAAATCTCTTAAAAGTAAATTACCTTACCATATAAGCCATAAAGATTAAAAATTTAGTAAAAAATAAGCCCCTATATGTAGGGGCTTATTTATGTCTCATCATAGTTATAAATAAAGTTATATTGAGCTAATTTGCTGTAGGATTATCTGCCTCAGTAATGATATCTCCTCTATTGGTAGCGTGCCTGCTGTCAGCATTCACTTTGTCACTATCAATATCAACATCTTTAGGAAGGATAATTTCATTATTATGCTCGTCATACTCTATGTCGCTGTCTTTATCATAAGCGACCGGCTCAAAACGTGGCGTGACGTCATCACTATCTTTATCTTCCTTAATTAAGTGATTAGGAGTCGCAGCGTCAGATTTTCTAAAGAGTTTAGAGCGCTCTTTTTTAGCTAAATCGGCTTCATTTTCTGCTGATTTTTTTCGCGGTTCACTATGAGCAAAAATAGTATTTAACGGCATATTCAATTGCTGCTTGGCATAGGCTTCTGTATTTTCAAAGCGATTGACCAACAAGCTTAGCCACGGTTTTTGGTCTTCTGGACTCATCTCATCAAGCTCATCTTTGATAGGCAAGGGATAAGGTAGGGTGCGATAAAAGTCCCACAAAGTCATTTTGCTCAAATCTTTTTTCAGCACATAATCCTCTTCTTCCGTCATGGTAATCAAGTTGCTGTCTTGCAGATAATTAAGATAGGTATACCATTTTGGCAGCTCTTTACGCCCCAAGACATTGCGTAATGCTTGTTCGCTCACCGCTTCGCCTTTTAAATGATGGGTATAAACAAGGTTTAGCATATCGAGCAAGCTTAAGAGCGGGTGGCGCGGATACACTTCTTCGGTTTCAAAAATAGTCAAGGTATAGCTAATCTCAACGCCCAATAAAATCAAATTCCACGACAGATATATCCATAATAAGAAAATTGGCAGCGCCGCAAACGCACCATAAATGACTTCGTAGCTGGTAAAGTTTGCCATTACGGTACCAAAAAGATTCTTCATTAGCTCAAAGATAATCGCGACAAACACACCAGCAATGGCAGCATTTTTTGCAGGGACACGTGCTTTTGGAATGAACCAGTACATACTGATAAAACCAGCTACCGTGATGGTAAAGGAAACGACTTGTACCCAAAATGACCAGTCGATACCATAACCAGCAATTTGTCTATTTAAAAAACTTAGGCTTTGTACCGCGCTTGAGGCAAGGAATGCTGTGCCTAATACTAACGGTCCTAACGTGACGATGGTCCAATAGCGCAGCATGCTTTTCATACCACCAGAGCGGTTTTCTACCCGCCAGATTTGATTAAAAGCGCGCTCAATAGTGGTCAAGGTCATGATGGTGGTAAAGAATAAAACCATCGCGCCGATAATGGTTAGATTTGACGATTGCTCAGCAAAGGTATTGATATATTTACTGACCTGTAAGCTCGATTGTGGCAGCAAATTGCTATAAATAACCTCATAAATCTGCGCTCTGACGGATGCCAAGGCTGGAACAGAGGATAAAATCATCAAGAGTACCGTTAGGATAGGTACAATGGATAATAAGGTCGTATAGGTCAGCGACGCGGCTTTTTGTTGGCAGTTGTCTTCAAAGAAATGCCGCGTCAAAAAACGCAGAAATTGAAACCAGCTTTGGTGTAAAAAAGGGATTTTTTTTAATAAGTTTTCCATGACGACCATTTAACGCGGATAAGAGTGCGAATAGTGTAGCAAAAATGGGCATTGAGAATCTGCCGCTTAATTGTGTCTAAATGCATTTAAGCGACTTTCATATCATTCTATAGTGAATTAAATATAAAAACGATGCAGTAGAACAGGGATGAATTTTTTGCAGCCTCTGTCTGCGTAGGCACAGCAAGCTAGAAAAATTCATCCCTGTTCTGCGTTATAACCATAATCGATTCAATTAGTATGGATTATATATAACAGCACTTAAACTAGAGTGTTAAGTGCGCTTTGTTTGCATGTCAGTGAATGACTCGGGCATAATGTGCACATCTATTTATAATGGTTGTTGTCTGCCATATATAGTTGAAATAACACATAGCGCAAATAACAACGTCAATGATTTTAGAAGGAAGTTTTGCTAATGAGTCAGACCGCCCCTTATGTTTTGGTGCTTTATTATTCAAATTATGGTACGACTAAGACATTAGCATATGCCATCGCCCAAGGTATTGAAGACGCTGGCATGACGGCGCGTATTCGTACGGTGCCGACAGTCGCGCCTGAAACCACGGCAAGTAAGCCTGCCATTCCTGATGAAGGCGACCTTTATTGCACCATGGATGATTTAAAAGATTGTAGCGGTCTGGCGCTTGGTAGTCCGACGCACTTTGGTAATATGGCCGCACCCATGAAGTATTTTTGGGACAATACCGTCACGCTTTGGCTAGCAGGCAATCTACAAAACAAACCAGCCGCCGTCTTTACCGCCACCGGTTCGATGCATGGCGGGCAAGAGACGACCTTGCTGACCATGATGATGCCGCTATTGCACCATGGCATGATGATTGTGGGCGTCCCTTATGCTGAGCCTGCCCTAAATCGTACCCGTGGTGGTGGCTCACCTTATGGCGCAAGCCATGTCAGCGGCGCCTTACATGATCAGCCTGTATCGGCAGATGAGCGGGAACTGGCTATTGCCCAAGGGCGTCGTTTGGCGATTACGGCGTCTGCTTTAGCCCAAGCCAATTGGAATCGTTAATTGCTGTCTAGTTAATTGACCTCTAACTATTGCTGCTTGCTGCTATCAATTAGGAAATAAATATCTCTCATGGCTACTAACCGCTCCAATCAGGACAATAACATTCAAACGCCAACTGAAAAATCAACTCAGACTAGCAATGCTACTAAGGCGCAAAAACCGATAACGCCTATTCGTCAGCGTTTGATGATGACGTGGTTGGTATGGCTGGTTTTTAGATTATTGGCGCTGCCGATTTTAATCAGTGTCTTTAATCCCAGTAATCCAGATATTATCGGCGGTATTGCTTGGCAAGCGCTATGGTTGGTGCCGGCGTTTGTCTTGACGCCATCGATATTACGTGGACGTTCGCCGTATGCGCTATTGATAGGCAGTATGTTTACCTTGGTTTATCTTGGGGCGAGCGGTGTGGTGCTGTTTACGCGCATCTATGGCAGTAGTTGGGCTGAGATAGTGGTATATTTGCTTGATTTTGTGCTATTGCTGGCAATCAACGTTTGGTTGTTTATCCTACTAAAACGCCTACCGTCAATGAATAATGTCGTTAAGCAGCCACGTTCTCGCTAGATGAATCTTGGTATCCTGTGTTGTTGTAACCTATATTGATAGCAAGATTGATAGCAAAAAAGCGGCGCTCTAAAGTAGAGCGCCGCTTTTTTAGGTTAGTCATTTATGCAGAAATAATGGCTTAATTAACCTTGGTTAATTCTAAATCCATCTTTTTACCGTCGTTAATCTGACTGACTTTAACCGGTAGATAATCTAAGCTTGGCGCCAACCAAAAACTGGTCGAGCGGCTGTTGTCATCATGGACACGGTCGACACGTACGGTATCAAAGGTACCCGCTGGCACGGTAATCTTAGTATTACCTGATTTTTTAAACGGCGTTTTTTCTACTTTGTCTTTTTTCGCCATGTAGTAGTTGCCAGAGAATTTACCGTTTAGCAAGTCTTGGCGAATTTGCACCTCAAGGCTCAAATCATCAAAGGCTTGCTGCGCCATATTCATGGTGGTCGACTTGCCGCGATAGTTACTTACCACCTTTTTACTGCTTGGATTAAAGTCCAGTTTATGGGTACGACCAACGCCTAATAGCTTGTAAGTGGTGCTAGCTTGGGTTGGCACGACATTATTACCGTTAATGCTAAAGGTACTGTTTTGCGCGGCACTTGCGACACCGGCCACCCGCGCATTGACGTTATATTTCCACGTATTACCGGCTTTATTTAACGTACGCGTAGCTGTCCCTTTGTATTTGTCTTCAACGGTAAAGCTATAATTGGCGCTTGATGGTTCAATGTTTTTGGCGCTGGCAAGGGTAGGTGCTGTCATACTTAAAGCTCCAATCGCAGCAATGCTCGCCCCAGTGGTTAAGGCGGTTAAAAATTTAGATGGGCTGCGTTTCGGGTTATTAGAATCGGTTGCTAGGGATTGTTTATTGTTTAATAAAAAACTCATGGATATTCCTTAATTTGGTTTCAGGCTGTGTTATCAGCTTTTATTTATAAATATTGTCTTTTGTTTGACTGTTAGCTTTTATTTATAGGTCTTGTTATGTGCTCAGTCTTATATATGGTCATACTCTGTTACATTTTCAAGGGCAGCGACAGAGTCAAGCGTTTGGCTAATGTAGTTAATGTTGCTGGTTTTGCTAAATAAAGCAGGCGCAGTAACTTGCTGTAATCTTAGTAAGACGGCGTAAATGAAATAGATAGCAATAACCAAAATGCACTCAGGTCTTACCGCTTGCATTTACAGCCACTATTCGATAGTAAATCTGTTGTTTTTGAGCAATGCTAAGGCCTTTAATAGCATGCAATTCAATCAAATGATTTTTTTAAAACATCATTACTGACTGAATAAGCGACAATGTGCAAAATTCTTGTAAATTTTTGGTCTTTACACTTGAACCGAACTCACCTTGCCCCCACTTTTTGATACAAGCTCAAAGCTTATCTTAAAGATGCTGTTTTTAAGCAGTCATTCTGCTAGATCTTGGTATTGAGACCATTAATTCAAATAAACCCTTACTTTTAATAACCAACTTTTGGAGTCATATCGATGAACATTCGTCCTTTACATGACCGTATTGTCGTCCGCCGTATAGAAGAAGAAACAAAAACTGCGGGTGGTATCTTACTTCCTGGTTCTGCTCAAGAAAAACCTTCACAAGGTGAAGTGCTAGCAACCGGTAACGGTCAGATTCGTGACAACGGTGAAACTCGCGCGTTAGATGTAAAAGCTGGCGATAAAGTCTTGTTCGGTCAATATGCTGGTCAAACGGTAAAAGTTGACGGCGAAGAGCTATTGATTATGAAAGAATCTGATGTATTGGGTGTGCTTGAAGGCTAATTGTCCACGAGGCAATGTTAGCTAATTATTGTTAGCTAACACCATTTATACCTCAAGAGCATTTATAAAAAATTTCTTTGAAACATTTAATTGCATTCTCATACTTATAATAGTGGAGTAATTTAACATGGCAAAAGACGTAAAATTCGGCATTGATGCCCGTAAACAAATGATGGACGGCGTAAACGTTCTAGCAAATGCGGTAAAAGTAACCTTAGGCCCTAAAGGTCGTAACGTGGTTATCGATAAATCATTTGGCGCACCTACCATCACTAAAGATGGTGTTTCGGTTGCCAAAGAAATCGAGCTTGAAAACAAATTTGAAAACATGGGCGCGCAATTGGTTCGTGAAGTGGCTAGCCGTACCAACGATGTTGCTGGTGATGGTACAACGACTGCGACCGTATTGGCTCAGTCAATCTTGCAAGAAGGCATGAAATCTGTTGCCGCTGGCATGAACCCAATGGATCTAAAACGCGGTATTGATAAAGCAGTACGTGCAGCTGTTGAGCAAATCCATTTGCTATCAACGCCAGCTGATGATTCAAAAGCGATTGCCCAAGTTGGTTCTATCTCTGCGAACTCAGACACCAAAATCGGTGAGTTGATTGCCCAAGCGATGGAAAGAGTCGGTAAGCAAGGCGTTATCACTGTTGAAGAAGGTTCAAGCTTTGAAGATACCTTGGAAGTTGTCGAAGGTATGCAGTTTGACCGTGGCTATATCAGCCCGTACTTTGCTAACAAGCAGGACAGCTTAACCGCAGAATTCGAAAACCCGTATATCTTGCTTGTTGATAAAAAAATTAGCAATATCCGCGAAATCGTGCCATTACTTGAGCAAGTGATGCAGCAAAGCAAACCGTTGCTAATCATTGCTGAAGACGTTGAAAACGAAGCATTGGCAACACTAGTTGTAAACAACATGCGTGGCGGCCTAAAAACTTGTGCGGTTAAAGCACCAGGTTTTGGCGATCGTCGTAAAGCCATGCTAGAAGATATCGCAACGCTAACTGGCGGTACGGTTATCTCTGAAGAGATTGGCTTAAGCCTTGAGACTGCTACTCTAGAGCAACTTGGTACCGCTAAGAAAGTCACTGTCGGTAAAGAAAACACCGTTATCGTTGATGGCGCTGGTAACAAAGCTGACATCGAAAACCGTGTTGAATCTATCAAACGTCAAGCCGAAGAATCAACGTCTGACTACGATAAAGAGAAGCTTCAAGAGCGTATGGCGAAACTTGCTGGCGGCGTTGCCGTTATCAAAGTTGGCGCTGCGACTGAAACTGAAATGAAAGAGAAGAAAGACCGTGTTGATGATGCGCTACATGCAACTCGTGCAGCGGTTGAAGAAGGCGTTGTCCCTGGTGGTGGTGTTGCCCTAGTTCGTGCAATGAATGCATTGTCTGAGCTACGTGGCGATAACGATGACCAAAACGCTGGTATCAATATCTTACGTCGCGCAATGGAAGCCCCATTACGTCAAATCGTCACCAACTCTGGCGAAGAAGCCTCAGTTGTGGTTAACGAAGTGAAGAGCGGTAGCGGTAACTACGGTTACAACGCAGCTTCTGGCGAATACGGCGACATGCTAGAGATGGGTATCCTTGATCCAGCGAAAGTTGCTCGTTCAGCACTAGAAAACGCCGCTTCTGTAGCAGGCCTCATGCTTACTACTGAAGTCATGATTACTGATTTACCGCAAGGTGATGATGGTATGGCTGGCATGGGCGGTGCTGGTGGAATGGGCGGTGCTGGTGGAATGGGCGGTATGGGTGGAATGGGCGGCATGATGTAATTTATGCCTCTACTAAATTTGTATGATGTTATCGACCTCGGTTGCTTTAATTGAATAACCGTACTTTTTTAGTCAATCTATAAGATACTTTTCGCTAGAAGTGTAAGTATTTCTGTAAAAGTGTTTGAACTACCGAAAGCTCTGTTGTCGTTAAGATAGCAGGGCTTTTTTGTGTCTGGTTGTAGTAGCCTAATTAATTTAGATAATAGACTATAAATGGATTGATATATCTCAAGTTGATAGTGCCGAGTAAGGATTTACAGTTATGGTAAATATTGAACTGTTATCTAGGTTGAGTCGCTTCTATTAACCTCATAACCTTTAACGTATGTTATATCGTTTAAAAATTAAAAGACTATAGAGTAGAGTAAATCTATTCAAAAATTATATAAGCTTTTAAGTATATAAAATTTCTTTAACTATATGCTAGTATTAGAATATAGGTTAAATGGACTTAAAATTTATTCAAGGGAATAGTTGGGCATGTGCTGTAGGTTAATAGCTACAACAGCTTGTGTGCCATTTAAGGCGATAAAGATGAAAAAAACTAGGCTTGGAATTCTAATAGAAGATGAAACATTAGCATGGCACATGTTTGAACCATTAAAACTTCTAGTTGATGAGGGTATCGTTGAGGTTTGTATCGCTGTTCGACGAAGTGTAAAACCAAAATCTATCATATCTAATGTAACAGAGGTTATTCCATTTATTAATCAACGAATATTCTCTTTCCTTTCTCGTACTAAAAGTGATGTTAAGGGTTATTCTATCCATGATTTGGTAGCTAACGGCAAGATACCTATCATTATATCAACACCAAAACAGTATCAGTCTACTGATGAGATTGAAGACTCAGTTATTGAGAAACTTGGAGCAGCAGATCTAGATTACCTTCTTAATATTGGTTTCCAGAACTTAACTGAGAAAGTCTTAGGTATTACAAAAAAAGGTATTCTTTCTTTTCATTATGGTGACGAAACCATAAAACGAGGTGAACCAGCATTGTATTGGCAGTTTGCCGAACGATGGGATCATAGCGTAGTTAGTCTACACCTATTAAGTGATTCCCTTGATGGTGACAAAGTTGTGGGGAGAGGTTATTGTACTTTGTTCTATTTGAACTATAACTTAACTGAGCATAAATTAAATGGGGTTCTAGCATCAATATTGTATTGTTATTTCCATAACAATAATATTGGAGTCGAGAGTGAAAAATTTGCTGATTCAATTGACGACTGCAAAAACTATAAGACCACTAAATATTTAACTGCTATAAGGCATTTGACGGGTTATTTAAAGTATTACGCTGTGGAAATATTTTATAAAATTTCTTATCTAAGTCAATGGAGTATTTTTATTGGCTCTGTTGATCAATCAATACAAACATATACGGAGCTATTACCTGAAAAAGGATGCTTTTGGGCGGATCCTTTTTATATTGAACAAGACTCAAGGCGCTATATATTCTTTGAAAGCTTAAATTACAAAGAAAATATAGGTCGTATAGAATGGGTAGAACTGAATGAAAGCAATCAAGTTATTGATTCGGGACCGACAAATTTAGGTATTAGCGTTCATTTGAGCTTTCCTAATGTATTTAAGTACAACAATGTAATATATATGATTCCAGAAGCTGCAGAGACCAATTGCATTAACCTATTGAAAGCGACAAACTTTCCTCACAAGTGGGAGAAGGTTCATAAGTTGGTTGTTGGGGTGAAAGCATTAGATAGTGCAGTTATTAAACACAATGGACTATGGTATCTTTTCACGACTCATGGTTCACTATCAGAAATTACAGCGGGTTTAGAGTTGCAGATTTATATTTCTGACAAGTTAATGTCGGATGATTGGACACTCCATCCGCTTGCACCTATCAAGATTGATGTACGTGGATCACGATTAGCAGGAGCACTATTTCGGAAAAATGGTCAGTTGTTTCGTACTGCCCAGGACTGTACAATTAGGTACGGACGTAGGATAGCTTTATACTTAGTAGAAGATTTGACGCCGATATCCTATAAAGAAACCTTTGTGCGTTATATTGAACCCAATTGGGCAACTGATATCGATCGTCTCCATACTTATAATATCTATGATCAAACTGTCGTACTTGATGTTTCAAGAGATAGGTTTCGCTTTACCGTATAGTTATTAAGAAATCTTATGGCAGCTGTGCTAATTCTTTGTCAAAAAACCCCGATAGTGAACTGAACCCCATAAGTTGGACACAACTTATGGGGTATTTTTATGCATTACGACCTAGACTTTAAGATAAAAGTCATCGCATACTATCGGCAAGGACATACCGGACTTGCCACAAGTGAGAAGTTTAAAGTAGATTCGAAACTTGTACAAAAATGGGTTAAACAATACCAAAGCGGTGGCATAGATGCCATTAAGCCAAAGACAAGTAAGGCCAAATACAGCAGTGAGTTTAAACATCACGTGATTACGACCATGCTTAAGGAAGGATTAAGTCAATCCGAGGTCGCTCTAACGTTTAACATCAGCTCACCGGCCTTAATTAGCCACTGGCACAAAGCGTATCGGCTTTATGGTATGTCTGGACTAATATCCAAACCTAAAGGTAGAACCGCCATGAGTAAACCCTTTATTACAGACATGCCAGATGATGAAAAGACGCTAGCAGAGCTTAAGCGTGAGAATGAGTACCTACGTGCGGAGAACGCCTACCTAAAAAGCTGGATGCCTTGCTCAAACAGAAGAAGAAACAAGCTTTGAAAAAGCAAGGCTCATCGAAGGACTAAGACAAGAGCACCCTTTATCTGCTTTGCTAAACATCGCTAAGATGGCTAAGAGTGTCTTTTACTACCATAGGTGTCAGTTTGATGTTAAAGACAAATATGCAGACTTAAAACATCATATTGCTCAGATATACCACAAGCATAAAGGCAGGTATGGTTATCGTAGAGTCACGGCCGCGCTAAAGCAGTTAGGGGTTTATCATAACCATAAGCTCATCGCTAAGCTTATGCATGACATGAAGCTTAGCGCAAAGATAAGACGTCAGAAGTACCGATCTTACAAAGGACAACAAGGCAAGATTGCGAAGAACTATTTAAAGCGCCAGTTTCATGCAGATAAACCAAATAAGCGCTGGCTGACCGATATTACTGAGTTTAAGGTGGGTGATGATAAGCTGTATTTGTCACCCATACTTGATTGTTATAACAATGAGATCATCACCTATACGCTCTCAAAGAGACCCACTTATGACTTAGTTGGTAAGATGCTAGCTAGTGCTTTAGATAAGACAAAGGCGTGCCGTGGTAAGAGATTAATGCTGCATTCAGATCAAGGGTGGCATTATCAAATGAAACCGTTTAGCACGACGCTTAAACAGCATGGAATTAAGCAAAGTATGAGCAGAAAAGGCAACTGCTTAGATAATGCACTGATGGAGGGGTTCTTCGGTACGCTGAAGTGCGAGACGATTTATATTGAGAAACCGAAAACTATTGAGCAGTTAGAGAAACAGATTCATGAGTATATGCATTATTATAATCATGAGCGTATTCAACTTAAATTAAAAGGACTGAGTCCTGTGCAATACAGAACTCAGTCCTTGTTATAAACTAAACCGTCCAACATTTGGGGGTCAGTTCATAGGCTGAGCTTATCGGGGTTTTTTTATGGAAATTAGGGCGTTTCCTCAATTCAATCGATGGACATCTAAATGGGCTAAAAATGGCTAAATTTTGCCAAACTTCGTTAAATAGCTGGGTAATATCCCGATATTAACTGCACTATTTTCCTTGTTTGGCTACAGTTTATCTCATTTTTATCACCATTTTTAAAATGAGGACACGCCCTAGATATTGTTTTAAAAATTACTGACTTGCTTCATCCCGACGAAAAGTCCACGTTTTATCATCAGACAACTCATCGACATAATAATAGCCCACCAAATCAAACTGCTTTAATTGCTCCGCATTGGTCAGCTTATTATCCGCAGCATATTTCACCATCAGTCCACGGGCTTTTTTGGCATAAAAGCTAATCACTTTATATTGGCCATTTTTCTCATCTTCAAATCGTGGTGTGATAATTTCAGCATTGAGCGCTTTCTTTTTTATTACCTTAAAATACTCATTAGAAGCAAGGTTAACCAAGACTTTGTCATCACTATCCGCCATGCGTGCATTGATAGTGTCTGTCACTGCCTCGCCCCAAAATTCATAGAGATTATCCCCGCGCTCATTTTTTAGCTTGGTGCCCATCTCTAGGCGATAGGGTTGGATTAAATCGAGCGGTTTTAGCACGCCATAAAGCCCTGACAAAATACCCAAATGTTCATTGACGTAAATAGCGGTTTCTTTGTCCATGTGATACATATCAAGACCGCTATAAACATCACCATCGAATAAATAACCCGCCGGTTTGGCGTTGTTATCCGTAAAGGGTTCATTCTCACTCCAAGCCCAGTCTTGATTACGCTTAGCATTCAGCTGCGCCAAATCGTCAGAGATGCTCATCAGCTCTTGCAAATCAATCGGCTCTTTTGCTTTTAAATTTTTCATTAGCACTTGCGAGTGCTCAATCAGCTCGGGCTGACTATAGTAGTTGCCAAGATTGACTGGTACGGCATCTTTCTCATTAAGAGATTTGGCTGGGGAAAGTAAAAAATACATGGTTAGTCCTTATTTATAATGAGTTAAAGGGTGTTCTAATTAAGTGTCAAGTTTTCTTATTATACGTTAGGCAGTATTTTATCTTGACTTAGTCGTAGCTGTTTTGTATTTTTAAGCGTTATCGTAGACATATGTCAAATATTAAAACAATTTATGCGTTGGCTCAGAGCTAATAGCTTACAGGCTTTGCGCGCTTTTGGAAAAAATAAAAGTTTTTAATATAACAATAAAAGTTATGATGATGGTGTAAATGCCTAACTTTTTATTTTACTTGTGGGTCATCATTAGACAATGAAAGTTAGCAGACGATATCTCTATAATAAAAAGGCATGATGGCAAAGGCGTCATCATTTATTAAATTGATAATCTTTGGTCTTAAGTGTTAAACCAACCATGACCAAAGATTTTTTTGTCCCCTGTGCTTTTTAAATGTGCGTTGAGGGTGTTAAAAGGTAGTCATTAGACGTGAGTATAGTCATTAGACGTAAGTAAGGAGACGGTATGAAAATCGGTGTTATTAGTGCAGATAGCGCAAGTGAAAGTCGGGTAGCGCTAACCCCTGACGCGGTAAAAAAATTACGTAAGCTAGGGTTTGAAGTCGTCATTCAGTCAGGTGCAGGTCAAGCAGCATATTATGCTGATGAGCTGTATCAAGCGGCGGGTGCTGACATTGCCAACAGTAGTGCCGAGGTCGTCACCCAGTCTCAAATTATTACCACGGTCAACGACTTGCCAGCGGCGGTAACTGAGCATTTAACGGCCGGTCAAGTGGTTATCGGGATGCTTGACCCATATCGCAATAGCCAGCTAGATACTTATGCGGCAAAAGGCGCCACCGCTTTTGCAATGGAGTTATTGCCACGTACCTTGTCACGTGCCCAGAATATGGACGTCTTGTCTTCGCAAGCCAACCTTGCCGGTTATAAAGCAGTATTGCTAGCCGCCAACGAATATTCGCGTCCGTTCCCAATGTTTATGACCTCAGCTGGTACGGTTAAGCCTGCCAAAGTGGTCATCTTAGGTGTCGGCGTTGCAGGCTTGCAAGCGATTGCAACGGCTAAGCGTTTAGGCGCTGTCGTTGAAGCAAGTGATTTACGTCCGACTGCCCGCGAGCAAGTAGAATCATTAGGCGGTAAGTGGCTTGATGTGCCGATGAGTGCAGAGGAAGCTGAGACAGCTAAGTCTACAGGTGGCTATGCGTGGACGCCATCAGAGCAATATGTCAAAGACCAAGCGGCAGTGGTTGACAAGGCATTAAGCAATGCTGATATCGTTATCACTACAGCGCAAATTCCTGGTCGTAACGCACCGCGTTTGGTGCACGGGGCGACGCTTGCCAAAATGAAAGCAGGCTCAGTGCTCATCGATATGGCAGCTGGTACGGGCGGAAACGTTGAAGGCAGTGTGCCTGATGAAACCATTACCACGGCAAATGGCGTGCGTATCGTTGGTGCGGCTAATATTCCATCGCAGCTGGCAGCGCAGTCTTCAGACTTATATGCCAATAATCTTGTCAATTTTATCACCACTTTAATTGCTCCTGCAGCTACAGACGACGCTTCAGTAAATACACTGGCACTAAATTTAGATATGAATGATGAGATTCAAGGGGCGTTAGCAGTGACACATGACAAGCAAGTACGCCTTGCTAAACGCTAAGCCTTGAACATCAAGTCTCGACTACCTCATTACCCTACATTTGCCAGACACGAACAAAATTTTAGGAGGATTAGATGATTGCCACTATTTTAGCTGCAGCGCCAGCCGGTGCGGCCATGAGTAGCACACCGTTTGTAGCGATTTTTACCGTATTTGTGCTCGCTATTTTTGTCGGCTACTACGTCGTTTGGGGCGTTACCCCTGCATTACATACACCATTGATGGCGGTCACCAACGCTTTATCAAGTATTGTCATCGTCGGTGCGATGCTACAGACCGTCACTATCGATGGTTCGATGTTCACCCCGACCAGTTTGCTAGGTGCCTTTGCGGTATTTTTAGCCAGTATCAATATCCTTGGTGGTTTTGCTGTGACGGAACGTATGCTTGCGATGTTTAAACCTAAAGTAAAAAAAGCAGCCGCTCTTGAAACTGGGACGACTGAAAGTGGAGGCGATGCATGAGCGATTTAACAAATATGATTGCAGCAAATGCAGATTGGTTCTACTTAATCGGTGCCATTCTTTTTGTCCTAACCTTACGTGGTTTATCTAGTCCAAAAACCGCTATTCGTGGTAACCGTTTTGGTATGGTGGCGATGGCGATTGCGGTAGCAACGACATTCTTCTTAGCGGAAGGCCCTGTGCTATGGTTAATCATCGGTGCGATGGTATTAGGTGCACTCGTCGGTATGTGGAAAGCAAAAACCGTCGCCATGACCCAAATGCCAGAAACCGTGGCTTTGATGCATTCATTTGTTGGTTTGGCTGCGGTGGCGATTGCATTAGCAACGGTACTGCATACTGAACAACAGCATGGCGCGGTTGCCCGTGTTGAATTGTTTATCGGTTGCTTTATCGGTGCGATTACTTTTTCAGCGTCTGTTTTTGCCTTTGGTAAACTGGCAGCGAAAAGCTGGGCGAAGACCTTGGTTGGTAGCTGGGTCAAACCGGTACAGGCGCTGTTATTTATTGCTATGATTGGTTTTGGTATCGTCTACTTTATGACCGATTCGTTGCCAGCATTTTATGCGATGGCAGTGATTGCAGTTATCTTTGGTTGGATGTGGATTGCCCCAATCGGTGGCGGCGATATGCCAGTGGTTGTGTCGTTATTGAATTCATTCTCAGGTTGGGCGGCAGCCGGTATTGGTTTTACCCTTGGCAACTCGATGCTTATTATCGCAGGTTCGCTCGTCGGTTCATCAGGTGCGATTTTATCTTATATCATGTGTAAAGCCATGAACCGCTCATTGTTGAACGTCTTGTTTGGCGGTATGGGTACGACAGCTGCCGCTGCAGGCGGCGATGATGGCGCACCAAAGAACTACAAAGCAGGCTCAGCAGAAGATGCAGGCTTTCTTATGGCCAATGCCAGTAGTGTGGTGATTGTACCGGGTTACGGTATGGCGCAAGGCCGGGCACAAAACGCGGTGAAAGAATTGTATGAGCTATTAAAAGACGAAGGTGTCAATGTGCGTTTTGCCATTCATCCAGTCGCTGGTCGTATGCCAGGACACATGAACGTGCTATTGGCGGAAGCCGACGTACCGTATGATGATATTCTTGAGATGGATGAGATTAACTCTGACTTCGCCAGTACCGATGTAGTCTTAGTGATTGGTGCCAATGACGTCGTCAATCCATCTGCAAAAGATGATCCATCGTCGCCAATCTTTGGTATGCCGATTCTAGACGTTACCAAAGCGCAAACCGTAATGGTCATCAAGCGTTCGATGAATACTGGTTATGCAGGTCTTGATAACAGCTTGTTCTATATGGACAAAACCATGATGATTTTTGGCGATGCTAAGAAAATGGTTGAAGAGATGGTGCGTAGTATTAATGGTGCGCATTAATCTTTAAAGTCGGTTTTTAGATATAAATTACTAAATCTAAGCTTTGCCATAAAAAAGTCACTGAGGTGGCTTTTTTTGCGTTAAGGTAGCCAGTATTTATATTCAACTATATGCAATCATGATTAATAAATAATAACAGTGAAGAGATTTCCTTATGAACATGTTGATACGTTTTTTTATTATGGTCAGCTTATTAAAGCAGCAACTTAAGCAGCAATCGGCTAGCGAACACCTAAATGTCGAAACCTTGTCCGCACCAATTGTGCGCCACTATCGAGTATTGCCACATGATATGGGCTTTCGTGATCATCTTCCCAATTATCGCTACTTATCTTTTATAGAATTAAACATTACTAAATGGCTGATGGCGTGCTGTCATCAAAAGGATATTAAAAATCTCGGCTGGATTATTGCCATGCAAGAAATGGTCTATCTGAAGGAGTTTAAATTTCTGAGTAAGATGACGGTAAATAGTACGCTTGTCGGTTGGGATAAAAAATACGTCTATTTTGAAACGCGCTTCTTTTTCAAAAATCAGTTGATGGGTGTTGGTATGACCAAGTTTGTATTGACCAATAAAAAAGGTAAGTGTGCGCCAGAGGTGTTGGATATGCTTGGTGAGCAGACAAATGAGGTCATTGATTCTTGGAATCAGCATCAAGTAGCGATTAAATCTGCTGAATCTGCTAAATAGAGAAAATAAGCTAAATCAACAAAGGCTCTATAACGAACTTGTCTATAATCAGCGGGCGAATTTTGCTACGATAGGGCTTATTAAATGGTCAAGCAAATAACCAGCTTAAATGACCATCAATTCGATGACATTTATAAAATAATGATAAGTTAAGGAGCTACCATGACCCCGCAGAAATTAAAATGGACAGACAGCTTAGATATCGCTATTGAGCTTTACGAGAAATTCCCCGAGACCGACCCACAGTACATTCGCTTTACTGACTTGCATCGCTGGGTGACTGAGCTTGAAGGCTTTGATGATGACCCGCAGCGCTCAAATGAAGGTATCTTAGAAGCCATTCAAATGAACTGGATTGATGAAGCAGATTAGATGCACACTGCAACGTTAATCGTATTAAAACTCATTTTAAATATTTTTTTAAACACAAAATAGCATCAATATATAGGATAGGCTGCATTATGACATCAGAAATCAAAGAGCTACCCGAAGCGATAGCGTGCAAAGGCATCAGCGTTCGCACCACCAATAATGCTGAAATCAGCCATGAAACAGCCAAGTTAGGTCGCTTGTGGCAAAAGTTTTATCAAAATCATGCGGGCAATCTTCCTGAAGGCGAAGATATTTACGGTATCTATCATAACTATGAGAGCGATGACTTGGTCGGTGCTTTTGATGTTGTGGCCGGTTGGAAAGTAGATAGCGAGCAAGAACAGTCAGATAATAGCGCTAGTGCTAAGAATGGCACTCTAGTCAGCGTAGATATTCCTGCAGGTAAGTATTTGGTATTTTCTGAAGAAGGCAGAATGCCCAACACCGTGATGAACGCTTGGGAGAAGGCGTGGACCTATTTTAATGACCGAAGCTGTGAGCATGTACGAACGTACAATGTTGATTTTGAGCATTATATCGGTGGCAACTTAGAGTATGGGCAAGTAGATCTCTATATTGGTATTGAGTAGAAATTTTAGAATATAGCTATGATAGTTGAAGGTGTTGTAGGGTGGGTTCGCTCAAGCGTAACCCACCAATTGAACGATTATGTATGAAGGTAGATTAAAGCGGTTTAATGATTACGCTTTTTTTAAACACTGTGACTTTAAGACCGGTCAGGACTTCTAAATCTGACTCTAAGCTTTCAAACTCAGATATAGTGAATTTGTTTGGATAATAGCTGATTGAAAGGCTAAGTTCTGAATCGCCTGAGTAACCGAGAGATTGCAATTTAGCGCCATACCTTTCTACAATACTCGCTACTTCGTTAACATGTTCGTCATTATAAATCGAAAAATTTGCTATCTGATCTTGGTTAATTGCTGATAGCTCTAAAGTTTTCAAGCTTCCCATCGCATCAATTACTCTACTGTCTAGAATGTTTATTACGATAGGTGCTCCTACCAAATCTGATAATGTTTTAGTTAACTGTAACCGTTTAGCGTCTGATATATCAGCATTCAAGACATAAACATCAGCTACTGTTATGATTCCTGTATCTGAATAAGCAAGCCCTTGCAATTCACCGCCATATTTTTCGATAATACGTTTTATCTCATTAACTTGTTCATCGTCATTGAGTGCAGACCATTCTAGTTGAGTAATAGAGTGGTTAATAGAATCGGATTGATTAGAATAGTCGTAGCTAGTAGTACTGCTTCCAGATTCTGTTTTATCAGTATAGATGTTAGGATATATTTTTTGTGCATTGTCGCAGGCACTTATTGTTAAACTAAAGCCAGTGGCTACAAAAATTAAAAGAGGTTTATTGATTTTAAATATTTTCATAACCGCTTTCCTATAGATTACTTATCACCTAATAACAAATTCTCTAAAATCCCTTCATAAATCTGTGCCAATTTCCCCAAGTCATCTATTTCTACTTTTTCATCGACTTGATGAATCGTTGCATTACGCACGCCAAGCTCAACAACTTGCGCACCTGTTGGCGCGATAAAGCGTCCGTCTGAGGTACCGCCTGATGTAGATAACGTGGTATCAACATCGGTCACAGATTTAATCGCTTGCTGGCAGGCTGATACGAGCTTTCCTTCAGGGGTTAAAAATGGCTGACCGGATAATTTCCAATGAATATCATAACTGGCTTTGCTGTTCTCAAAATATTTATCAAAAATAGCATGGGTTTTTGCTTTTAGCTCATCTTCGCTTGTTTCTGTAGAAAAGCGGAAATTAAAGACAACCTTTAGCGTTTCAGGAATGACGTTGGTCGCGCCTGTACCTCCATTGATATTAGAGATTTGCAGGGAAGTCGCAGGGAAATACTCATTGCCGTTATCCCAAGTGGCTGCTGTCAGATCCGCTAAAGCTGCCATCGTTGCATGTATCGGATTGCAAGCTAAATGCGGGTAGGCAACATGACCTTGTTTGCCAGTGACGGTAAGCTCTGCGCCTAATGAGCCGCGGCGACCATTTTTAATGATATCGCCAAGCGTGTCGGTACTTGATGGCTCGCCAACGAGGCAATAGGTGATTTTCTCATTACGCGCTTCTAAGGTTTCAATGACTTTGACCGTTCCATTGATGGATGGGCCTTCTTCATCTGAGGTGATTAAAAAAGCAATCGAGCCATTATGTTCAGGATAATTGGCAACAAAACGCTCGGCGGCAACGGTAAATGCAGCAATACCGGTTTTCATGTCAGCTGCACCGCGCGCCCATAAATAACCATCGGCAATAGTTGGCGTAAATGGCGGATAAGTCCAATTATTTTCATCGCCTGTAGGCACGACGTCGGTATGACCAGCAAAACAAATAACGGGATCAGTGGTGCCACGGCGCGCCCAAAGGTTTTTGACCTCAGCATGTTCGCCTTTTGCCTGTCTATCACCGTAATACATAAACTCACAGTTAAACCCTGCTTGTTGCAAGCGCTCTGATAATATATCTTGGCAGCCATCGTCATCGGGTGTGACCGAAGGACGCTCAAGTAGGGCGATACTTAATTCTAAGGTTTGTTGTTGATGGGTTTTACTATTATTTTCTAAACTCATGACAGTCCTAGATCAGTTGACTTACTATTTCTTGTGATAACATTTGGCTTATTTTTATAAGATTTATCTAATGCTGATGCTTATCAACTCTGATGCTCAAAATAACTTTAGTTTTTATCCAAGTAAATTTTCTCATAATCGCCGTAATATATTGCTAGATACTCTGTAATGCACTTTTCGGCTGGCGTATTACTGTAATTTTTAACTTTGTCACGGTTGTAAGCACGCACATAGCCAGCTGCAGAAATGACATCGCCCATTTTATAACTCGTTCCTATTGACATACTCCCGCCACTTTCGACAAGCTCAAGTGTGGGATTCTAAAAGCAAACGCTCTTAGGTGACTTTCTCACGAAGGCCACAAGTTTTCTGCTTCAACGGGCGACTTTTACTGCATCCTCCCTCCACAGACAAAACGGCATGTCCTGCCGATAAAATATTTTTAGCTGCGTTGATATCAGCATTTTCTTGATGCCCGCATTCAACGCACTCAAATTCTGCTTGGGTGCGTCTATTTTCTTTTGCAACATGCTTGCATTTAAAGCAAGTTTGGCTTGTATAACGCGGGTCTACCTTGATGAGTAAGCCGCCGTGCCATTGCTGCTTATAATCCATCATATCAATCATCATGCCCCATCCTTGATCAAGAATTGATTTGTTCAATCCTGACTTGGCTTTGACATTGCGACCTTTATTTTCAAGAGTCCCGCTTGCAGATCTCGACATATTAACTACTTTTAAATCCTCACAGACAATCATGGCGTGGTTTTTGCTGATGTCAGTGCTGATTTTATGCAAGTAGTCATGGCGAATATTGGCAATGTGATGGTGAAGCTTTTGGATTTTACGGTTTTGCTTTTTCCAATTATTACTAAATAAGACCTTACGACTTAATTGGCGCTGTAGCTTTGCTAGTTCGCCTTGATTGGCTTTAAAGCTGCTCTTAGGTCTAAAGCACTGACCGTTTGAGCCGGTAACTAATTTACTGACACCTAAATCAATACCTATGGCGGTATTGGACGGATGGTGCGGTGTTTCAACCTCATGCTCCGTACCAAAAGACACGTACCAATGACCGGATTTCTTACTGATGGTAGTGTTTTTGATAACGCCTATGATGTCTTGAGATTTCCTAAATTTCACAAAACCTACACCATTCGGTAGTTTGACACGATTGCCTTCAACACGGCAATATTTATCAAACTGTACCAAGCGTATTGAATCACACCCATCTGATTTGCGCTTGAAGCGCGGCATAAGCGGGCGTAATTGTATTTCTGTGCCATCAGCAAGCTTGAAGAACTTAGGCTTTTTAGGTTTTTTCTTATTCTCTTTCAATCGTGCGTGAACTTTAGGGTCAAAAAAGCGTGACCAAGCAGAAGCGAGATCACGAATTTTTTGTTGTAAAGACACCGCGTTAGAGCTTGTTTTTAAGAACGCAAACTCAGGATTTGCTTTAATATCCATGATTTTATTAACCAAATTGGTTGCATTAATAAACTCATTTTTAGCAAACATCTCAAACGATACCGCAAGCATTTGATTCCAAACAAAACGTGCAGAACCAACAAGGTTATTTAGGATAACCTCTTGTTCTGCGTTAGGCTCAAGCCTAAATTTATACGCTTTATTAATTTTCATAATGGATGCTTTATTGGTCAGTGTGTTCGTTATTTATACCATGTTATACTATATATAGATAACACTAAAGGATATTTATTACAATGTGTGATATATAAAAACCGTCATTCTGCTTATAATCTGCATGTGCATTTAGTATTCATCACTAAGTATCGCAAAAAGGTTTTAGCTGATAATCATCGTCAATACTTTAAAGAAGTTGTTGCTGAGATATGCAAGGATTTTGGTGCGGAACTCAAGGAATGTAACGGTGAAGGCGATCATGTTCACATGCTAATTCAATACCCACCAACGGTACAACTAAGTAAGATGGTTAATAATCTAAAGTCGGTCACAAGCCGGCGAATGAGAGCCAACTTCATTGACTTAAGGGCGGCTTATAATAAGCCTGTGTTGTGGTCGCGTTCTTACTTTGCAGGCTCTTGTAGCGGCGCACCGTTGGAGATTATCAAACAATACATTCAAAATCAGCAGAGCTAGGCTATACGAAATTCACCTCCACCCTAGCGTCGGGTGGAGTCCTCTTTCGTGGGGTGATAGTTTTAAAGTCCTATTCTGACTATCAAAAGTTGCATGTCCTTCGGGAAATACAGGTGTCATCCATCTGCTTCCATCAAATGCAAGTAGACACCCATCTTCATATTTGAATTCAGTAGTAAGAGCAGTCGGATTAATTATTAGAGGTTTTTCAGGAGTGGATTTTGGCAAATAATAGGTAAAAAATAACTCATTGTGTTGTTGAGTAGGGGCTTGAGGATTAAGCGTCTCGCAGCTAACAATCAGAGGGAGCATAATAATTAAGAGAAAGCTTCTAAATAAAGTCTTATGCATTGTCATTATCTCTAAGTAACAAGGCTTATTTAAAGTAAAAGTAATAGCTGATGAATTTTAAAGATTGTCTTCAACAAAAGGCACCAGACCATCACGGCGCATCCAAGTCGCGATAGAATAACGCTGACGATGAGCAATTTGCGCCTGATGTTGTATGTCACTATCAAATATGACCAGTCGATTGGCAACAGGCATGACATTATGATGAATGCCATGTTTATCGACAATTTCTAAAGCGCCGCCGTCACTATCGCTCCAATCATCATTAAGATAAAGCACCGCCGAGATAACGCGCTCATCACGCCCAGCCGGATTATCGCTATGCCATTGATAGCCAAAACCCACCGGATAACAAGCGTAATGTGCTTCACTATGACGAATGCCGGCAAACAAGCTTTGATTGAATAAAGCAGCAAGCGCATTGATACTTTGCAGATAATAAAACCCTGCAAAGAAGTTTTCCGTAATCCAGCGGATGCGGTCACCGCGAATATCGCTAACCCGAATACCAGCCGTCAACTCTGCGTCACGATAGTCAATAAAACCGCTCTCGGACTGCAAGGCTAATAGTGCTTTATTCTCAAACACCCCGTCAATAATCATCCAACCATCATCTACAAACTTATCTAGCTGTTCATCGGTCAGCTTATTTTGCCAATCGACATCAAAGTCTGATAACGCTAATACGTGCTGAGTCGGCGGCTTTTGGTTATCGTCGCCATTATGCGGAAACAGTAATGGTGGATTATCCTGTCCAATCGGATTATCGACGACTAACTTTGTCACCTCAAGATTGCTAATAATCTGCGTCATTTTGTCTCGCCGTTATCAATAAACAGGCAGTTCGCTGTCAATACACAGCCAATCCATGCCTTTTTACCAAAACCATCGTTATCTTTTACCCTGTCTATGCTACCATAGATGCAATTTTTCTTATTTAAACTTTTGATCTTATGAATTATAAACACGCCTATCACGCTGGTAACTTTGCCGATGTCGTTAAACACATTTTATTGGTACAACTACTGAATCAATTGGGGCAAAAAAACAAACCTTTTTATGTGCTAGATGCTTATGGCGGTCGTGGACTGTATTCGCTCGGCAGTGAAGAGGCGCGCAAAACAGGTGAAGCCAAAGGTGGTATCCAAGCCTTAGTAAAAGCTGATGTCGAAAAAGCACCGACGGCAGTCAAAGATTATATGGAAGGCATTAAGCAAGCTCGTTTCACTTATGACAAAAAAGTCTATCCCGGCTCGCCGTGGTGGATTGCCCATCATGTTGAAAAAAATCCTGACGCTGGCGTACGCGGTGAAGCGTTTGAAGCCAAAGCTAGCGAATATGATGCACTGAATTATCAGCTGCATAAATTGCCGATTGGTATTCACCATCGCAATGCCTTTGAAGGTATCGCTGCGGTTATTCCGCCAAAAGAAAAGCGCGGTCTGATTTTCCTTGATCCTCCTTACGAGCAAGAGCATAAAGACTTTACCCGACTGATTAATCTATTGGTCGCCTCTTATGAGAAATGGCCACAAGGCACTTATGCCTTATGGTATCCGATTAAAAATATCGAAGCGGTTGAGCTGTTCTATAAAAAGCTTAAGCGTACTGAGATGAGACGTCAATTGGTCTGCGAGCTCAATATCTATCCTAATGATATCGCTGTCGGTCTGAACGGTACAGGTCTACTGGTTATCAATCCGCCTTGGCAGTTTGACAACCATGCGCGTGAGATATTGCGCTTCTTACAGCCGGTATTAAAAGTTGAAGATGCACCAGACTTGTCTGCAGACAGTGCCACCAATGTGCGCTGGCTGGTTGGCGAATAAGGATATCGTTATGACGACTGATCAATCATCAAGTAGCATTGCAAAGGATGGCCTTGCCAAGAGCAGTCTAGTAACTGATAAAGTTATGAATGACGGTTTGGTAAAAGAGCCACTATTACAAGATAGCGCCGCCACTCAGCCGCCTTTTGTCGATGAGCATGAGTTCAATATTCGCCTCGCGGATAATGACAATTATGATGGCCTAACCTTTGAGGTGATTGAAGCAGAAGTTGCAGAAGGCAAGCGCGTGGTCAGTCGCGGTGTGTATTTAGCGCCCAATCTCATCACAACCTTATCGTTACTATCGGGTTTTTATTCTATTTTAGCCAGTACCCAAGGCGAGTTTTATAAAGCATCACTGGCGATTTTCTTATCCGCCATTCTTGATGGCGCTGATGGGCGGGTCGCGCGTATGCTTAATGCACAAAGCCCTGTTGGCGAGCAGTATGATTCACTTGCCGATATGCTGGCCTTTGGGGTTGCACCTGCCATTTTGATTTATAGCTTCGCTTTAGAGCCTTTAGGTCGTGTCGGGTTAGGGTGTGCGTTTGTCTTTACTGCCTGTGCCGCTTTCCGCCTCGCGCGTTTTAACGTTCAAGTTGGCATTGTCGATAAAAAATACTTTGTCGGTTTGGCAAGTCCATTGGCGGCTATCTTGGTTACGGCAGCGGTGATGGTTGCGGTCGATCATAACGAATGGATCGGACAATACGATACTGCCGTCATGTTTTTATTTGCCGCGTGGGTCGTTATCTGCGGTTTATTGATGGTCAGCAACGTCAAATATTATAGCTTTAAAGAGTTCGACAAGAAGAAAGTACCTTTTGTGGTGCTTATCATTGGCGTATTGGTCATGAGTATCATCTTATATGATATCCCTGTGGGCATCTTAGCCATTGGTATCATCTATGCGTTATCAGGTATCTTTACTACGCTAAAAAGCAAAGCCACCAGTTAACGCTATGATTGCTTTATAGTAGATGTTAGCTTAAGACATGCACATACGAACCGCTTATTTTTTAATAGGCGGTTTTTATTTGCGTGCTAGGGGGGTGAGTTGCATACCAATATACGGCTCTGATAGAGATAATCATAACAACTGAGATGGTTATAATAAAAAGACACAAATAACACCTGGTTGGAGTTATTATTAAATAATTTTAATATGTTATTGTATGGTATAGCTATATAAACATTATATGACTAGCCTTTTTATAACGCTATTTGATAATAAACGTCGAGGTTATTATGCTGCACTTAAATAGTTTTAATCATCTATTACCGGTCTCAAATACCTCAACACACTTGATAAGAGGTTTGATAGCGAGTGCTTTATTTTCATTATCACTGGTTTCAGCATCTTCATATGCCAATACTAGCAACTCAATAAGTCCCATATCTCGGGCTGAAGCTGCAAATCCAGCCAACTTTAAGCATTTAAGCGTTAATGGCCGCGCAGTGACTTATGCATCAGCACCGTGTCCTATTCAAACAGGGCTGATTTCTTGTGGTTTTGAAAAGCTCAAACTCATCAATAGCAGTATTAATGAGGTGTCCGCGGATTATGATTTGGCGCAAACTTTCTTCTATCCATCAAAAGCCCAGCCCAAGACAGCCGTTGTTGTCATTACCCGTTCAGGTCTCATGGATGATAGTGTTAGCGCAGAACGTTATCGTATTAGCTTTACCTTAAAAGGTGCGCCATCTAAATTAAGTTGGCATTGGGTTCAGTATGGTGTGCAATATCAATGCGTTCGCGGTAACAAAGCAGGGATATGGACGAAGAATCTTTGCCCTTAATAGTATCTTAGATAGCGTCTTAGATTGATATCCAGCTTTAGCATTATCAAAAAATCAGAAATAAACCTTCAAACCCCCTTGACCCCCTTATAAAACCGCGTATAATGCCACCCAGTCGGAAGGGAAGGCGGATTGGAAAGTGGATTACCACTGATTAACAATAGCGGGTTTTAACCAAGCTACTACTTAATCATCCAACCGAGCAAATTCATTTTAGACTAATTCAGTTTAAAATAAAAGAATATACCACTTGACACCCAGCTCAAACCGTCTATGATACGCTCCTCATTAAGACGAACTGGAATGACATATATGTGAATTACATATAACAAACCCAGATAGCTTATTGAAACAATTTATAAAAAGCTTGACAAACCAAATCATTATGATATGATAGTCGGCTCGCTAGATAGGATAAGTTATTAACTTAGACTGGATAGCAAAGAGAAATACCCTATATATCATCTACTGGACGACAGTAGCGTGACACTATTTAAAAGCATAACTAAAGAACAACTTGTGTGGATTTTTGCTGATTCAGAATGCTAAAAATAAAGTTGACTATCTTTTCTTTTCGGAGAGATTATTAACTATAAAAATTATCATTTAAGACAGCAGAAAAACTCAAAGTTAATTCATTACGAACATAATTTTTAGCGATTTTGCCAGATTAGATGAGCCAAGTTTAGAAGCTTCTTTAAAGAGCTTCATAGCAAGATTAAACTGAAGAGTTTGATCATGGCTCAGATTGAACGCTGGCGGCAGGCTTAACACATGCAAGTCGAGCGGAAACGATGATAGCTTGCTATCAGGCGTCGAGCGGCGGACGGGTGAGTAATACTTAGGAATCTACCTAGTAGTGGGGATAGCTCGGGGAAACTCGAATTAATACCGCATACGACCTACGGGAGAAAGGGGCAACTTGTTGCTCTCGCTATTAGATGAGCCTAAGTCGGATTAGCTAGATGGTGGGGTAAAGGCCTACCATGGCGACGATCTGTAGCTGGTCTGAGAGGATGATCAGCCACACCGGGACTGAGACACGGCCCGACTCCTACGGGAGGCAGCAGTGGGGAATATTGGACAATGGGGGCAACCCTGATCCAGCCATGCCGCGTGTGTGAAGAAGGCCTTTTGGTTGTAAAGCACTTTAAGCAGTGAAGAAGACTCCATGGTTAATACCCATGGACGATGACATTAGCTGCAGAATAAGCACCGGCTAACTCTGTGCCAGCAGCCGCGGTAATACAGAGGGTGCAAGCGTTAATCGGAATTACTGGGCGTAAAGCGAGCGTAGGTGGCTTGATAAGTCAGATGTGAAATCCCGGGCTTAACTCGGGAACTGCATCTGATACTGTTAGGCTAGAATAGGTGAGAGGAAGGTAGAATTCCGTGTAGCGGTGAAATGCGTAGAGATCTGGAGGAATACCGATGGCGAAGGCAGCCTTCTGGCATCATATTGACACTGAGGTTCGAAAGCGTGGGTAGCAAACAGGATTAGATACCCCGGTAGTCCACGCCGTAAACGATGTCTACTAGTCGTTGGGTCCCTTGAGGACTTAGTGACGCAGCTAACGCAATAAGTAGACCGCCTGGGGAGTACGGCCGCAAGGTTAAAACTCAAATGAATCGACGGGGGCCCGCACAAGCGGTGGAGCATGTGGTTTAATTCGATGCAACGCGAAGAACCTTACCTGGTCTTGACATATCTAGAATCCTGCAGAGATGCGGGAGTGCCTTCGGGAATTAGAATACAGGTGCTGCATGGCTGTCGTCAGCTCGTGTCGTGAGATGTTGGGTTAAGTCCCGCAACGAGCGCAACCCTTGTCCTTAGTTACCAGCGGGTGAAGCCGGGAACTCTAAGGATACTGCCAGTGACAAACTGGAGGAAGGCGGGGACGACGTCAAGTCATCATGGCCCTTACGACCAGGGCTACACACGTGCTACAATGGTAGGTACAGAGGGCAGCTACACAGCGATGTGATGCGAGTCTCAAAAGCCTATCGTAGTCCAGATTGGAGTCTGCAACTCGACTCCATGAAGTAGGAATCGCTAGTAATCGCGGATCAGAATGCCGCGGTGAATACGTTCCTGGCCTTGTACACACCGCCCGTCACACCATGGGAGTTGATTGCACCAGAAGTGGATAGCCTAACCGTAAGGAAGGCGTTCACCACGGTGTGGTTGATGACTGGGGTGAAGTCGTAACAAGGTAGCCGTAGGGAACCTGCGGCTGGATCACCTCCTTATAGATGGCATTCGGTCAGCAAGAATTCACAACAAGTTGTTCTTTAGTTTAAGCTTACGTTTATAACAAGCGTAATTGGGTCTGTAGCTCAGCTGGTTAGAGCACCGTGTTGATAACGCGGGGTCAGTGGTTCAAGTCCACTTAGACCCACCATTTTACATGGGGCCATAGCTCAGTTGGTAGAGCGCCTGCCTTGCACGCAGGAGGTCAACGGTTCGACTCCGTTTGGCTCCACCACTATAAACGCCAAGTAAGCTTTAGATGCCAATAAATACAATAGGTATTCAACAGAAACAAGTGATTTGTCTAAGATTACTTCTTTCTGTTTTATACAGAACTTATGACTCGACGAGAGCGTAAGAACTATTTAAAAACATAGATATGAGTCTGGGTTAGGAACACGTGTTCACGCGTTGTTCCTAACCTTAATAACTCACTACTTAACGACATCAGTTGTTATCCCAGTAGTGAGTTATTAAAAAGTAAAGAGAACTGAATCAAGCGTATAAACATAGGTGATATCGTTATCATAATTAGATTTTATAACACTTTGAAGTTAAGACTTATTTAAAGTCGAGACTACTTGGGGTTGTATGGTCAAGTAATGAAGCGCACATGGTGGATGCCTTGGCAGTCAGAGGCGATGAAAGACGTGACAGCCTGCGATAAGCTTCGGGGAGGCGGCAATATCCTGTGATCCGGAGATTTCTGAATGGGGAAACCCACTTACCATAAGGTAGGTATCTTGTACTTGTACAAGAAGCGAACGAGGGAAGTGAAACATCTCAGTACCCTTAGGAATAGACATCAAATGAGATTCCCCTAGTAGCGGCGAGCGAACGGGGAGAAGCCGATTAATTCTAATGTAGAAGAACAGCGTGGGAAAGCTGACCGTAGTAGGTGATAGTCCTGTATTCGAAACATTAGAGTTAACATATTAAGTAGAGCGGGGCACGAGAAATCCTGTTTGAAGATGGGGGACCATCCTCCAAGGCTAAATACTCCTGACTGACCGATAGTGAACCAGTACCGTGAGGGAAAGGCGAAAAGAACCCCTGTGAGGGGAGTGAAATAGAACCTGAAACCGTGTGCGTACAAGCAGTGGGAGCCTTAATTTATTAGGGTGACCGCGTACCTTTGTATAATGGGTCAGCGACTTATGTTCTGTAGCAAGGTTAACCGTTTAGGGGAGCCGTAGGGAAACCGAGTCTTAATAGGGCGAATTAGTTGCAGGGCATAGACCCGAAACCGAGTGATCTATCCATGAGCAGGTTGAAAGTGCCGTAACAGGCACCGGAGGACCGAACCCACTGTCGTTGAAAAGCCAGGGGATGACTTGTGGATAGGGGTGAAAGGCTAATCAAACTCGGTGATAGCTGGTTCTCCCCGAAAGCTATTTAGGTAGCGCCTCGGACGAACACCATTGGGGGTAGAGCACTGTTTCGGCTAGGGGTCATACCGACTTACCAAACCGATGCAAACTCCGAATACCGATGAGTGATATCCGGGAGACACACAGTGGGTGCTAACGTCCATTGTGGAGAGGGAAACAACCCAGACCGCCAGCTAAGGCCCCAAATTCCTAGTTAAGTGGGAAACGAGGTGGGAAGGCATAGACAGCTAGGAGGTTGGCTTAGAAGCAGCCATCCTTTAAAGAAAGCGTAATAGCTCACTAGTCGAGTCGGCCCGCGCGGAAGATGTAACGGGGCTCAAACTAGGAGCCGAAGCTGCGGATTTGAATTTGTTTTCAAGTGGTAGGGGAGCGTTGTGTAAGCCTGTGAAGGTGTGTTGTAAAGCATGCTGGAGGTATCACAAGAGCGAATGCTGACGTGAGTAACGATAATGCGAGTGAAAAGCTCGCACGCCGGAAGATCAAGGGTTCCAGTCCAACGTTAATCGGGGCTGGGTGAGTCGACCCCTAAGGCGAGGCCGAAAGGCGTAGTCGATGGGAAATCGGTTAATATTCCGATACTTGTTTATAATGCGATGGAGGGACGGAGTAGGTTATGTCAGCCTGGCGTTGGTTGTCCAGTGAAAGGATGTAGGTAGACAGTTTAGGCAAATCCGGACTGTCATTATACTGAGATCTGATAGCAAGCTGTACTTGTACAGCGAAGTGGCAAATACCATGCTTCCGGGAAAGCTTCTAAGCAATAGTTATAAACGAATCGTACCCTAAACCGACACAGGTGATCAGGTAGAGAATACCAAGGCGCTTGAGAGAACTCTGCTGAAGGAACTAGGCAAAATGGTACCGTAACTTCGGGAGAAGGTACGCTGCCGATGGTGATAGGACTTGCTCCTTGAGCTGTTGGCAGTCGCAGATACCAGGCTGCTGCAACTGTTTATTAAAACACAGCACTCTGCAAACACGAAGGTGGACGTATAGGGTGTGATGCCTGCCCGGTGCTGGAAGGTTAATTGATGGGGTTAGCGTAAGCGAAGCTCTTGATCGAAGCCCCAGTAAACGGCGGCCGTAACTATAACGGTCCTAAGGTAGCGAAATTCCTTGTCGGGTAAGTTCCGACCTGCACGAATGGCATAATGATGGCAGCGCTGTCTCCAGCAGAGACTCAGTGAAATCGGAATCGCAGTGAAGATGCTGTGTACCCGCGGCTAGACGGAAAGTCCCCGTGAACCTTTACTACAGCTTTACATTGAACTTTGACCTGACTTGTGCAGGATAGGTGGGAGGCTTTGAAGCAGACACGCTAGTGTTTGTGGAGCCAATCTTGAAATACCACCCCGGTCATGTCGGGGTTCTAACTCAGGTATAACAATACCGAGGACAATGTATGGTGGGTAGTTTGACTGGGGCGGTCTCCTCCTAAAGAGTAACGGAGGAGTACGAAGGTGCGCTCAGAACGGTCGGAAATCGTTCATAGAGTATAAAGGCAAAGCGCGCTTAACTGCGAGACCCACAAGTCGAGCAGGTACGAAAGTAGGTCTTAGTGATCCGGTGGTTCTGTATGGAAGGGCCATCGCTCAACGGATGAAAGGTACTCTGGGGATAACAGGCTGATACCGCCCAAGAGTTCATATCGACGGCGGTGTTTGGCACCTCGATGTCGGCTCATCTCATCCTAGGGCTGAAGCAGGTCCTAAGGGTATGGCTGTTCGCCATTTAAAGAGGTACGCGAGCTGGGTTTAGAACGTCGTGAGACAGTTCGGTCCCTATCTACCGTGGGCGTTGGAAATTTGAGAGGATCTGCTCCTAGTACGAGAGGACCAGAGTGGACGAACCTCTGGTGTTCGGGTTGTCACGCCAGTGGCATTGCCGTAGCTACGTTCGGATGGGATAACCGCTGAAAGCATCTAAGCGGGAAGCCCACCTCAAGATTAGATTTCCCTAAAGAGCCGTTGAAGACTACGACGTTGATAGGCAGGGTGTGGAAGCACAGCGATGTGTGTAGCTAACCTGTACTAATTGCTCGTTTGGCTTGACCATACAACACCCAAGTGGTTTGTATCAAAGCTCTAATTAATCTATCTTGTATAAGCGAAAGCTTATAGAATATATATATTTCGATATCACCTTAAACCTTGATTCAGTTAGGTTTATGTTGATGAGACTAAAAGATAATACTTAAAGTCAAAATAACAACATCAGACTCATATCTAACCCCCTTTGCTGACGACAATAGCATGATGGCACCACCTGATCCCTTCCCGAACTCAGAAGTGAAACATCATCGCGCCAATGGTAGTGTGGCTCCGGCCATGTGAGAGTAGGTCATCGTCAGCTCTCTATTCCTGAATTGCCCCTCAACTTAATTGTTGAGGGGCTTTTCTTTCGTGGGTGGTTTATAGATGCTCTAGGGAGCTGTAAAAACACTACTAGAACAAACTATACCCTATACTAATTAGTTAGAGAGGCTTCTTAGCTGGTTTCTTTATTGCACTATAATCATAACGATGCCTATAAAAAAAGAAATCTAAAGCCAATGATGATATTTAACGATTAAGATCTAAGTATCTAAGTTTTAATTATATAATCATATAAGTATCCTTTTTAAAATCAATATTTATGATTGTATATTCCATGGTTGATTAGATTCAAAAACATTTTGGTTTATTGTCTCTCTTATGGTTTCAATATTAAATTTCTTTCTGTCTTCAGGTAGTCTCAACACTCTAGGTAGGCGACTAATTCCTAATTCTCCATCTGCTAATGCATAATGCCTATAGCTTTTATTTATTACTTCATCACATTCGAATTCTACATATACCATACCTTGGCTTTTATTTTTAGCCAGATTGATAATTGACATGAAAATATCTTCTTGAAGTATTAGTTTTTCTTTAGTGATATCTTCTATGGTGTAATTAGGTCTTCTTCCTAACTTTATTTTTTCCCAAAAAGTTCCCTTTTCTTTAATTTGAGAGTAATCGTTAAGGTTATCTTTTAACTCTTTAAGCTCTTTTGTAGATATATCAATTTCGCTTACTCTTTCTTGGATTTTAAATAGCGGTTTACTCATCATTTTTGTACGCTCTTCCGTACTTTTTTCTTGGGAACAAAGTAGATTATGTGATTTTATTAGTAGTTTTCTTAGTGCAATCAGTTTAATTGACATTATTTCACTACTGGTAGAGTGGATTGCCAAAGGTTGTAATCTGAAATCTTGAAGATTATCTATCATTTGCTTAATTAATTGATCCAAATTATGGAACAAATAGTCTTGATCATTTATATTATGTAGTGTTGTTTGAATAATTCTGGGTAATTTCCCTAGTATAAGTACTGAGACTTGTTTCTCGTAAGTTATCATCCGCTCTTTTATAATGGCTTCTGTAGAACCGCCATCTTGTTCAAGCCGTTTTCTTAGTAAAGGCTTTAAATATATTTTATCGAGCTTTTGGATTTCATTAATAAACCTTGATAGAGTGTCGGGCACTCCACTATCAAGGGTATAGAACCTGCTCATAATATAGGAAGCATAAGCTAGATATTGTGAGTCATTCATATGATATTTTCTGATCACAGCGTGGGTCAGATAGATATGTTTTTTAGTATCAATTCCAGTATTATCTTCATGAAGAAACCGTCGAAATGAATAGGGATTCTTACCACGTTTATCTGCACTACCAATCAAGAACCAATATTCCAGCCCTTCTACTATCATAAAACTTCTTTTTCCCCCTTCATGTTTGATGAAACGGGGTAGGTATGTCAACTCTTGGAAGCTTATGTCTGATGAATCCCATTTTCGAAAATCCCTACCTTGGATTTTCTGCTTAATAAAAACTTCTTTTAAGTATGATTTTACCATGTGAGCGTCTAACCCGCGCAGTCCAGCATGGACATTGAGATTAACTTTATCTATCCACTGTGCTAAATCATATAAAAAAGCTACTCGTATTTTTTTACGATTTTTCTGTTCTTTTGGTAAGTTATGTAGATCCAAGTTGTCTAAATAACTAAATATAGCTTCAATTTCATCAGCGAGTTGTATAGCATCGTAGTATTCGATGCATGAATCAATAATTTTTAACATATCTGAGGCTATGGAGATTAAGTCTTTATTATTAGTTTGAATGTCTTTTATAGTTTTTTTTAGGGTAACGGGACGTTTGTATATCAAACCTTTGCCTTTATCAACATAGATACCTCGAGGCTCTAATATGTTTTTATGTATACTGTTTTGGCTTTCCTTATTTAGATCTGGAAGAATGAGACTAATAGTTTCTTGCCAGTCTGCGCTCAGGCTTGGGTCTATCGATTTAAGCTTATAAAGTTGATATTCAGAGATTTCAAGAATATCCATTATATTTAATCCTTTGGGCATTTTTACAGTATAAGAAAGTACGCTAATCAAACATTTATAGTGTACAGTTGTACTATCATAGAGGGTTTGTGTCTAATTTGTATAGGTTGTTTTGTTATTTTATATTCATTTCTACACATAAATAGTTTAATTGATATTAACAATTGATATAAGTTTCTTTTCTAATGCTAGTCCATCTGATATATATGTAATATAGGAGAACATTAAGTGACAACCTCAAAGGTAACCTACCAAGGTGACCTACGTACTACCGCCATTCACTTACAGTCTAGTAATGAAATCATCACTGATGCACCGACTGACAATCAAGGTAAAGGTGAGGCGTTTTCTCCTACTGATTTGTTAGCGACCAGCTTAGCCAGTTGCATGTTGACGATTATTGGTATTAAAGCGCGTGATATGGAGATTGATATCGCAGGTACTACGAGCGAGGTGACCAAAATAATGGCTGCTGATCCAAGACGCGTTAGTGAAGTGCATATTGCCATTACTTTTAATCAAGAGTTAGATGACAAGACGCAAAAGATATTCTATAACACTGCGCTTACTTGTCCGGTTGCTAAAAGTATCCATCCTGATATCATTCAAAGAGTGACTATTAATTCTAAGAGCTATTAATTCTAAGAGCTATTAATTCTAAAAGCTATTAATTCTAAAAGCTATTAATGCTAATAGCTATTGATTCTAAGAACTACTAATTTCAAAAACTAGTAACCTCTATAAGGGTGATTGATATGGCTAGCAAAACCTTACTTATCGTCGCACATGCGCCGTCGCCTAATACCAAAAAATTAGCACAAGCGGCTTACGATGGTGCCAATCATCCCGATATAGACATCAATGTCATACTCAAATCTCCCCAAGATACCCAGCCTGAAGATGTGCTGGCTGCGGATGCTTTGTTATTGGGGACGACTGAGAACTTGGCTTATATGGCAGGACTGACCAAAGATTTTTTTGATCGCTGTTATTATCCGGTGTTAGAGAAGAAGCAGGGCATGCCGTTTGCGTTATATATTCGCGCAGGTCATGACGGTACGGGCACTAAGCTTGCTATGAAAACGATTACGACCGGACTGCGTTGGGAATGGATTCAAGAAGCGCTGATTTTACAAGGTGATTGGCAAGAGGGATTTACTGAGCAAGTCGAAGAGCTGGCGATGACACTGGCAGCTGGGCTAGAAGCGGGTATTTATTAGTGCTTAATCTTTAATTTATTGATACTTGGTTGGTAATTTATATCCCGTTGCTATTTAGTTATTATCAAGATAAGAGGTTTTATGCTTAATCATAACTCAGATAATAAACAGTCTACTCTTACGGCTGGACTGCCATTCTCTCAAGCGTGTGAAAATAATAAGCAGCCGATTCTAGAAATCTTACAGCAAGAATTGCAAGACTTTACTCATGTCTTAGAAGTGGGTTCTGGAACCGGTCAGCATAGTGTCTATTTTGCACCAAGATTGACGCATGTAAACTGGCAGACCAGTGATGTGTTCGCGCATCATGCGACTATCAACGCTTGGCATGCTGCTTATCCTGCGCCTAATTTATATGCGCCGCTTATTTTTGATGTATCGTGTGATTCGGTGCCGATAAATAAGGCTGTTGCTGCGCCTTATGATGCAGTATTTACCGCCAATACTTTGCATATTATGTCGTGGTCTTTGGTTAGCAAGTTATTTGAATTGGTCGGCGATATGCTACCTTTAAATGGTAAGTTTATCATTTATGGACCCTTTAACGAAAATGGCCGTTATAGCAGTGAAAGTAATCGTCAGTTTGACCATAGCTTACGGCAACGCGATAGCAACAGTGGTATTCGTCATTTAGAAGACGTTATAGATTTGGCAAATTCACATCATCTAGTGCTATCTAATACCTATATGATGCCGGCTAATAACCAGATATTGGTCTTTCAAAAGAAATCTTAATGCATATATATTTTAGAAAACATGCTTTAACAATGCCAACTTACCCTTATTGATAACGTCCATTCTATTTATCCGCTAAAAAATTCAAAGTGGCGCTGTTAAGAGTGCCTAATTCCTCAGCATAAACGCCTATTAATATACCTTTGCCTGTAATCTCAGTAACAACCTCATTAACGCCTCGTTATAAAGGCATATCTTCACGCAGTGACAACGCGTTTCATGCTTAACCAAACATCAACACGCTTAACGATATATGTGACATACCTGCCGTAGTTTTTGAGTAATATAATTGATGAGCTTAAGTGTCTTAATATTTAAAAGCTTTTTCATCTTTTAAAATCAGCCGTGCAACACAGAAAATTAAACGACATATGAAGTCAAAACCATCTCTAAGGATATAAAACTGTGTTAGCGCTTATTAAATGGGCTATCTATCGCTCATTTTTACTCATTAGCTAGGATATTTTATGAATAATAATATTGATCATACCGACCCCGCTAAAGATATGAATACTGAACGCGGCAATGGCGGTGAAACGCATCAGCGTGCCGATGGCGATACTAAAGCGATGACAACCCAGCAAGGCGTGGTCATCTCTGACAATCAAAACTCCCTGAAGGCGGGCGCACGTGGTCCGACGCTATTAGAAGATTTTGTTTTACGCGAAAAGATTAATCACTTCGACCATGAGCGTATTCCAGAGCGTATCGTTCATGCGCGTGGTAGTGCTGCCCATGGTTATTTTGAGTTGACCGAATCGTTAGAAGAATTTACCACTGCTAAGATTTTGACTGAAACAGGTAAGCAAACGCCATTATTTACCCGTTTTTCTACGGTTGCTGGTAATAAAGGCTCAAAAGATACGCCGCGTGATGTGCGTGGTTTTGCGGTGAAAATTTATACTGAAGAGGGCAACTGGGACATCGTTGGTAACAATATGCCGATTTTCTTTATTCAAGATGCGATGAAATTTCCTGATTTGGTTCATGCCGTTAAGCCTGAGCCGGATCGTGGTTTCCCGCAAGCGGCCTCTGCCCATGATACCTTTTGGGATTTTGTCTCGCTTAGCCCTGAGACCATGCATAATGTCATTTGGCTGATGAGTGATCGCGCGCTGCCGCGTAGCTTGGGGATGATGGAAGGCTTTGGTATTCATAGCTATCGCTTTATTAATAAGGACGGCAAGAGCACCTTTGTACGTTTCCATTGGAAACCAGTACTTGGCGTGCAGTCGCTGATTTGGGATGAAGCGGTTAAAATCTCTGGCGCAGATCCCGATTATAATCGCCGTGATTTATTTGAATCGATTAATAATGGCGATTATCCAGAGTGGGAATTTGGCGTCCAGCTATTTACTGAAGAGGAAGCCAATGAGTTTCCGTTTGACCACTTAGATGCCACCAAGCTGATTCCAGAAGAAATGGTGCCAGTACGTATCGTAGGTAAAATGGTGTTAAATCGTTATCCGGATAATTTCTTTGCTGAAACGGAGCAAGTGGCGTTCTGTCCATCGCATCTGCCACCGGGCATCGACTTTAGTAATGACCCTTTATTACAAGGTCGCCTGTTTAGTTATTTAGATACGCAGCTGTCACGTTTGGGCTCGCCAAACTTTGCGCAAATTCCGATTAATGCGCCAAAATGTCCGTTTGCTAATAATCAGCAAGACGGTCATATGCAGATGCAAGTGCCAAAAACGCGCGTCCTTTATGAGCCACAAAGCCTTGACCCAACAAGACCGCGTGAAAGTATTAAAAAAGGTTTTGAGTCGTTCCATGAGCAGCTAGATGATGGCGTCAAAGGTCGCGTACGCGCTGAAAGCTTTGCTGATCATTATAGCCAGCCGCGTATGTTCTACCTTAGCCAAACGCCAACTGAGCAAGCGCATATTGCCTCAGCCTATGCCTTTGAGCTGGGTAAAGTAGATACCGCCCATGTTCGTACGCGTATGCTTGGCCATCTGCTGAATATTGATGAAGATTTGGCACAGCGTGTTGCAAAAGCGTTGGGCATGGAATTGCCAGAGGCGGCAGAGCCTGCTGCGCCGATACAAGATATGGCGACTTCTGAGAAATTACAAACGATTGGCTTGACGCCTAAAACCCTAAAAAGTCGCTTAATTGGCATTTTAGTTGCAGAAGGCTCAAAACACAGTGAAATTAAGAAGTTTGAAGAGGCGGCGAAAGCGGCGGGCGCTCGTGTGAAAATTGTCGCACCAAGTAAAGAGGTGGTTTTAGACGATGATACTCGCATACAAGCCGACGAGCGCGTAGCTGGTGGTCCGTCAGTGATGTTTGATGCGGTGGTCAGTATCATTATGCCCGAGCAAGCAAAGAAGCTGGCTAAAGACAGTGCCACGCTTGATTGGTTTAATGATGCCTATGCGCATTGTAAAGCCATTGCTTATTGCGGGGCGACCGATGAGTTTATCTTAAGTAAATTACCGATTGAAAAAGATGCGTTTGTCACGCCACTGGCTGAACTTGATAGCTTTATCGAAAATGCCAAATCGCGCTTGTGGGAACGGGAGCCAAAAGTGCGTGACTTGGCTTAATTGATGATTTAGCTTAATAGTTAGCTCTTTTAATAATAAAAAACTCAGCCGCTAGTCATAACTAGGTGCTGGGTTTTTTATTATCTCCGCGCTTTAAATGCCCAATAAAAGCCATATAAACTACTTATCTATAGTCACAAGCGTTCACTCAAAGTCATTTATTTTAAAGGGATGGGCGTTATACTAAAGGACGAATTTTCATTTTATTAGCAATAAAGTGAATAAAACATATCATTAATACGTCACTGGTTTGCTAGTGGAATGACAGGAAAGCGGTCAAGGAAGATAAATGAGTTTATGTCATATCGTACGCTTGGATGGGTATATTCAAAGTAGCTATCTCGCGGTTTATCCAGATAAATTGATGCTATTAGACGGCTGCTGTCGTCCTGATGTGGCGCTGGTGCTGGGTTATATTAAAAATACTCTTAAGCGCCCAATCAGCGATTTAAAAGTAGTGGTCGTCACCCATATGCATCCAGATCATGCGGGCGGCGCGCACAAACTGCGCACGGCAACTGGCTGCTTGATCGTCTCTGCTGCGAAAGAGAGCCAGTGGTATAGCGGTGTTGGCGGGCGAGTTATGCATCTGGTGGATATCGGTTTAGCGCATTATGTGGCCAAGCGGCAAGGGCGTGCTATTACAAGGCTTTGGTATAGCGCGCATCTGCAACCTGATTTGACGGTTGGCGATGGTGATACGATACCCCAGTTTGATGATTGGCAGGTACTTGAGACGCCAGGGCATACGGATCGTGATTTATCTTTGTTTCATCTGCCAAGCCGTCAGGTGTATACCGCTGATTTAATCATCAAGCTGCGCCATAAATTTGTCGCGCCATTTCCCATTTATGATCCTAAAGTTTATATTCAGTCGCTACAAAAGGTAAAAGATTTAAAACCGTCAAATGTCATGATGGCGCATGGTTGTGAGTTGGATATTGATGCCGCCACTTTTGACAAGCTGATTGCCCAAGCGCCTAAACATCGGCGGACCATTAAAGATACCATTAAGCATAAATTGCTTTGGCGACAAAATGACGGTTTTAGCCTTCGTAAACGTTAAAAGCTAAAACGTTTACGCTATAAACTACAGCTTTAATAAAACATTTAGCCAAAAAAAGCATAAAAAAAAGCCCAATCATTAAATGACTGGGCTTTTCTAAATATGGTGGGCCGACCGCGACTCGAACGCGGGACCAATTGATTAAAAGTCAACTGCTCTACCAACTGAGCTATCGGCCCTGAAGAGTATATAAAAAAAGCACTGCTTTTTTAACTCTGCAAGAGAATTTACATTTTCGTAAATTCTGTAAAGCATTCTAAAAGAAAGCTTCTTAAAACGTTTAAACTTATTACGCTACTACCGGATAGGGTAGCATACATGATAAGAGTAATACTAAAGATGGTGGGCCGACCGCGACTCGAACGCGGGACCAATTGATTAAAAGTCAACTGCTCTACCAACTGAGCTATCGGCCCTGAGAAGCGTTAAAAAATTGCATGACAATTTTAGCTTCGCAAGATAAATTTCCTTAAAGGGAAATTTATTAAAACCAGACATCAAAAACAATGTCCTAAAGCTTCATTTCTTTATCTATTCATGAATCAATATCAAAAGAGACAATAAGCTTGTTTACCCGTTTAGATTATTTGTATCTCTAAACGTGAGAGCACATTATATATATAATTATGACAATTACAACCCCGAATGCTAAAAAAAGTGCAAATCCGTGCAAATTAATCATATTTTTTTAAATTTAAGGATTAATTGGCTTTTAGAGACTTTAAAAACCTATTAATAGGGCGTTTTCAACTTTGTTTTTTGACGTTTACCTTTAGCGTTAGTCGTAAAATTATTCTAATCTCGAGAAAGTGCTTCTACTGGATCTAGTTTGGCAGCATTACGAGCAGGTAAGAAGCCGAATACAACTCCAATCAGCGTTGAGCACACAAAGGCGGCAATAATAGAGGTCGATGAGTAAATAACTTTAAAGCTATCACCGCCGACACGGTTAATCAGCTCACCGATGGCAAATGCCAGTCCAATACCCAATAAGCCCCCTAAGATACAGACCAAAACGGCTTCAATCAGAAACTGCTGCATGATATCGCTTTGACGGGCACCGACGGCCATACGTACGCCAATCTCATTGGTGCGCTCGGTCACTGATACCAGCATGATATTCATGACGCCAATCCCGCCAACAATTAACGAGATAATAGCGATAGAAGATATTAATAACGTCATAGCAGCTGTGGTAGATTCAATGGTTTGACGGATAGAGTCGGAGTTGCGTATGCGAAAATCATCGGTGCCATGACGGCTAGTCATTAGCTCAGCGATGGCAGACTCAGCGGCAGCAGAGGAGATATTATTGTCAATCAGCGCCACAAAGCTCTCAATATAGGCACTGCCTATCAGCCGCGACATCATGGTGGTATAGGGCATATATAACGTGGGCGAATCGACGCTGCGACGAAAGCCACCATCGTTTGGCTCTAAAACCCCAATCACACGCCCAGGGACGCTACCTATCAATAATACTTCGCCAATCGGATTGGCATTGTCAGGAAAAAAGGTTTTATTGGCATTATCATCGATAATGATATCTTGGGTACGGCGCAAGATGCTTTGCTCATCGAAGCCTTGACCTAGTGCCAGCTTTTCACCGCTGACATCAAGATAATCTTTACCGACGCCGCTGATACTGGCGGCTTCTTGGATATTACGATAGCGCACGTTCATATTGCTATTGAGCTGCGGGCTGACACTGACCACATAAGGCTGGTCAGCGACCGCTTGGGCGTCTTGTGGGGTTAGGTTGTCATCGTTGTACTGACGCCTAGGGTCACCGTAGGGATAGCCGTCGGTGACGGTAATGGTATTAGTACCTAAGGAGCTGATATTGGACAATATCTGCGCTTGAGAGCCTTTGCCAAGGCCGACTACTGATACCACTGAAGCAATACCAATGATAATCCCTAACATCGTCAATAACGTGCGCATTTTATGGGCGCGCATGGCAAGTAAGGACATTTTAAAGGCTTCAAATAAGCGGTCGATAAAGCTGCTAAAGGCACTTTTACGGTGCTTATCTATCATCGCCGCTGGCTGGGCTTCTGCTTGCTGATAGTCTTCGTTTTTATAGTCAGCGATGATATAACCGTCTTTGATTTCAATGACGCGTTCAGCTTGGGCGGCAAGGCTAGGGTCGTGGGTGACCATAATAATGGTATGACCTTGCGCGTTTAAATCTTTGAGGATTTGTACGACATCTTCACCGGATTTACTATCTAGCGCGCCTGTTGGCTCGTCGGCTAAGATGATATCACCGCCATTCATTAGCGCCCTTGCGATAGAGACACGCTGCTGCTGACCGCCTGATAATTGGCTTGGGCGATTATTGACCTTGTCCGCCAAGCCTAAATCTGACAATAGTTTTTCGGCACGCTCGCTGCGCGCTTGTCCATCCATCCCTGCGTAAACAGCCGGTACAGATACGTTGTCGCGGGCATTGATATCGCCTAATAGATGATAGCGCTGAAAAATAAAACCAAAGTGCTCACGGCGCAGTTTTGCCAGCTCATCTGCATCTAGGCGGCTGACCGATTGACCAAATATTTTATAATCGCCCGCAGTTGCTTGATCTAAGCAGCCCAAGATATTCATCAGGGTTGATTTGCCTGAGCCTGATTGCCCGATGATAGCGACCATCTCGCCTTGATTGATGGTCAAATTGATATCGTGCAAGACGCGAATGGTCTGCTCGCCAGCTTTAAACTCTCTAATCAGTCCTTTGACTTCCATCAACGGCGTATCAGTTACATTAGAAGTTAGGTCTTGGTTGCTCATTTGCTATCCTGCTTATCTCAAATCTCAAGTCATTATCAAAGCCAAAGCTGATGTTTTGCTAGCGACGATTTTATTTACAGCGGTTTTCTAGCACCTTTTAAATATTAAAACGGTCGACCGCCTCTGCCACCTTTACTGCCTTTACCACTATCCGGTCCTTCTTCGCTTAATATAACCTCATCGCCTTTATTAAGACCGCTTAAGATTTCAGCATTGACGCGGTTATTGATACCAACTTTGACGGTTTGCTCGACGACTTCGCCGTCGGCTTTAAGTACACGCACCATGGCCATGGTTGCAGCCGAGTCATCGTTAGCATTATAGTTGGCAGTATTATTAGCAGTGAGTGACTCTTTTTTAGCCTTGCTGGATTTTTTAGATTTACCGGCAGGTTGCAGGGCAGCAGAGGGGATAAGTAGCGCATCTTTTGCTTGATTAATAACGATATACACTTGCGCGGTCATATCGATGCGAAAGCGGCGCTCGGTATTGGGCACTTCGATATAGCCGACGTAATAGATGGCGGCATCGGTCGAGCTGGTATCGCTGATTTTCTCAGGAGCCGGTTCAATGGCTTTAAGGGTCGCATCATACTTTTGGTCGGGATTACCAATGATATTAAAATAGACGGGTAAGCCTGCTTTGACGTTAATGACGTCGGCTTCAGAGATTTGCGCATTGATACGCACGGTCGATAAATCGGCTAAGGTAACAATGGTCGGTGCAGTTTGGTTGGCGTTGACCGTCGTCCCTTGCTCAGTGGTCACCGATACCACCGTCCCTGACATTGGCGCGCGAATGGTGGTATAGCTTAAATCTTCCTGCGCGGTGCTGACGTTGGTTTGAGATTTACGTAATGCCGCCTGTTGGCTATTGATATTCGCCTCGGTGGTCGCTATTGCGGCTTTTGCTGTCTCGATAGCAGCGCGCGCATTAGCGACCGATGCCTGAGCGGTGGCAACCTTTGTTGCTTGCGTATCATAATCCTGCTGCGATATCGCATCGATAGCCAGTAAGCCTTGCAAGCGCGAGAAGTCTGCTTGTGCTTGTCTCAGCTCAGCTTGACGGCTGGCAAGATCCGCTTGCGCACTTTTTAGGCTTGCCTGACGGCTTAGCGACTCGGCACGGGCACTTTGTAATGCCGCTTCACTTTGCTCAAGGCTCGCTTGCTCATTGCTTAGATTGTTTTTTTGAGTAACCTGATCAATCTGCGCAATTAAATCGCCTTTTTGCACTTCATCACCGACTTCAACAAACAGCCGTGTCACTTCACCCGATACCTGTGCACCCACATCGACGGTATTTAACGCCTTAACTTTACCGGAGGCCATGACGTTATTTTCGATATCGCCAATCTCAGCGGTCGCTGTTAGATAGTTGGGTGTGGTTTCTTTTGGTTTAAAGGTTTTATAGGCCAAAGCCCCTAAAGCTATGATGACGAGGGCAATAATGCCCCATTTAATAGCAGACTTTTTGCTCATAATAGCAGACTTTTTGCTCATTTTGCGCATGACAACAATCCAATCACAGTTAAATCAAGTGTAGCTATAGTAGAGGCTTGCTGGACAAAAGGGAATGGCAATTAGTTTGCGAAACGTTAAGAGGAGAAATAGTGGTAGTAATAATTCGACAAATTACAGACAAAAAATAACCCTATAAAAAGGGCTAAATAAGAAAACGTGATGTTTTATCTTTAATAAGCTACGCCGTAGAGTTAATAATAAATAAAAGAAATACATTAGATTATGACGCGGGACAGGAATACGTTTTTTTTGCTTGCTGTGCCTACGCCGACAGAGGCTGCAAAAAACTCATTCCTATCCCGCTATCTGCTTTTTTATTGGAATCAGTATATGCTTGCTTGATAGTTTAATGTGCTTGCTTGATAGTTTAATGTGCTTGAAACAACCTTCGCCCTGATAGCTCAAGCGCTGCTTGCAGTAATAACTCCCAAGCTGGCTGACGAACGAGACCTTTGATGGCTTGGTCACAGCGATAAAGCAGAGCAGGCCAAGTCGCAGTTTGAGCTTTTGAGTGGCGGCGGCATGCTTGCTGGTATAAGCCTTGTTTGCTACGCCAAATGCCAAGCGCTTGCGGGTCTTGTCCGTCCATCAATTGCATAATCTGGCGCATGTCTTTACTAATCGCCCATAAAACCAAGGTGGTTGGCTCATCAGTCGCTTTCAGCTGAAATATAATTTTAGCAACTTGGGCGCTATTGCCAGCAAGCATCGCATCGGATAAATCAAATACACTGAACTGCGCATCGCTGACCAATGCCGCTTGTAAGTCATTAATATCTAATGCCACATTTGTCATAGACGCGTTAGAGGGTTTTGCAGTATTAGTATTATAGTTAGTGCTGCTATCAACCTCTGCCATCAATTGCGGCGCAAATAAATACGATAGCCGCCATAAGGTTTGATAAGCACTGAGCAAATGATGCTCGGTATGTGACATCAGTAGTTGCCAAGCTTCTTGCGACAGTGTTAAGCCAAACTGCTGGGCTTGTATCTGCAATAACTGCTGGCGTTGTTGCTCGTTATACAAATTGCAGTCGATAACGTGACCATATTGCGCAAATGGTGCAAACCATTTGCTGGTTTGGGCGCGTTTATCCTGCTTTGGCGTGAGCCATAACAAGCTATGACTATGTGCTCCTGTCTGTGCATCGACGGCAAAACGTTCTAGTTCGGCAATAACCGCTTTATCAGGTTTATGATTGCCCGTCACGATAAGCGCACTAGCATCATCGAATAAAGACTGACTGCCAAGCTCTGACAATACTTCCTGCCAGCTCTTTACTGACACCAGCTCGATACGTTTAATGGCGTAATTCTGCGCGCGCCAATGCGGACGCAGGGCATCGATAAGCAATTGACTGAGTAAGGGCTCATCACCGTGTGCCAGCCACAAGCCTGCTACTGCAACGGAGGGCTGTAGTAGTTTTGGATAAGCTTGTATAAAAGTATCTTGCATAGACGAAGAAGGACACAAGGTTATGAATAGGGGAGTAACGCTGCCATTGTTTTAAAAAGTACTTCAAATGAAAAAGCACTTTAAATAAAGGCAACGTTAGTAAGGTTATTTTTTAACAATGATATTGTTAAAACATGAACGTTTAAAAATGAAAAAACAGCAACCTTAAGATTGCGGTACGATAACAGCAGTAGATGCTGAACCTTTACCATTTTGCGTAGCTGGTTTGCCACTGTTAGGGGCAATCTTAGGCAGCGCAATCGCCACATATTGATCGGTAATTCGGCGCGCTAAGCTGTCGTAAAGCCAATCACGAATTTGATCGCCCTGCTGATCATCGGTACTCACCGATGCCTCATTATATTGATAGCTGCGCTCAACTTGGATAGGGTTGGTCAGTGTCACAGGTTTGCCATTCTCTACGCTTTGATAGCTGACATCAGCTGACATCACCAAGCGAATCTCTGTCAAGACACCAACCAGCTCATAACGCTTAAAACGGACATTATTAACTGTAATTGCTGCAATGGTTTCTGCGCCCACTTTTTGGTTATTGCTGGCCACATCAGCCAAGGTCATATTATCAATAACCTCAACACCCAATGATTGTAGACGCCGTGTTAGGGGACGTTTCAATGGAAATGAGGTACGATTGTCTTCGATAATTACCGCTGTCTTAGCAACATCAAATAGCATGGGTGCATCATAGCCGCGTAGCTGAAAACCGCAACCACTGAGACTGGCACCTGCACCCAATACCGCAAATATTGGCAAAGCTGTCAGTAGCGCTGTTAGCAGTTTTTGGGTACCTGATTTACGAATCATGCTGCTTTGTCCGTCTGATTTTGCTTGATGTGCCTGCAAAGCTCGGTGCTTATACGACATAATCGCTATCCTTATTTTGATAAGAAGACCTAAAACGCAATGTCTAAAAATGCTGGGTTTAAAAACACTAGGTTTAAAAACGCTGCATTCAAAAGCGCAACGTCTAAAAACCTAGTTTTTGAAAACATAACGTTGTAAAGGTCTAGCCTGCAACCACGATATTAACCAGTTTATTTGGTACGACGATTTCTTTTTTAATCTCGCCTGTAAGGAATTTTGCCACGCCTTCGAGCGCTTTTGCTTGCGCTTTCAGCTGCTCAGGATCGCTATTAGGCGCGACATCCATTTTACCGCGCATTTTACCGTTAACCTGCACCACCATCGTAATCATGTCTTGCACTAGAGCGCTTGCATCGACTTCTGGATAGTTTAGGGTAACGGTATCCATTCCTAATTGCTCAAGCAAATGCTCACCGATGTGCGGCGCGTATACCGATAGGATAATCAATAAATCAATCAGTGCTTCATGCTGGACTTGCAGGTCTTGCTCACTGTTTGCTTTAAAGTTACTTAACTCGTTAGCAAGCTCCATTAGGCTAGAAACTGGCGTATTGAGTGCTAGGCGTTTGCCCAAATCACTGTCAATCTTGCCAATCGTTTCATGGGTTTTACGGCGTAAGGCTTTCGCTTCTTTGCTTAAGTTATCCGTATTGAGTGCTTCATTATTTAGCGTATCAAGATTTAAATTTGCAGCAGTCAGTGCTTGCATATGCTCGGTCGCAATGCGCCAAACTTTTTTAACAAAGTTATAAGGACCTTTTAATGCATCGTCTGACCATTCTAGTGTTTGGTCAGCAGGTGCAGTAAATAAGGTATAAAGGCGCACGGTATCCGCGCCATATTTATCAATGGTAATTTGTGGATCGACACCGTTGTTTTTTGACTTCGACATTTTTTCGATTTTACCAATCGTCACTGGCTGACCGTCTGATTTTAAAATGGCTTTAATCGGCTGACCACGCTCGTTAAAGTCAATATCGATGTCTTCGGTGAAGTAATAAGTGGTACTGCCATCGCTATTCACGCGGTAGAACGTGCCGGCAAGTACCATACCTTGAGTCATCAAATTGGCGAATGGTTCATCGCCTGATACCAAGTTTTCATCGCGCATGAGCTTATGGAAGAAGCGCGCATAAAGCAGATGCATAACCGCGTGTTCTACGCCACCGATATATTGGTCGACAGGTAGCCATTTATTGGCGGCAGACTTATTGACCATATTGGTTGTATCGTGTGGGCTGGCAAAGCGCGCATAGTACCAGCTCGACTCTACAAAGGTATCAAAGGTATCGGTTTCACGCTCAGCAGGATTGCCACATTTAGGGCAAGTGGTATTGACAAATTCTGGGATATTTTTTAGTGGATTACCCCGACCGTCAGGGACGACGTCAGTTGGCAAGACCACTGGCAAATCTTGCTCTTCAACCGGCACCGTACCGCAATGCTCACAGTTGACCATTGGAATAGGGCAGCCCCAATAACGCTGGCGAGAGACACCCCAATCACGCAGACGGTATTGGATTTTTTTCTTTGCAAGAGATTGTGGCTCAAGCTTAGCAAGCATCGCTTCAAACGCTTGGTCGAAGTCCATGCCGTCAAATTCGCCTGAATTGACTAAGGTATTGCGCTCGGTATAAGCACGATTGCTCTCAGTATTATTCGCTTTGGCGTCTTCTTCTACTTGATCAAGAAAGCCTGTAGGAATGTCAATCACTTGCTTAATCGGCAAATTATATTTGGTCGCAAACTCATAATCACGCTCATCATGAGCAGGAACTGCCATCACCGCACCTGAGCCATAGCTCATCAGTACATAGTTGGCAACCCATACAGGCACTTCTTCGCCAGTAAGTGGATGAGTGACGGTAAGACCGGTATCCATACCGATTTTTTCGGCTTTAGCCAAATCAGCTTCAGCAACTGAACCTTTTTTACAAAGGGCACAGAATTGGGCAATCGCTTCATTATGCTCAGATGCGTATTGTGCCAACGGATGCTCGGCCGCGACTGCGACATAAGTCACACCCATCAAAGTATCAGGACGGGTCGTGAACACATCTAAGGTATTGGTTTCGCCAGCCAGCTCATAAGGGAAATGGACTTCCATACCGGCACTACGACCAATCCAGTTACGTTGCATGGTTAGCACTTCAGATGGCCAGTGACCTTCTAACTGGTCTAAATCATCAAGCAGCTCATCAGCATAATCGGTGATGTTAAAGTAATACATTGGGATATCGCGCTTTTCGACCGCCGCGCCACTACGCCAGCCTTTACCATCGATGACTTGCTCATTGGCTAATACGGTGTTGTCGACCGGATCCCAGTTAACAGTGGCAAGCTTTTTATAAACCAAGCCTTTTTTGTATAACTGCAAAAACAACCACTGTTCCCACTGATAATACTCAGGGCTACAAGTAGCAAATTCACGTGACCAATCAATAGACAAACCAAGCAATTTAAGCTGCGCGCGCATGCTGTCAATATTGGCAAACGTCCATTCGGCAGGCGGTGTTTGATTGGCAATCGCGGCGTTTTCTGCTGGCAGACCAAAACCATCCCAACCCATTGGCTGCATGACTTCATAGCCTTTTAGGCGATAATAACGGCTCAGTACATCAGAGATAGTATAGTTACGCACGTGACCCATATGCAGCTTACCGCTTGGATAAGGGAACATCGACAGCATATAGCGACTTGGTTTGTCGCTTGGCTCATTACTTACTTCAAAACGCTTGTCAGTTGCCCATTTGGCTTGTTGCGCCGCTTCAATAAGTTGCGGCTGATACTGGGCGTTATCGATAGAAGTATTATTGGTATGGGTAGTATTAGCAGTTTCTGCTGTCACGGCGTTGCTCATAGTTGGCTCGGAATAGGTTATTACAGATAAATTGGGTAAAATTTTACAATGCCATAGCATAGCGTAATTTGGCAAAAATTGCGACGATATGATGGGGTGTTTGCTCACCGTAAAGGCGATAAATCTGTAAAGTGAATACGCTTAGGGATGTTTTGCCCTCATAAAGAAAATGCCGATACGCTCAGATATAGCTGTCTACTTAGATATAATAGTGCGCGTTAGGTATAATAATTTGCTTAAGTGTAATTAATAAAATAATGATAATTGATTTGGAGTTTTTATGAGCATCACTATTTACGGTATCAAATCTTGTAGCACCATGAAAAAAGCTTTTACTAAACTTGATGAGCTCGGCGTCAGCTATGATTTTCATGATTATAAAAAGCAAGGTATCGATAAAGAGAGCGTTCAACGTTGGATAGATGAGCTAGGTATTGATAAAGTGCTAAATAAACGCGGCACCACATGGCGCAAGCTCACCGATGAGCAGAAACAAGCCGCTGATGCTAATGTAAATAGCGCCATTGATTTGCTTGTAGAAAATACCAGTATGATTAAACGTCCGATAGTTGAAGGTCAGCTGGCAGATAAAAATAATGGTCAGCCGATACTATTATGTGGTTTTGATGAAGCTGAGTTTGAGGCGGCTTTTTTATAAATAAGTGCTCATAAAAACGCTATCAGTTTGGCAAATTATAAATTATTATTAAGTTTGCTGGCTCATCATATTCACGGACGAGGATAAGATTATGAGAAAATTAATATTGATAGCAGCGTTTGCGTTAGCGCCTTTATTAACTGTCACCGCGCAAGCTGCTGATACGTCAACCAAAATTACCTTTGCTAAAGACAGTTATTGCGGTAATTTTAGTGGCAATCTCAAAAACGGCAAAGTATTTCGTTTATGGTTGCTGCCTGATCAAAAATTAGTGATTCGTAACGTCGGTGACGACCAAATTAGTGTCGCTTATGTCTCAGGGTCAGATGGGCGTTTGAGCGGCGATCGCTATGAAAATGAAAACTCTTATATCACCCAGCGCAAAGGCAATCACCACATGAAAGTGTATGGCAATAGTAGCCATAGTAACGTAGAGTTTTGCGCTTATTAGAAAATTCCAAATTAAGCAGTTTTGATAAATAAAAATCCCAAGCTTGTAAACCAAGCTCGGGATTTTTTCATAAATTATTGCAGCTATTCGTTAAGTAAGTCTAAATCACGACTGATAAGTGTACCAACCCCTTTATTGGTAAAAATCTCCAACAGCGTCGCATGCGGCACACGACCATCGACGATAACGGCACTTTTTACGCCCCTACGTACCGCATCAAGCGCACATTGAATCTTAGGAATCATACCGCCTGAAATCGTACCATCTTCAATAAGGCTATCGACTGTCTTTGGCGTTAATCCAGTGACGACTTCACCGTCGCGTCCCAATACCCCTTTAATATTGGTTAGGAGCATGAGCTTTTCTGCCTGCAAAAACTCTGCAACTTTACCCGCGACCAAATCGGCATTGATATTATAAGTATTGCCTTCTTCATCGACGCCAAGAGGGGCGATAACAGGGATAAAATCAGAGGCAATCAGCATATTAATCACGTCTTTATTGACACTGACCACATCACCGACAAAGCCCAAATCGACGGGCACGGCAATACCATCTGCACCTATTTTTTCCATCATTAACTTTTTAGCTAGGATTAAATTGGCGTCTTTACCCGTCAGACCAATCGCGCGTCCACCGTGCTTATTGATTAAGCTAACGATAGATTTATTGACGCTACCGCCGAGTACCATCTCGACGATATCCATCGTGCTTTTATCAGTCACGCGCATGCCGTCTATACGATCAGATTGACGACCAAGCTCTTTTAACAGATTATCCACTTGTGGACCACCGCCATGTACGACCACAGGATGCATGCCAACGGTTTTTAATAAGACGATATCACGGGCAAAGGAGCTTTCAAGCGCAGGGTCGGTCATGGCATTGCCGCCGTATTTAACTACAATGAGCTTATCAACAAAGCGTTGAATATAAGGCAGCGCCGTGGTTAATACTTCTGCGGTAATTTTGGCTTCATCCAAATTAAGCGTCATGACAAGCTCCTAAAAGACAGGGTTAAGCGGTGGATTAATTGAGGGTTTCTGTTTCTGTGTGGCGTTCTCTAATAAGACGTTCTCTAATAAAATAAACGGTATAAAATCAGTTAAATAATACCTATTCAGCAACAATAGCCAAAATTTGCGTGGCTAAATGCTCGTTAAATGGGCGGCATAAAGCGGCGAATCTCGTTTGAATATCGGTAAGATCGGCGATGCTATCACCAGCGAAGCGCACGGTCAGATTTTGACTGGTATTTGATTGACGTAATACGCCAAACCCGCGTGCGAAATCCAAACGTACCCCATCGATACAGCTGAGCTTGGTGCCCACTGGTAATAATTTTTGCGCCTGCTCTAAAGTCATATATTGGCTTTTAGCTGAACAAGTACAAATTGATGGCGCACAGCTAATGATTGCTTGTGGGTCAGGTTGGGTAATAAAAGCAGTTGATGTCGCATGAACCAATTGCTGTAAATACTGACAGAATCTTGCCAGTTGCTGCACGATGGAACAGTCGGTAAGAGCGGTTTCTGGTAGCGGTAAATAATGGTCAGCTGTACTGACGATAACGGGTAAAGCATCAATAATATCGGCTAAGTTTCTCGCACAATTCGGCTTAGTAGACTGTGGTTTAGCTAACCAATGGAGCAGTCTTAATGCAGCATACATGGCATCATCATAAAGAATAAAGTAGCTATCATTAAAAATAAAATGCCCAGATAATTCACCGGCAAAGATAATTTGACCGCCAGAATTCTGTATTTGTTGCCGCATCAGGCTGCTACCTGTTTTACTAATCACAGCCGTTGCGCCAAGTTCAGTAATGAGCTTTGGTAAATGATGACAGCATTTAATATCAAAGAGCACTTGAGCGTTTGATAATGACTCATTTAAAGGCTGAGGGCGCTGATTGACAGCTACCGTTGCCAACAGATAAAGCAGATGGTCAGGTGTGACGACCTTGCCCCGATTATCAACCACCATTAATCGATCGCCATCACCATCAAAGGCGATACCTATATCTGCTTGATGCAAAAGCACGCTTTGCTGCAACTGCTTAAGACGCTGCGGCTCAGTAGGATCCGGATTGCCGGCGGGAAAGTCACCGTCTGGCGTATCATTAAGCATGATGACACTTTGGCAAAAATGCGTAAATAAAGGCTTAGCAATATTGCTGGTGGCGCCATGCATACAATCAATCACCACCATCAAATCAAGTTTGGAGGAGGGTAGTTGGCTATCTTCTGCAGTTTGGTTAAGAAGCTGATTATTATGTTGATAAATTTGCTTAAAGACTTGCGTAATGGCGTCGCTATAAGCGCTTGCGACTTGATTAACAGGCAAATGCTGTTGTTTATGATAAATGGGCTTAGCAATGCTGCTTAAAGACGGGTTTTGCGCATTATCAATACCCAGTTGATGATATAGCGCTTGAATGTCTGCACTGCTAGGCGAGATATGATTGACGAGCCATTTCACCCCTAAAATATCTTTAGCAGAGTGGCTGGCAGTGACAATAATGCCATGTCCCTGATATTGCTCCGCCCAAAAAATCATCATGGGCGTGGTCACTAAGCCAAGTTGAATGACTTGTATACCTTGCTGAGACAAAATATGAGCAAGTGCCTGCGCAATGGTATCGCTATCACGGCGCACATCATAACCAATCACGACAATGGTTTTTTCATTAGTGCTTTGGCAATTGTTTCCACTGTTTCTTTCGCTATTTTTTGCGCTATGTTTTTTACTATCAGTATTTTGCTGAAGTTGATAAAGATGAGCAAAAGCGTGCCCCAATGCTTGAATAAAGTCATTGGTAAACTGCTGGCGCGAACCACGAATATCATAAGCACGAAATAAGGATTGCTGCGCAGCAAAAGACGGCATCGCTTACTCTCCTTATTGTCGTGATTGTTAAGTTATCATGATTGTTAAATTAGTATGATTTTTAGATTGTCGTCATGATCAACAATTAAAATGGTAAATCAGTACGGACTACTGACGACCAGAGTGGCCAAAACCACCCGCACCGCGTGCGCTGGTATCACTAAATTCTGCCACCACTTCAAACTCAGGACGAGCAACCGGTACAACCACATATTGCGCCATACGCTCGGCAGGATTTAGCACAAAATCTTCATTGCTGCGATTCCAAATACTGACCATCAGCTCACCTTGATAATCGGCATCAATCAAGCCGACCAAATTACCCAAGACGATACCATGCTTATGACCGAGACCAGAGCGCGGTAAAATCATACCCGCAAAATTAGGGTCTTGAATATAAACCGCAAGTCCGGTACCAATCAAATGCGTGGCACCGGCTTTAATCGTCAATGGCTCGTCAATGCAAGCACGCAAGTCGATACCTGCGCTGCCATCGGTGGCACGTGTCGGTAGCGAGAACGCTTTATCTTCAGTAATTTTAGGGTTTAATACTTTAACTTGTACAGCTTGCATAACGCACTCACTTAACGATGTAATGGTTTTATAAACAGAATGAATCACATTTTTAACTGTTAGGTTTTAAATGTTTAACAACAACTATTTTTATAAATAGCTGCTGATTTTTAACTTTTAGTTTTCAGGTTTTCATAGGCGATTGACTAAAGAATCAACACGCTCGCCAAGCCCAAAAACGACATAAAGCCGACAATATCGGTCACGGTGGTTAAGATAACCGAGGCGGATAGCGCAGGGTCGATATTCATACGTTTAAGCATCAGCGGAATACTAATGCCTGAAACGTTGGCGGCGGTCATATTAATCGCGATAGCAAGCCCAATGACAGCGCTGATTTTAATGTCATGAAACCACAATTGGGCAATAAACGCCATGATTATCGCCCATATGATACCGTTTATCGCCCCAACCCACAGCTCTTTATTCAATAACCATAAGCGGTTTGAGCCACCGATTTGACCCATCGCCATACCACGAATGACGACGGTAAGCGTTTGCGAGCCTGCAATACCGCCCATACTGGCAACCACGGGCATTAATATTGCCAGCGCCACGACCTTTGCCAGTACGGCTTCAAACTGGCCAATCACTGCGGCGGCCAATAGCGCGGTGCATAAATTAATACCAAGCCAAATACTACGGCTTTTAGCACTGGTCAAAATAGGCGCAAACAGCTCTTCGTCTTGGCTGACACCGGCAAGGTTTTTCATGGTGCTGTCGACATCATCTTGGATAATCTCCATGATATCTTCGCCATTTAACTGGCCGACCAGCTCGCCGTGACTGTTAATCACCGGGGCAAAGCGAATGTCTTCTGAACGGAAAATCGCTGCCGCATCTTGAATGTCTAAGCGGTCATTGATGGTAATGGCCGCATCAATTAATGCCGATACTAGGGTACGTTGGTCATGTTTAATCAAATCGACCAAACTGAGCAGCCCGAGTAATTGCTGGCTTTGGTCGACGACCAATAGCTCTTGGCTCTCGTCATCGAGCAGGTCGTCATTTTCTCGCAGCCAGTTTTGTACTTCCGCTAGCGTAATATCGTCTCTAATCTGAATAAGATCAGGATCCATATAACTACCAACTTCCCAGTCGGCATAGGTATCGAGCTTATTGACCTGAATGCGAATATCTTCATCTAGAGTTGCCATCACCGAGGTGCGCACACTTTCGGTAACGGTGTCTAGAATCTCGGAGATATCTTGCGCATCAAGGTCTTGGGTAAAAAGCGATATCTCTTTTGAAGAGATGTTTTCTAACAGCGGCTGGCGGGTATCAAACTCCAGCTCTGCAAGCACTTCGCCTTTGATATCTTCTGGTACTTGTGCCCAAATCAATAAGCGATTTTGGCTAGGAAATGATTCTAATAAGCTGGCAATCTCATATTCTGATTGCTTGGCTAAAAACTCGGTAATGGCCTCATAGGCTTTATCCGCGACCAACTCTTGCAAATACAGCAGTTTATATTCGCTGTTAGATTCCGCCGGATTGTAGTCTCCCTGTCGTGTCGATGGGCGTTCAGCATTCGGCGTCGAGGTGGGCATAAAAGTTCCAAGTTTTTAAAAGGTATTAATAATAATTAAAGTATCGGCTTTATATTTAATAGATTAGCAGTATTTATCAGCCAATTTTAGCTATCAAACTTAGCGATTACCTAATAAAGCACGAATATTGGCCAAGTATTCATCAGCAACTTTTTCAGGGTCTTTGCTGGCCTTTTTCTTTTTCGCTTTGGCTGGCCAGTCGATATGATCTTCTGGCAATTCATCTAAAAAGCGTGATTCAGACGTCACGCGCATTTGCCCGCCTGCGCGGCGCTGGGTGGCAAGTGTCAATGTCAGCTCACGACGGGCGCGGGTAATGCCTACATACATCAAGCGGCGCTCTTCTTCGACCGTCTCGCTTAGGATAGAGTTGCGGTGCGGTAGCATCTCTTCCTCAAGCCCCATGATATAAACAAAATCAAACTCCAAACCTTTTGCCGCATGTAAGGTCATGAGGTTGACTTTATTGGTATTTTCTTCTTCTTGCTGCTGCTCGAGCATATCAAGCAAGACCAGCTTACGAATGATGGTATCAATGGTGCGGTCTTCATCTTCTTCGGCGCGATTTATCAGCGATTGAATACTGGTATATAGCATGTCGATATTATCGATACGATTTTTTTCTTGTTGTGGCGTTTTAGAATCGCTACGGACAAAGTCGATATAACCGGTTTCATCAATCATTTGACGCACGATTGGCACGGGGTCGGGATGCTGATCGAGCTCACGGGTATAGTGGCCAATAAAATCGCCAAACTCCTTCAATGTCCCATAAGCCTTAGACGGCAAGACGTGAGCAAGACCGGCGTGGGTACAAGACGCCAATAATGATATGCTATGTTCTTGTGAAAATAAACCAAGCTTTTCAAGGGTTGCCGGTCCCATCCCGCGCTTCGGCGTATTGATAATCCGTAAAAATGCGCTGTCATCTTCTGGGTTAAGAATCAAACGCAAATAACCCATGATGTCTTTGATTTCACTACGGGCAAAGAACGACTGACCACCTGATAACTTATAAGGCACTTGCAACTGACGAAGTTGTGCCTCTAGCATGCGCGCCTGAAAGTTACTGCGATAAAGAACGGCGTATTGCTCCCATTCATTACCGAAACGCAATTTATGCGTGACAATCTCTTTTGCCACGCGCTCGGATTCATCATCATCATTACGACAATTAATAATACGAATTTTTTCGCCTTGACCTTTATCTGACCAGAGTTTCTTTTCAAATAAATGCTCGTTATTGGTAATAACGGCGTTGGCAGAGGTCAAGATACGCGTGGTTGAACGATAGTTTTGCTCAAGCATGACTATTTTTAATTTTGGAAAGTCTTCTTTCAGTAATCCCATGTTTTCAGGTTTAGCACCGCGCCACGCATAGATAGATTGGTCGTCATCACCAACAACGGTAAAGCGTCCTTGCGGTCCGACCAGATATTTAATCATCTCATACTGGGCGGTATTGGTATCTTGATACTCATCGACCAGCAAGTAACGAATACGGTTTTGCCATTTATCACGCAGCTCTCTATTTTCACGTAATATTTTGGTCGGCAAGACAATCAAATCGTCAAAATCAACGGCATTATAAGCACGCAGATTGCGCTCATATAAAGCATAAAGGGTGGCAAAAATCATATCTTCTGGATCGTCCAAAGTTTCCATTGCCTTGTCCGGCTCAATCAGATCGTTTTTCCAATCAGAAATCATTTTTATCGCTTTGCCTACCAGCTCACGACTTTCCGCGCCGCTTAAGTTGTCACGCATCATCAGCTCCATCAACAGACGTTTGCTGTCGTCGCTGTCCATGATGGAAAAGTTACCTTTCAATGGCGTATGGATTAGCTCATAACGTAAAAACTGTAGCCCGAACTGGTGAAAGGTAGACACTGTCAGCCCGCGGGTTTTTTCACTCGGCAGCAATTTACTGACCCGGGCTTTCATCTCCCGCGCCGCTTTATTGGTAAAGGTCACCGCCGTAATGCGCTCGGCTGGCATGTTGCATTCTTCGATTAGATAGGCAATTTTACGGGTAATCACCGATGTCTTACCGGAGCCAGCACCTGCTAGCACGAGCAATGGACCAGATACGTAGAGCATCGCTTCTTGTTGTTTGGGATTAAGTTGACTCATAAGGTGACCTGTAAGACAAAAGCAAAAAAAGTAAGCAAAAGGGGGCGAGCTTCGATATTAACAGCCGCTAAGTTCAATCAATATCGCACGCATTAAGCAAATTGCTAGTGCAACATGACAACATAGCATTATAGCTTGTTGCCTCATCTTGATATCAAAACATGGCGTCGATAGGATTATTCAATCCGTCTGTTAATTAAGCACAGAGCAGTTAATATTTTGTGACAATTAACCATAAGTGCCGTCATTAAAAAAGCTGCCGATAGGGCCATGGAATTCGGTGGGTCATTATAAAGCAAAAACCCTATCTTTGGGTGAGGAGTTGAAGGATGCGTGCCGAGTAAAAAAGCGTTTGGATTGCGTAACTTACACTATATATACCAGCGCCTTTTTAGAAATATGGATTTGGGCTTAATATAAGGTAACGTCTATATCATAGGTCGTAGTAAAAAAAACATATTTTTTTTGCAGAGAAAATGACCGTTCAATGCAGTTAAAAACTAGCTTTTGATTGCCGATATGCGTATAGTACGTAAATAATTTATGCCAGTTGTCACGTCATTGTTGACCACGTGTAATGAGCTATTAAATCAATTAAGTAAACACCGGATATGATATTGATTTAATACGTTGATCTTACGTTGTTACAAGATACGTTGGGCGACCAGCCTTTTTATCCGTGTACAGAGCGGAACATCTACAGTTGGTCACGTCTGACATCGTCGTCAATAAGCTTGATAATTGGTTATTACCAGCACAGTAGCTATAATAGTCATTGATTTATATAATCACTGAGTTATTTAAACAAATTTACTCAAATAAAGTGACTCAATGACAGTTACTTTGTGTTTTCGTCTGCGTTACGCCTGTCGCCATTACCACCATTATTTGTGAGTATTTGCGGTGCGCTTGACACTCGATTGGGTGAGGAGCACGTATTATCATGTCTGCTTTTAATTGGTCAGCAATCGCTTTTATTTTAGCCGCCATTGGGCTAGTTGTATTTATGCTGGTCGTTCCGCGCTTACTTGGCGGTCGCTCTCAGGGCTCACAAAAAGAAGAGGTATTTGAAGCGGGTGTTGTCGGAGCTGGCAACGCCCGCATTCGTTTGTCTGCTAAATTCTATTTGGTGGCCATCTTCTTCGTTATTTTTGATTTAGAAGCGCTGTATCTATATGCCTATGCGGTTTCCGTTCGTGAGGCTGGCTGGCTTGGCTTTGTCGCTGCCGCGATATTTATCACCATCTTGATTATTGGCTTGGTATACGAGCTCAGTCTGGGTGCGATGAACTGGGCACCGGCGGATAAACGCCGTAAGCAACCTCGCTTACATGCGGCTCCGGCAGGTTTCAATTTGGCAGACATCACCAAATTTGATGGCGTTGATGAGCTGATGGTTGATCCGACGGGTAAAATACCGGCGCAATCTTCAGGGCAAATTAATGTCTCGAACAACATTGAGACCAATCGTCGTCATTTGCAGAATATCGATCATATTAATACCACAGGTAATATTACCTCCGTGGATTTTGCCACCTCTGCGCAGCCCGATAAGGTCGAACGCTAATTGCTTATAGCTAGATTGCTTTAGCCTTATTCCCGCATGTCAGCATGATTAATTTATTCATAATAGAAGTTATGGCGCTCGTAGTGGCAATCTGATTGCCGCATGGCGCTTAAAATAAAGGTTGTATGTTATGAAATACACATTAACAAAAGCCAACCCTGATGCAGATACCTATCCTGCACAGACTAGTCAAACGGTCAATGACCCGCTCGAAGACGAAGTCAATAAAAACGTCTTTATGGGTCGTCTCGAAGACCTTGTCCATTCAACAGCAAACTGGGGGCGCAAGCACTCACTGTGGCCATTTAACTTTGGTACCTCATGCTGTTATGTCGAATATGCAACTACCTTAACTGCGGTTCACGATTTATCACGCTTTGGTGCCGAAGTTATTCGCGCCTCGCCCCGTCAGGCGGACGTGATGATTGTTGCTGGTACTTGCTTTGTAAAAATGGCACCGGTTATTCAGCGTCTATATGAGCAAATGCTTGAGCCAAAATGGGTCATCTCAATGGGTGCTTGTGCCAACTCGGGCGGTATGTATGACATCTACTCAGTGGTGCAAGGCGTGGATAAAATCATACCTGTCGATGTCTATGTCCCCGGTTGTCCGCCGCGTCCAGAAGCTTTGATTCAAGGCTTGATGCTGCTGCAAGAGTCGATTACCAAAGAGCGTCGTCCGCTGGGTATTCATGTCAATGAGCAGGGTATCTATCAGCCACAAATGACGCCTGAGCGTGACCGTAAGCAAGCGGACCGTATCGCTGTGAAAAACTTGCGTAGCCCAGATAGTATTTAATCAGCAAGCATGTAGCCAAACTGTATGTGAAAAAGCAATATTTAAGCATAAGGTATTTTATGTGCTTGTTTGGCTCAATCATTCATAATCCGTAAAAATGCTCAGTACGCATATATTCATCGTAGTTCAGTTATGATCAACATAGTTCAGTTGTGTTCAACATAGCTTAATTATGATTAATGAAGGAATACATCATTCATGGTCACGGTAGTCGAAAACATAGATCCTAAGATTAAGCCTGTCCCAGCGGTTATCACCGAGCTTGAGCAGAAGTATGCCGGTAAGTTTGTCGTACAGCACACGGTGGATGAGATTCCAACGGTGTGGGTTGCGCGTGCCGACTTATTAGACGTTCTATTATACCTGCGTAAATTGCCAAAACCTTATGTCATGCTCTTTGACTTATCAGCGATAGATGAGCGCTTGCGTCAACATCGCCAAGGGTTGCCTGACAGCGATTTTACGGTGTTTTATCATTTGATGTCGCTTGAGCGCAATAGCGATGTGCGTATCAAAGTCGCGCTAAGCGAAGACGATATTAATGTACCGAGCGCGACCAAGATTTGGCCAAATGCCAACTGGTATGAGCGTGAAGTGTGGGATATGTTTGGTATTGTCTTTACAGGTCATCCGCATTTAACCCGTATCTTATTGCCAAAATATTGGGAAGGTCATCCACTGCGCAAAGAATATCATGCGCGGGCGACTGAATTTACCCCGTATTTCTTGAATACCGCCAAACAACAATACGAGCAAGAAAACCTGCGCTTTGTCCCTGAAGAGTGGGGCATGAAACGCTCGGGTCGTGATGAAGACTTTATGTTCTTGAACATCGGTCCTAACCATCCATCGGCTCACGGTGCTTTCCGTTTGGTACTTCAGCTTGATGGCGAAGAAGTCGTCGATTGTATTCCCGATATTGGCTATCACCATCGCGGCGCCGAAAAAATGGCTGAGCGTCAAACGTGGCACTCATTTATTCCTTATACCGACCGTATCGACTATCTCGGTGGTGTGATGAATGAGTTACCGTATATCATGTCGGTTGAAAAGCTTGCCGGTATTACTATTCCACCGCGCGCTGAAACCATCCGCGTGATGATGAGTGAGTTTTTCCGTATTACCAATAACTTGCTGTTCGTCGGTACCTTTATTCAGGATGCGGGCGGTATGACGCCAGTATTCTATATGTTTACCGACCGCCAAAAAGCCTATGACGTTATCGAAGCCGTTACCGGTTACCGTATGCATCCAGCGTGGTTCCGTATCGGCGGTACAGCGCATGATTTACCGCGCGGCTGGCAGCGTTTGGTTCGCGAGTTCCTAGAATGGATGCCAAAACGTCTGGATGAGTATGTCAAAGCAGCGCTGCAAAACAGTGTGCTTAAAGGTCGTACCCAAGGCGTTGCGCAATATAATACCAAGCAAGCATTGGCATGGGGCGTGACTGGCGCAGGTTTACGTGCGACAGGTTTGGACTTTGATTTGCGTAAAGCACGCCCTTACATGGGCTACGAGAATTACGACTTTGAAGTCCCAGTCGGCTATAACGGCGATGCTTATGATCGCTGTATGGTAAAAGTCGAAGAGATGCGCCAGTCGCTACGCATCATCCGTCAATGTATGGATAATATGCCGCAAGGTCCTTATAAGGCGGATCATCCGTTGGCAGTACCACCGCCAAAAGACCGTACCTTGAATGATATCGAAACCTTGATTAACCACTTTATCTCCGTTTCTTGGGGTCCTGTGATGCCAGCGGGTGAGTGCACCACGATTGTTGAAGCCACCAAAGGTCTAAACAGTTATTACATCACCTCCGATAAAGCGACGATGAGCTATCGTACTCGTATTCGTACGCCGACATTTGCGCACCTGCAGCAGATGCCATCGGTGATTAATGGCTCATTGGTATCCGATGCCATTATGTATTTGGCATCGATTGATATTGTGATGGCCGATTGTGACCGCTAGATATTAGCCTTAATGCATTTATCATCATCTTTTATCAATGCTAAATGCTATTAATGTCAAATATTAGAAGTTAAGTATTAAAAGTAAGACACGTTCATTAACATGTTATCGCCAAACTGGCACACCAAAACGCTGTCATTGCGCTATGCGCGCAACCTTAACAGTGGGCTGAGTGAGGAAAGAAAAAGATTATGAGAATTGTTTCCGATAAAATGCCAAAAGTAGATGTGGCAAGTATCTTAACCGCTGAAGAAATTGCGGCTATCCATGAGTTTATGCATCATTATCCCCATCCACGGGCAGCGTCTTTAGATGCGCTAAAAATCGTGCAAAAGCGTAATGGCTGGGTCGATGATGCACAAGTTAATGCTATCGCTAATATTCTAAATATTCCTGTGACCGATATGGATGGGGTGGCAACCTTCTTTAACCGTATCTATCGTCAGCCAGTCGGTCGCAATGTCATCCTTATTTGTGATTCGGTCGCTTGTTATCTAACCGGTTACGAAGCGCTGGCCGCTGAATTAAAAGCGCAGCTGGGCATCGACTATGGTCAGACTACCGCTGATAACCGCTTTACGCTATTGCCGATTTGCTGTTTGGGTAACTGCGATAAAGGTCCTGCTGTCTTAATTAATGAAGACACCTATGGTCCTGTGCAGCCCACCGAAGTCGCCCAATTGTTGGAGCTATACGCATGAGTTTAACGATTTCAGAGCAGATTGCTCGTCGCGGTCAAGGCAAAGCGCCAAGCCAATTAAATGACCAGCGCATTCCTGTTTATGGCGATAAAGCGACCGCTACCAGTGAAACCAAACCATTAACATGGCGCCTCGCCCATCACGATGCGGTATTGGATTTAGCCACTTATGAATCGCTACGTGGTTTTGAAGCCTTAAAGATGGCTTTAAACCAATCACCAGCCGACACTTTAAATGCCATTAAAGAAGCAGTGGTCAAAGGTCGTGGCGGTGCAGGTTTCCCAGCCGGTATTAAATGGTCGCTGATGGCACCACCCGATGGCGGTCCACGTTATCTGGTTTGTAATGCCGATGAGATGGAGCCGGGCACTTTTAAAGACCGTCTCTTGATGGAGCGTCTACCGCTACAGCTTATCGAAGGTATGCTGATTTCTGCCTACGCGATTGGTGCAACGGCTGGTTATATCTTTATTCGCGGCGAGTATATCTTAGCAGCAGAGCGTCTAACGGCTGCGCTTGAAGAGTTGCGTGCCAATAATTTGGTCGGCGACAATATCTTAGGGTCTGACTTTAGCTTTGATTTGCACGTCCATACCGGCGCTGGTCGTTATATTTGCGGTGAAGAAACCGCTTTGATTAATTGCCTAGAAGGTCGCCGTGCCAATCCGCGTACCAAACCACCGTTTCCGCAGGTGGCAGGTGCATGGGGACGTCCAACCGTCGTTAATAACGTTGAAACTCTACATAACGTTTCAGCGATTATTTTGCACGGTAGTAAATGGTATCAAGATCTACCAAAAGCCAAAGGCGTGGTCGAAACTCCAGGTACCAAGCTATTTGGTTGTTCAGGTTTGGTCAATGATCCCGGTCTATGGGAGCTACCATTTGGTTATACGGCGCGCGAAATTATCGAAGATTTTGCTGGCGGTATGCAGGAAGGTAAAAAGCTTAAGGCTTGGCTACGGGCGGCGCATCAACCGACTTTTTAACCGCTGACCATCTAGATACCGTCGTCGATTTTGACACCATTCAAAAAGCCGGTAGCCGTATGGGTACAGGGCTAATCATGGTCGTCGATGGAGAACAAGATATGGTGCCATTACTGCGCAACCTTGAGATTTTCTTCCAACGAATCGTGTGGTTGGTGTACACCGTGCCGTGATGGTTTACCGTGGGGCGTAAAAATATTGACCGCTATCAATGATGGTCAAGGTCAAATCGGTGACGTTGAGAAGTTAGAAGGCTTAACCCGTGATTTATGGATCGGTAAAACCTTCTGTGCCCATGCGCCGGGTGCGATGGAACCACTGATGAGTGCAATTAAATATTTCCGTCCTGAGTTTGATCAAAAAATTGCGCAGGCGGTTGGTGAAGATGTCATTGAGGCTGCAGCCAATCAACAGCCAGAAGTGAAATAAGGAGAGCGGCATGGCAGTCATACATATTGATGGAACCACTGTCGAAGTAGATAGCGCAGATAACTTGCTGCAAGCATGTTTATCACTCGGCATTGATGTGCCGTATTTTTGTTATCACCCCGCCTTAGGTTCAGTCGGCTCTTGCCGTCAGTGTGCGGTTAAGCAATATCAGTCTAAAGAAGATATGGAAGCGGGTCGCGGTCGCCTGGTGATGTCATGTATGGTCGCTCCGGGCGATGATATGTACATCTCGGTCACCGATGATGAAGCCAAAGCCTTTCGTAAGTCGATGGTTGAGCTGTTGATGATCAACCATCCGCATGACTGTCCAACTTGTGAAGAAGGCGGACATTGTCATTTGCAAGACATGACCTATATGTCAGGTCATAGCCGTCGTCGCTATCGCTTTACTAAGCGCACCCATCATAATCAAGAGCTTGGGCCGTTTATCGCTCATGAGATGAACCGCTGTATCGCTTGCTATCGCTGCGTCCGTTTTTATAAAGACTATGCGGGCGGCGAAGATTTGGGCGTTTATGGCTCAAATGAGCGCGTTTATTTTGGTCGTGATAAAGACGGTCAGTTCGAAAGTGAATTCTCTGGTAACTTAACCGAAGTGTGCCCAACCGGTGTCTTTACCGATAAAACCCACTCTGAGCGCTATAACCGTAAATGGGATATGCAGTATGCGCCAAGCATCTGTCATGGTTGCTCAGCCGGTTGTAATATCTCTCCGGGCGAGCGTTATGGTGAATTACGCCGTATTGAAAACCGCTATAACGGTGAAGTAAACCGTTACTTCTTATGTGACCGCGGTCGCTTTGGTTACGGTTATGTCAATCGCGAAGACCGTCCAACGCAAGCGCTCGAACGTATCAATGATAAGCACGTTAAAATTAATATCGACTATGCGTTAGACGAAACCATCAAACGTATCAAAGATAAAAAAGTCATAGGTATTGGCTCACCACGTGCCAGCCTTGAGACCAACTTTGCGCTAAAAAATATGGTTGGCTTTGATAACTTTTCAACCGGCCTTAATCATCAGCAGCAAGCACTGGTCAATAAATGTATTGAAGTATTGAGTACTGAGGGAGTTTATAACCCGGGTATGACGGATATTGAAAGCCACGATGCGGTATTGGTGCTAGGTGAAGATATTACTCAAACCTCATCACGTGTGGCGCTGTCGATTCGTCAAGCAGCAAAAAATGAAGCCATTAAAATGGCTGCTGCGACCAAAACGCAATCGTGGTTGGCCGAGCCAGTCAAACGTATTGGTCAAGGTGTACAAAGCCCGGTATATGTTATCGATGTTATCCAAACTAAGCTAGAAGATATCAGTAAAGTCAGTGTTGTTGCGACACCTGAAGATATTACTAAGCTTGGCTTTAAAGTCGCCGATGCGATTGCTGATTTTGCTGATGATTTAGCAGAAATAGCAGAACCAACGTCAGATAGTGATGACGATGCTAATGTTGATGCTATGCAAGCATTGGCACAGCAAATTGCTTATGACTTGATTCAAGCCGATAAGCCGTTAGTAGTCTCTGGTAGCAGCTTATCATCGACTGCTTTGATAGAAGCAGCAGCACAAATCACTCAAGCATTGAGCCAAAAACGTGCAGCGATTAAAGCGACTGAGCAGCAGCAGGTTGAGGCGCATAACGCTCTAGTTCGTGATAAACAGCTTCGTGATGAGCAGGTTGCAGCCCAAGCAGCAACCCCGCAGCAAAGCGAAGACAAAGACTTATCTGCTAAGCCGAACAAACCTGAAACCGGTGTTGATACAGAAGCGCAAGACGACGTCGAACGTAAACCGGCAACCAAGCTTGAGCTAAAAGAAGTTAATAAACAATACCATGCGCAAGCCGGTATTTATTTAGCGGTTCCTGATGCCAATAGCATTGGTGTTTGTATGCTTGGCGGTCAATCAGTCGAAGAATTATTAGCCACTGATTTTGATGTGGTCATCGTTGCTGAAAATCAGTTAACCGATGCCATTGATGCGCACAAATTAACCCAGTTATTGACCGATAAAACCGTCATCGCCCTTGACCATCAGCTCCTTGATTGGCATAAAGATGTCGATATCGTCTTACCAGCTGCTAGTTTTGCGGAAGCGGACGGTACGCTTATCTCTGCTGAAGGTCGTGCGCAGCGCTTCTTCCAAGTTTATGATAACGAATATTATCATCCAATGAGCAGTATCAAAGAAGGCTGGCGCTGGTTACATGCTGTTCATAGCAGCTTAGAAGGTCGCGATGTCGACTGGACACAGCTTGATGACGTCATCAATGCATTGGTTGCCACTCATCCTAAACTTGCTGGTATTAAGGGCGCTGCTCCTGATGCCGATTACCGTATGACCGGTCTAAAAATTGCCCGTCAGCCGCGTCGCTACTCAGGTCGTACTTCTATGCGTGCGCCGGTATCTGTGCATGAGCCGATGCAGCCAAAAGATTTGGATACCGGTTTAACCTTCTCAATGGAAGGCTATAGCGGTAAGCAAACGCCAAGCTCGATGATTCCTTTTGCCAATGCGGCAGGTTGGAACTCACCGCAAGCATGGAATAAATACCAAGATAAAGTCGGTGGTAGCCTCAAAAATGGTGATCCAGGCGTCCGTCTGTTTGATCAATTAGAGCGCTTAGCCACGCGTCAATATGTTGCCCCAGAAGTTACTTCGGTGACGACCACGGATATGCAGCAAGGACAAGCAAAACTGGTACCGATTTATAACCTTTATGCCAGCTCTATGATGGCATCACGTAGCCCAGTGGTTGCTGAGCAATTACCGCTAGCCACATGGCGCGTCGGTATTGACGATGCAAAAGACTGGGGTCTTGCAGCGGGTGATTATCTGGCGATTGAGATTGATAAACAGCAAATCACCTTACCCGTTGAGCTGGTTGGTTACTTAGCAGAAGGTTGTATCGGCTATCCGGTTGGGCAGGTGGATATCATCCATCCGTCAATGCCAGCATCGGTACGTAAAGTTGATGCGCCGGTGACGATGATGGGCAGCATGGCGACTGATAGTAATTTAACCGCCAATACCAATAACCGCGCAACACAAGTAAGCAGCGCGCCGACCACCACACAGGAGGTGTAATATGCAAGTTACCCGTATTATCCCTGATGTGCCAAGCTTTTTGGCTGGTATGATGACCTTTGATACCTGGTCGATACTCTTTATGGTCGTGCAATCGCTGGTCATCTTTTTGGTGGTCGTCATTGTCGCGGCAATGATGATTATTTATGAGCGCCGCATGCTAGCACTCTGGCAAGACCGTTATGGTCCTAACCGTGTTGGTCCGTTTGGCTCGTTGCAGCTGGTTGCTGATATGCTCAAAATCTTCTTTAAAGAAGATTGGACGCCAAACTTTACCGATAAGTTTATGTTTACCTTGGCGCCTGCGGTTGCCATGTTTACTGCTTTGGCCTCTTTTGCCATTATTCCTATCTCGCCATCTCTTGGAGTTGCTGATTGGGATATCGGTATTTTGTTCTTCTTTGCTATGGCAGGTATTGCTGTCTATGCGGTGATGTTCGGTGGCTGGGCATCGGCCAATAAGTTCTCTTTACTTGGCGGCTTACGTTCTGCGGCGCAAACCATCAGTTATGAAGTGTTTTTAGGCTTATCATTGATGGGTGTGGTTGCCTTAACAGGTTCATTCAACCTACGCGAAATCGTTGAATCGCAAATTGACGGCTGGTATATCATTCCGCAATTCTTTGGCTTTTTAACCTTTGTCGTTGCTGGTGTTGCTGTTACCCATAGACATCCATTTGATCAGCCAGAAGCCGAGCAAGAATTGGCCGAAGGTTATCATGTCGAATATTCTGGCATGAAGTTTGGTATGTTTTTTATCGGTGAATATGTCAACGTCGTACTGATTTCTGCGTTGATGACTTGTTTGTTCTTCGGTGGTTGGCTTGCGCCGTTTAATTTAGATATTCCGTTTATTCCACCAGCTTTTTGGTTCATGATTAAGACACTATTCTTTATGACCATGTTTATTTTGGCTCGAGGCTCACTCATGCGTCCGCGCTATGATCAGGTGATGAACTTTGGCTGGAAAGTCTGCCTGCCGGTAACCTTGATTAATCTGTTGGTTACTGCTGCAGTCATTTTGATTTTTTCCCCAACGTTATAGTCATTACTAGTAGCCATTACTAGCCATCACTGATGAACTAGGGTAAAGCTGATAAGGATAATAATCCCATGTTTACTACTATAAAAAAGACCGTCATTGGTATGTTTACCATTGTCCGCAGTATGTGGATGGTCAATAGTCATGCAATCAGGCCACGCGACACTATTCTTTATCCAGAAGTGCCGGTACCAGTACCGCCGCGCTTTCGCGGACGTATCATCTTGTCTCGTGACCCTGATGGTGATGAGCGCTGCGTCGCTTGTAACCTATGTGCTGTGGCATGTCCGGTCGGCTGTATCTCACTGCAAAAAGCAGAACGTGAAGATGGACGCTGGTATCCAGAGTTTTTTCGCATCAACTTTTCACGCTGTATCTTTTGTGGATTGTGTGAAGAGGCGTGTCCGACGACCGCGATTCAGATGACCCCAGACTTTGAGATGGGCGAATATGTCCGTCAAGACTTGGTTTATGAAAAAGAGCATTTGCTGATTTCAGGACCGGGTAAATATCCCGATTATAACTATTATCGCGTGACGGGTATGGCGGTAGCAGATAAACCAAAAGGCGCGGCACAAAATGAAGCTGCACCGATTGATCTAAGGAGCTTGCTACCATGATGAATATCTTAAATAGTCCTGAATTGGCAGGGTTTTATGCGCTGGCAGCGGTGGCAATATTTGCCAGCTTGCGCGTGGTGACCCTCGCCAATCCAGTACATGCTATTTTATCGATGATTGTGTCGTTATTGGCCATCTCAGGTATTTTCTTTGTATTAGGGGCACCTTTTGCTGGTGCGCTTGAAGTGGTCGTTTATGCTGGTGCTATTATGGTGCTGTTCGTTTTCGTTATTATGATGCTAAATCTCGGCATGAGTAATGATGAGCGCGAAGAGCGCTGGCTTGATGCCAAAACTTGGGCGGTACCGACGGGGCTAACGATTATTATCGCGGTTGTGCTATATGCGATGATTGGTCTTAACCATAATGAAGCGGCGATGATTGGCGGTACGACGATTTCAGCCAAAGCAGTAGGTACGGCGCTATTTACCAAATATATTATGCTGATAGAAGTAGCTGCATTGCTCTTATTAGCCGCTTTGGTTGCCGCTTATCATTTGGGTAAAGAGTCTATTGACGATGAGATTGTCGGTAATGCAAGTCAAGGTAATGCAAGCCGAGGTGCTAGCCAAGCAACCAATCCAAATGTCGCCAGTATCAAACATTACGATGATAACGGCATGCCCATAGATACTGATGCAGTAAACATGGCTGAACCATACGAATATAAAGATGTTGACCCGCATGACTATGTTGGCAAGAAAGTCGGCATGAAAGCAGGTACGCAGGTAGGTGTGAATAAAGTCACGCGCAAGGAGTCGGACTGATGGTACTAGCAGCGAGCGTGGCACAGGAGGTTGCGAATGTGCCGTTTGCCCACGAGGTAGCAGGCTTAGTGCAGCCGGTTGCTGAGGCGCAGAATGTACTGGGTATGATACCCATGAGCCATGGATTGATTTTGGCCGGTATTTTATTTGCGATAGGTCTGTGCGGTGTCATGGTAAGGCGTAATTTCTTATTTATGCTGATGAGCCTTGAGATCATGATGAATGCGACGGCTTTGGCATTTGTGGTCGCAGGTAGCCGCTGGGTTGATCCAGATGGACAGATCATGTTTATCTTTATTCTGACTTTAGCAGCGGCAGAGGCGGCCATTGGTTTGGCAATATTATTGCGGTTTTATCATCAGCGTGGGCATCTTGATGTCGATAGCGCCAATGAGATGAAAGGATGATGTCATGAGTTTATTACCATTAACCTTTATATTCCCGCTCGTTGGCTTTTTGATTCTAGCCTTTATGCGCGACAAGTTAAGCGAGCAGGTAGCAGCGATTGTCGGTGTCGGTAGCATGCTGCTATCAGCACTTTGCACGCTGTTTGTCAGCTATACCTTTTTAACAAGCAACCCTGCCGGTACGGTCATCGAGATTCCGCTATGGACTTGGTTTCAAGTCGGCGATTTTGCGCCAAGTTTTGGTCTAAGCTTTGATGGCTTAGCATTGACGATGACGGGTGTTATTACCGGTATCGGCTTTTTGATTCATCTGTTTGCCGCATGGTATATGAAAGGTGAAACAGGCTTTGCGCGCTTCTTTAGCTATATGAACTTATTCGTCGCCAGCATGTTATTGCTGGTATTGGCGGATAACTTGTTCTTGCTCTATCTTGGCTGGGAAGGCGTCGGTATCTGTTCTTACTTGCTAATTGGTTTTTATTATCAAGACCGCGCTAATGGTCGGGCAGCGATTAAAGCCTTTACCGTCACCCGCGTTGGTGATGTGTTCTTAGCCTTTGGTTTGTTTTTATTATTCCGCGAATTTGGCACCCTTAATATTCAAGAAATTATTACCCGTGCGCCGGAAATCTTTGATATTAATAACCCAACGATGATTTTAACCACCATGATGTTGGTTGGTGGAGCGATGGGTAAATCGGCACAGTTACCACTACATACCTGGCTTGCTGATGCGATGGCAGGTCCAACGCCAGTATCGGCTTTGATTCACGCAGCGACGATGGTTACTGCGGGTGTTTATCTGATTGCGCGTCTACATCCATTATTTCTCCTCACACCGGGCGTATTGTTGTACTGGGTTGGGGCAGTGGGTGCATTGACGCTCGTCGTTGCTGGATTTTGTGCGCTGGTACAAACCGATATTAAACGTATCCTTGCTTATTCGACCATGAGCCAAATCGGCTATATGTTCTTAGCATTGGGCGTTGGCGCATGGCAAGGGGCTATCTTCCACTTGATGACGCATGCTTTCTTTAAAGCATTGCTATTCTTATCATCAGGTGCGGTGATACTTGCGGTTCATCATGAACAAAACATCTTTAAGATGGGCGGTTTACGCAAAAAGATACCGTTAGTATTTTGGTGCTATGTCGTCGGTGGCGGTGCGCTTGCGGCGATACCTTGGGTTACCGTTGGTTTCTATTCTAAAGAAGCGATTCTGTGGGAAAGCTACGCAACCGGTCACCAAGTCTTATTCTATATGGGCGTATTTGGTGCTTTCTTAACTGCGCTTTATACCTTCCGTATGATTTGGATTATCTTCTTTGGTGAAGAAAAAACCCCTGCGCATAAGCTATCTGGTGTGTCATATTGGCTACCGCTGACAGTATTGCTGGTATTATCAACCGCCGTTGGTGCGTGGATTACGCCACCATTACAAGGCGTATTGCCAGAGAGTGTTGGACACTTATTAGAAGTGGCCGGTCAAGCACATGACAAACATACGGCGGAATATATCGCCATGGGCGCCATGCTTGCAGGCTTAATACTCGCAGCATTCTTATATGTCGTCGATAAAGGTCGACTGTTGACCCGCTTTAAGCGCACCTCTATAGGCGCAGCGTTATATCATTGGTGCTATCACGGTATGGGCTTTGATGCGCTATACGATATAGTTTTTGTAAAACCCTTTTTGTTCATCGGCCGCTTATTTAAAGCCGACCCTATCGATAAAACGTGGCTGTTATTACCTAAGCTGGCATCTGCTGGTAACAAGGTATTGTCTGCGACGCAAACAGGGTCACTTCGAGGTTACGCTGCAAGCTTTGGCTTGGGTGTGGCTGTGCTGTTGGTGCTGGTAATGATGACGGTGGTATAAGATGATTGAGTTACAACAAACGTGGATGCTACCAGCATTAATCGCAATTCCTTTTATTGCAGGGTTGCTATGTTGGTTGGTCGAACGCTTTAATAAACGTCTACCGCGCTGGATTGCTTTAATCGGTATGACGTTGACCTTTGCCTTGTCACTAGTGCTGTGGCAGTACGGCGATTATAGCGGTATGAGTCAGCAAGTGATTGCGCCAGATGCAAATGTGCCATGGGTCGCTGAATTTAGTGTGCCGTGGATACCAAGCTTTGGTATCAGCTTTCACTTAGCGTTAGATGGCTTATCGCTATTGATGGTTGGCTTAACAGGTCTACTTGGTATTGCTGCCGTTGCCTGTTCGTGGAATGAGATTCAACGCCGTGTTGGTTTCTTCCATCTAAACTTGCTCTGGAGCTTGGGCGGCGTTATTGGTGTTTTCTTAGCCATTGATATGTTCTTATTCTTCTTCTTTTGGGAGATGATGCTGGTTCCAATCTACTTCTTGATTGCCATTTGGGGTCATGACGTCGTTGGTAAAACCAAAGAATACGCCGCAACTAAGTTCTTTATTTATACCCAAGCATCTGGTCTTATCATGCTGGTCGGTATTTTGATATTGGTCATTATCAGCTACGCCCAAAAAGGCGTAGTGAGCTTTAATTATAATGACTTGCTCGGTACGTCACTTGGCGGCTGGGAATATCCGATTATGCTGTGCTTCTTTATTGGCTTTGCCGTAAAGTTGCCAATTATTCCATTCCACGGCTGGTTACCTGACGCGCATGCGCAAGCCCCAACCGCAGGTTCGGTGGATTTAGCAGGGGTTTTGATTAAAACTGCCGCTTATGGTTTGATTCGTTTCGTCTTACCATTATTTCCAGCAGCGTCACAAGATTTTGCCCCGATTGCCATGACCTTGGGTACCATTGGTATCTTCTATGGCGCGTGGCTGGCCTTTATGCAAACTGATATGAAGCGCTTGCTGGCTTATACCAGTATTTCGCACATGGGCTTTGTGGTATTGGCAATTTATGCAGGAACTTTACTCAGCTTACAAGGTCTGATGATTCAGATGCTTGCGCACGGTTTAAGCTCAGCGGCACTGTTTATCATGGCAGGTCAGCTATATGAGCGTCTACATACACGTGATTTGACCTTGATGGGCGGTATGTGGGGACAGTTCCGTTATTATGCGCCGATACTGATGTTCTTCTGTGCCGCTTTATTGGGTATTCCGGGCACAGGTAACTTCATTGGCGAGTTTATGATTTTATTTGGTGCGTTTGCTGATTATCCAGTGTTTGTGGTCTTAGCGACATTCAGCTTGGTATTGGCAGGTTTATACTCGCTTTTCTTAATTCATAAAGCGCTATTCGGTACCAATAACATTAAAGAAGTGGCGTTACAAGAAACCAAGTTACACGGTTTGCCGACGCGTCCGTTAAAAGATTTGGGCAAGCGTGAGCTGTCTTTATTATTGATGCTAGCGGCAGGCTTGGTCTGGCTCGGACTGTATCCACAACCGTTCCTTGATACCTCAAGTCACGCGATGCAGTGGATTAATAACGCCTATATATACAGTCAAGTAACACAAGTAGGTGCCTCGCAGCTGCTTGATGCAATGGAGGCACGTTAAGTCATGAACGATTTTACGATGAATGATTTGATGGGGCTGCTGCCTTATGCACCAATCATTGCGGTAGTCATTACAGTATTGGTGGTGATGGTTGCCATCACTATTAAACGCTCTCATATGGTGACCGGTACTATCTCGGTCGTCGGTCTGAATGTCGGTCTGTTTACCTTACTTGGACAAATGGCAGGCATTATCGATAGTGGGCCTTTAGTACCAACGGCTGAGCAGTTATTTGTTATTGATAACTTCGCCCAGTTTAATATGGTGGTTATCTTTATCTGTGCATTGGCCTGCTTTACGCTGTCTTATGCCTATTTAGCTGATTTAAAAGATCATAAAGAAGAGCTATATTTATTGATGCTGCTATCGACCGTTGGCGCCTTGCTCATGGTCAGTGCTCAGCATTTAGCCTCATTCTTTATGAGCCTTGAGATGCTATCGATACCGCTATACGGCATGCTGGCATATACTTATATGCGTAAACGCTCGCTTGAGTCGGGGCTGAAGTACTTGGTGCTATCAGCGACGGCATCGGCAACACTACTAATGGGTATGGCGTTTATTTATGCAGAAGTAGGCTCGCTTGCCTTTAAACCTATCAGTATGACGTTGGTTGATTTATTTGAATCGCCGCTGTTGATTTTAGGGGCTGCAATGATGATGTTTGGTATTGCCTTTAAATTGTCTGCAGCACCGTTTCATATGTGGACGCCAGATGTTTATGAGGGCGCACCAGCACCTATCGCTACTTACTTAGCTTCGGTATCAAAAGTGGCAATGATGGCGCTGGCGGTTCGTTTCTTAATTGATACGTCGTTATTGGCACTGCCATCGGTACAGATGCTGCTTATGGTCATGGCAACCTTGTCGATTTTGGTGGGTAACTTACTAGCTGTCCGTCAGACTAGCCTTAAACGTCTACTCGGTTATTCGTCTATTGCCCATATGGGTTATGTGCTTATCGTGATCGTTAGCATTGGTTCTGCTGCTGATAGTATCTCAAGCATGTATATGGCGATTTATGCCTTTACCTCTATTGGTGCCTTTGGTGTCGTAACCTTGATGTCGAGCCCTTATCGCTTGGCTGGTGAAGCCGATGAGCTGACCCATTACCAAGGATTATTCTGGCGCCGTCCAGTATTGACCGCTGTGATGACCATCATGATGTTGTCATTAGCAGGTATTCCATTGACCGCAGGCTTTATTACCAAGCTATTTGCGATTCTTGCCGCCGTACAAGGTACCAACTGGTTCTTGGCTGCGATGATTATCTTGGGTAGTGCCATTGGTCTGTTTTATTACTTACGCGTTATGCTCACGCTATTTAAACGTCCAAAACAATTTATTGAATTTGACGTCTCGAAGCAGTGGGGTCTACGTACCGGTGGTATTATGGTCATCGCCGTCACCGCTATCATCGTCTTCTTCGGTGTGCTACCGAACAGTATGATTGAGTGGGCAAGTTTGGCTCGTATATGGTAATGGCATCATAGATATGAGTTAAGTATCAGTATTAATATCAGGTAAGACGCCGCATTCTTATGGCGCTGCTTATCTGCTGTTACGGTTAGAAAACCAAGGTGCGCCAGCTTTATGATAAGCTTGGCGCATCTTTTAGTTTGACCCCTTTAAAAATTCATAAAAATAGCCATCTACACTAGAGTAGCCATAATTATTAATAAAAAAAGAAGGTAAGTCATTATTATGAGTGACAATATTCAAAAAGTAACGGTGCTCAGTAAAACCACGTGGACGCCCAACCTATTTAGCTTTACCGTCAGTCGTCCTGATAGTTTTAAATTTACCGCTGGGCAGTTTGTGCGTTTGGGCGTTAATCCCAGTCAATTAAAATACTATAAGCAGTTGAGTGCAGTAGCTGATACTGATGATGACGATGAAGAACTGGACGAAACACTGGATGAGGATATCTTTCGCGCCTATTCGATTGTATCGTCACCCTTTGATGAGGTATTAGAATTCTTCTCTATTGTCATCCCTGATGGCGCCTTTACTTCGCAGCTGCAACACCTAGAGGTAGGCGATGAGCTGCTACTCAATACCATGCCATTTGGCTTTTTAACCTTGGCGCGTTATCAAAAACCGCTACCAAAAGACTTATGGCTGCTGGCGACGGGTACAGGCTTAGCACCATTTTTATCGATGCTGCAAGACTTAAAAACATGGGAAGATTACGAGCATATCATCATTGCTTATAGTGCGCGCTCGACAGAAGAACTGGCTTATATCGAGAAGATTGAAAGCTTGCAAGAAGACTTTGGCTCCTTGGTTGATAATCCAGCCAAGTTGATTTTTATACCTATTATTACTCGTGAGCCTGTCGAAGGCGCTTTGACAGAACGTCTGCCAAAACTCTTATTAGATGGAACGCTACAAGAGCGCGCCGGTATTGCCTTAGATGTCGACAGCACCCACGTCATGCTATGCGGCAACCCAGACATGGTAGAAGATACCAAAGAGACGTTAAAGCGCTTAGGACTGGTGATGAATCGCCGCGGCGAAGGCAATATCGCAGTAGAAAATTACTGGTAATCATATGGTTACTTTTAATCTAGTATAGAAGACGAGCTGCATTAAAAAAGCGCTGACCTTTAAAGACAATTATCTTTAAAGGTCAGCGCTTTTTTATGGCCAGGGTTTAAATAGCGCTTAGGCGGCTTTTCGTAGTCTATGAAGAGGGTTCTAAACTTGGCTCCGTAGCATCCGCAATCGGATTGATAGGACCTTGCATTAGCTGCGGCTCATCTTTATCACTTATGATATCTTCGTTAGCACTACTGGCTAGTAGGTCACGATAATTGATTTGCGTTTTAAGCACCAGTTGCTCTTCTTCAAGCTCGCCGTAATTGACTTGTACCTTATGTAAGGTGCTGATGATTTTTTTGTTCTTTTTCAGCCAGCGATTGATATCAAGGTAGATGATTTCCTCTTTGGCACGGGCAATATTGATATAAGACAAAATAAAGCCCAACGGGTCTTTTTTCAGCACGCTATGATAAAACCAGATAAAAAGCTTGATACCTTGGCGCTTGATAAAGGATTCGCAGCGTAGATTAAGGACGTCGGTATAAGTCTGCTGACCAAACACAAGGCGCTGAACGTTGCGATCAAGCTGTACATGAACCAAGCTAAAATTACTCGCCACCTCCGCATAGATACCGCCCGCATCGACAGTACAGTACAGGCGAAACCAGTCATCATGTATCTCAACGCGCAGCTCTAAAATGGCTTTGACATTGTCCGTGACAAACTTTTGCAGGGCATCATTGACGTAGGTTTGGGCCACCGGCAAGGATATTTCATCCTCAAGCTTATCGGTGGTTTTGTTATAAATGTTTTTAATCGCTTGGGTAAGACGCTCCCAGCCATCACTAAATGACTCGTCAAAACGGTAGCCAATATTTTCAAATAATTCATCAAAACTGTCTGAATCATTCATATTGTCCATATTATCAAAGTTACTCAAACTTATTATCCTTATAATGATGGGGGTCGTCACGTAAGCGTGAAACTGCACCTGTGTTTATATTTCATATTATGCAGGCGTGAAATTCGTATTTGCTAATAGCTCATTTATAAAACAGTATATATGAAAAAGGTAGCGTGCAAAATGAACGTCTAGGTTTTGTCTGATTGAGCAGGCTTACTATTTACTCTAGCTGATGCGATGTAGTTAGAGAGTACATTGCACTTAATATGCAGTAGTTAATATAAAACCGTTAACATAAACATCAGCTGATAGATAAGCAAGTAGCAAGTTAAGAGCTGCAGTATACGGTTGTGCTAGCGACACAATTCTTTGTCATGTTATGATAGCGCCGGCATTGGTCGACAGACGCTTATATTATCATGCTTCTTGCCGATAGCCCTTATATTCATTAGTTGAGAACAACTGTGGCCGCCATTAAAGACTCGCAAAGCTACCATTTTTCAGCGCAAGCACCTAAGCGTGATATCGGCTTGCCGATGGCGATTGTGATTGCCGTCAGTGTCCACGCGCTGGTTATTTTTGGGATTAGCTTCTCGATGGGGCAAGACCCTGCTGGTATGATGCAAGACGTTGCGAAAGCGCTGACGGATAATATGCAACCAAATGAAGATGCACAATTTATTGCCAATGCCTCACAAGAAGGCGGTGGCACGGTGCAGGAGCAATTGCGCCAAGAGACCGACCAGAGCAGTCCATTATCTGCTGAGCAAATGAGCGAAACGCAAGATGTGGTTAGCTTGCAGCGCCAAGTCCGTCAGCAGCGCTATCAAGAAAGTTATCTGCGTACGACGCTAAGTTGGCGTGAAGCAAGCGTCGAGTCTGATAACGATAGCAAGCAAGAACAAGATGATATGAAGGCGCAAGAAGAGCGTCTGCGTAAGCAAATTGCTACTTTAGAGGCGCAGCTGTCTCAGCGGCAACAGCTGTATGCGACCAAATCAAAAGTCGTGACCGTCGATAGCAATTCGACAACGCGCGGTGCGGCAGCGGACTATATCAATACCTTTCGTGAGCACGTCGAGCGGGTCGGTAACTTGCAATATCCTGCCCAAGCGCGCGCCCAAGGTATTACGGGTGAAGTGCGTTTGATGGTCGTCATCGGTAATGATGGTAATATTAAAGCCATTCGTTTGCTTGAGAGTTCAAACTCAACGATATTAGATGAGGCCGCCAAACAATCGGTCAGACAAGCGGCGCCATTTGGTAAATTTACCGAAGATATGAATGATATCGTCGAGTTGCGTCTGATACGTACGTATCGCTATAGTGATAAAGTAGACATCACTTATTAAGCTCATTGAGAGCCTGAAATATTTTATCGGGCTTTAATTTCGCTTTAAATTCAATTTAGCGTTAAATAATCATAAATATCATGTTTAAAATAATCATAAATATCATGTTTATAACAAAGTATTTATAAAAATACATTTTCAAAAATTAGTAATAGAGTAAAGAGTCAGTATGGAATTTTTAGGTTTTACCCTTGATATAGCCAGCTTAACAGAGAGTGCTTTGAGCATTGCGCTTAAAATTGCTTTTGCCTTAGTGATATTTATCGTTGGGCGTTGGTTGGCAAAAAAAGTCGTGACCATCAGCAATCGCATTATGTTACGTAGCCGTTTAGAGGCGACAGCGGCTAACTTTTTAAGCCGATTATTATATGGCTTATTGTTGGTTGTCGTGATTTTGGCAGCACTGAGTAAAGTTGGCGTACAGACCACGTCGGTTGTCGCTATCTTAGGCGGTGCAGCGGTGGCGATTGGTTTGTCACTGAAAGATCAGCTATCGAATTTTGCCGCTGGTATCATGATTGTGACTTTTCGCCCGTTTGTCCGCGGCGACTATGTGCAGATTAGCAGTTATACCGGTACGGTGACCGAAATTACCTTGGTCAATACCCATTTAACGACCATTAATAATCACGATATCATCATTCCAAATGGCGATATTACTACCTCAGCGGTGATTAACTATACCGCTTTACCCAACCGCCGCGTCGATATTACGGTCGGTATTGGTTATGATGCCGATATCAAAACCGCCAAAGACATTATGCTAAATTTGGCAAAAAATAATCCAATGGCGTTTACTGATCCTGCACCGGTGGTACGCGTGACCAACTTGGGCGACAATTCAGTCGATTTGACCTTGAATGTCTGGACCACCAACGATGATTGGTGGTCGATGCAATGCGATTTATTAGAACAATTCAAAAACGCCCTTGATGACAATGAAATTGACATTCCATTCCCGCAGCGCAGTGTGCATGTCAAAGGTTTAGATCAGATGATTAACCAGATGGATCAAGCACAAAAAACCATGTTAAAAAAGGGTTAAAAAAGGGTTAAAATGAACTGAACCCCATAAGTTGGACACAACTTATGGGGTATTTTTATGCGTTACGATCTAGACTTTAAAATGCAAGTCATCGCATACTATCGGCAAGGCCATAGTAGTCACGCCACCGCTAAGAAGTTTAACGTCAATCCAGAGTTTGTACTCAAATGGGTTAAGCAATACCAAAGCGGTGGCATAAATGCCATTAAGCCAAAGACAAGTAAGGCCAAATACAGCAGTGAGTTTAAACTTAACGTACTAACCACCATGCTTAAAAAAGATTTAAGTCAATCTGAGGTGGCACTGAAGTTTAACATCAGCTCACCGGCCTTAATTAGCCACTGGCACAAAGCTTATCGACTACAGGGTATGTCTGGACTCGTATCTAAACCTAAAGGTAGAACCGCCATGAGCAAACCATTTATCACAGACAAGCCAGATGATGAAAAGAGCTTAGCAGAGCTTAAGCGTGAGAATGAGTATCTACGTGCGGAGAACGCCTACCTAAAAAAGCTAGATGCCTTGCTCAAACAGAAGAAGAAACAAGCTTTGAAAAAGCAAGGCTCATCGAAGGACTAAGAGAGCGCTGCTGTTTATCTGACTTACTTAAAGCCGCTGGTATGCCCAAAAGTGTCTTTTACTATCATAGAGCAAGACTTGAGCGTGATGACAAATACACTGAATTAAAACAGCGTATTGCTAAGCTGTATCATCAGCACAAAGGCAGGTATGGCTATCGCAGAATCACTGAGGCTCTAAAGCAGTTAGGTAGTCATTACAACCACAAGCTCATCGCTAAGCTGATGCGTAACATGAAGCTTAGCGCCAAGATAAGACGTCAGAAGTACCGATCTTACAAAGGACAACAAGGCAAGATTGCGAAGAACTATTTAAAGCGCCAGTTTCATGCAGATAAACCAAATAAACGCTGGCTGACCGATATTACTGAGTTTAAGGTGGGTGATGATAAGCTGTATTTGTCACCCATACTTGATTGTTATAACAATGAGATCATCACCTATACGCTCTCAAAGAGACCCACTTATGACTTAGTTGGTAAGATGCTAGCTAGTGCTTTAGATAAGACAAAGGCGTGCCGTGGTAAGAGATTAATGCTGCATTCAGATCAAGGGTGGCATTATCAAATGAAACCGTTTAGCACGACGCTTAAACAGCATGGAATTAAGCAAAGTATGAGCAGAAAAGGCAACTGCTTAGATAATGCACTGATGGAGGGGTTCTTCGGTACGCTGAAGTGCGAGACGATTTATATTGAGAAACCGAAAACTATTGAGCAGTTAGAGAAACAGATTCATGAGTATATGCATTATTATAATCATGAGCGTATTCAACTTAAATTAGAAGGACTGAGTCCTGTGCAATACAGAACTCAGTCCTTGTTATAAACTAAACCGTCCAACATTTGGGGGTCAGTTCAAAAAAGAGCTAAAGACAAGCTAGAGACAAGCTAGAGGTAAGGATTTGGCAGCGCCAATCCTGCCAAAATATCAATCTCAAAGCTTTCCATCTCATCTTGCTCGGCTTGTCCGAGCTCATGGTCAAAGCCAAGCAAGTGCAGCACACCGTGTATTAATAAATGGCTGATATGCTGCGCTTCGGTCTTGTTTTGCTCAGCTGCTTCACGTATCACCACGCCATGACAAATAACCAGCTCACCTAGCGGTAGCGTTGGCATCAAGCCAATGATTGCCGCCGGTAAGTCGCTTGGGTAGGATAGAATATTGGTGGCATAATCTTTGCCGCGTGCCTCTAAATTAAGCTCTTGACCTTCCACGGCATCCGTAATATAGATATCCAGCGCTTTCGATTTTTCTTGCCATACTTCAGTATCGATATCGGCATAATAAGGCAGCGTCAGACCATTTTTAATGCGCTCATCTATATTATCCAATGTCGCCATCATGACCTTTAATAAGTTTTCGCGATTATAAAAGCTCTCAAGTATATCGTCATCAATACTATCGGCGGCGCTGATATCAAGTACAGCTAAGCTGTCATCATTATTAAAGCTACTATTGAAACTGTCATTAAAATTGCTATTAACATTCTCATCAACATTATTGTCAGTATCATTCTGTTCGGCTTGGCTCATGCCATTATCCTTTTTTTTATCAATTTAAAAATATTTAACAATAAATATCTAAAAGTAAAAAACCGGATATCAAATCCGGTTTTCTTGCCATATTTTCTTAAGTTTTCTCATATATCTATATTCCGATAGCTTATAGCTTAGCGGCTGCATCGTTTATTGCCTGTTTACGCTCTTGCTCTTTCATGCGCTCAAACTTACGTTTTTCTTGCAAAGCGAGTTGCTCTTCATCAAAGACATCATAAGCTTCAACAATTTTTTGTACCAATTGATGGCGTACGACGTCTTTTGAATCAAACTTGGTGATATGAATCTCTTCAATACCGCTTAAGATTTCCATCGCTTGCGCCAGACCAGATTTACTACCGCGCGGTAAATCGACCTGTGTAATGTCACCAGTAATAACCGCACGTGAACCAAACCCTAAGCGCGTCAAAAACATTTTCATTTGCTCGGGCGTGGTATTTTGCGCTTCATCCAAAATGACAAATGAGTTATTCAAAGTACGACCACGCATATAAGCAAGCGGGGCGACCTCGATGATTTGCTTTTCAAGCATTTTACCCACTTTATCAAAGCCAAGCATCTCATATAGCGCGTCATATAAAGGGCGCAAATACGGATCGATTTTTTGCGTTAAATCACCCGGTAAAAAGCCTAACTTTTCACCAGCTTCTACCGCAGGGCGTACCAGTAAAATACGCTCAATCTCATTGCGCTCAAGCATATCGACAGCACAAGCGACGGCAAGATAAGTTTTGCCGGTACCGGCAGGTCCAATACCAAACGACACATCAGACGATAAAATATCTCTCACATAACGCTGCTGATTGCCACCGCGCGGAATGATTTTACCATTACGGGTGCGCAGGCTAACTGGCGTAAAGTCACTGGCAGCATCCAAGTTGTCTGCATCTTCCTCGTCATCTAATTCTTCATCGGCTGCTATATCTTCATCGCGTGAGATACTCGATTGGATGATTAAGTGCAGCTCTTCTGCGCTGATATCTTTGGTATTTTGCGCTTCATCGACCAGCTTATAAATAATACGTTCGCCGCGCTCAACACCCAATATATCGCCGCTCAGGCAAAAGTCGCCTTGGCGTTGGCTGATTTTAATATCGAGGCGTTCTTGGATATATTTCATGTGGTTATTATATTCGCCGAGCACGGTTTTAAGCTGTGCTGGGGTCAACGATTCGAACTTTATACGGCGGCTCATGGAATCAGTCAAGCGATTATCCTTGTATTTAGTTGCCCGCGGCTATGGCCAATTTTCTATGGTTTAGTTAATAAATGGCGATAGATTAACGGGCTTCAGAGATAAAATAATTAATTGTGTTTCATTGCTTTTAAATGGTTTTTATAACGTTTGTTGCTTGTATGACGGTTGCTTAGCTGATAGAAATTAAAATGACGGTAAATGGCTGATAAAAATGGTTATTCGTAAAATGACTGGTAATAAGTAACTATCCTGCCTTCATTATGGTAGATAGATTTTAAAATTCAAGCGATATAAGGGAGGTAGCGCTCTGTTTTTGTATGGCGATTGCAACTACTGACTGCGTTTTTGCTGTTTTTAATGTTGAGTCATTTTAAAAGCCAGTGTTTTGTAGGTTTGAGCTTTCTAAGATCCAAGCCGTTTTTAGATAATAGGTGAGTATTAGAAATCTTTTACACTCGCTGAGGATACTGTCAAGAGCACAGCATGCGCGGTAATTTGTGGTAATCTATTGCTTAGATAAGACAGCTATAAAAGCCAAGCTGAAAAGCGGCAGACAACGATAAATTTTCTAAAAAAATAATATTTTTGAGTGCGTATTCATCACGTCTAAACGCGTGTTAAAAGGGTCATATTAGGAATAATAACCATGCAAAATACTGAAGCAAATTTGTCAAAATCCAATCATGTTAAATCTAGTCATGTTAATAAAGCTGCTATGACTGAGCAGCAAGTGCTTATCGCGGGCGGTGGGCATGTCGGTTTATCGTTTGCATTGTTACTTGCCCATCATGGTATCGCTAGCACCTTGCTGGAAAAAAACAGCTATCCAACCATCAGTCCTAATGATGATGCTAAGCGTAGCCATTATTTGGACAGCCGTAATACCGCATTGTCACGGCGCACGGTACAGATTTATCAAGAGATTGGGCTATGGGCTGAGCTACAAAGCCATGCCTGTCGCATTGATGCGGTACAGATCAGTGAGCAAGGCAGCTTTGGACGCGCGCAATTAAATAAAGCTGAGGAGCAGGTCGAGTCATTTGGGCAAGTAATGGAAAATGCGTGGCTCGGACGTAAGCTGTTATTGGCTGCCCAGCAAGAGCCGCTGATTACTTTAATTGATAATGCCAATGTGATAGCCGTTAGCCAACAAAGCGATGGCGTGACGCTAAGCTTTAGCTATTACGGTGAAGATGAGCATGAGCAGCAATTGCAGGCCAGCGTATTAGTCGCTTGTGATGGTCGTGACTCTACCGTGCGTCAGCTATTAGGTATCAGCACTACCACTTATGATTATAAGCAAACCGCTATTGTTGGGGTGGTAGAGACCGATCAGCCGCATGAACATATTGCCATTGAGCGCTTTAGTCCGGCAGGGCCGCTTGCGGTGTTGCCATTGACTGATCCAGAAGGCGACGGCAATGATGAGTACCAAAAAGGTTATAGACGCTCGGTAGTTTGGGTTTGCCCAACTGGCGAAGAGACACAATATCCAGAAGATGATGCGCATTTCTTGGCGATTTTGCAGCAAGCCTTTGGCGAGCGCGCTGGCACGTTTAAAAAAGCCGGTCGCCGCGGTGCTTATCCATTAACGCGGGTACTGGCAGACAAACAAGTCGATGGTCGCTGCGTCATCATGGGTAATGCGGCCCATACCTTGCATCCGGTTGCTGGACAGGGTTTTAATCTATGTATGCGTGATGCGCATGTACTGGCACAAATGATGAGTCGGCAAGTGCTAAAAGGTGAAGACATTGGTAATCCGACTTTGCTCAAACGTTATGAAAAAGACCGTCAAACCGATCAAAAACGCGTCATTCGCTTTTGTGATGCCGTCGTACATGGCTTTACGCATCCAAATCCAGCGGTGAAGTTGGCACGTAACGTAGCTTTGGTTGCCTTTGATAAACTGCCAAATATTAAGCCATTGATTGCCAATTATGCGATGGGCTTAAAATCTTAGTTCAATATACTGGTAAGTTATTAAGCAAATAAAATCTATAATTTCAGCTGCTGCTAAACCACATAAATATGAGCGGTTGACATACTACCACCACTTTCGCTAAGCTCAAGTGGGGGATTCTAAAAGCGTTAGCGCTTAGGCGACTTTCTCACGAATGTCACAAGTTTTCTGTTTCAACGGGCGACCTTTACCGCATCCTCCCTCCGCAGACAAAACGGCATGTCCTGCCGCAAGAATATTTTTAGCTGCATTCACATCAGCATTTGCTTTATGCCCGCATTGGACGCACTCAAACTTAGCTTGGGTTTGTCGATTTTCTTTAGCGATATGCTTGCATTCAAAGCAGGTTTGGCTGGTGTAGCGTGGGTTTACTTTAATGAGCACCCCGCCTGTCCAGTGCTGCTTGTACTCAAGCATATCAATCATCATGCCCCAGCCTTGATCCAAAATGGATTTATTCAATCCTGACTTGGCTTTGACGTTACGCCCTTTGTTTTCTAACGTACCGCTTGCAGACTTCGACATATTGGCTACTTTTAAGTCCTCACAAGCAATCATGGCGTGGTTTTTGCTGATCGCGGTGGTGATTTTATGCAAGTAATCATGGCGAATATTGGCGATGTGATGGTGTAATTTTTGAATCTTACGGTTCTGCTTTTTCCAGTTTTGACTGAATAAGACTTTTCTACTTAATTGGCGCTGTAATGCGGCCAGTTTAATTTGATTGGCTTTAAAGCTGTTTTTGGGTTTGATGTATTGACCGTCTGAGGTGGTAATGAGTTTAGTGACACCTAAATCAATACCTATGGCGCTTGTAGAGGGGTGAATTGGGTTTTGATCCAGTGCTCGCTCACACCCAAAAGACACGTACCAGTGCCCTAATTTCTTGCTAATGGTGACGTTTTTGATGGTGCCGATGATGTCTTGCGATTTTCTAAATTTCACAAATCCCACGCCATTAGGTAGTTTGACGCGATTACCCTCAACACGGCAATATTTATCAAACTGAACCAAGCGCATGGAGTCACAGCCATCGGATTTACGTTTAAATCTTGGCATCAGTTGTCGTAGTTGAATCTCTGTGCCATCGCTTAGCTTAAAGAACTTGGGTTTTCGGAGCTTCTTTTTATTTTCTTTGAGCCTGGCATGAATTTTAGGATCAAAAAAACGTGACCAAGCAGAGGCGAGATCACGTACTTTTTGTTGTAAGGACACGGCATTGGCATGGGTTCTTAAGAAGTCAAAATCAGGATTGTTCTTTAGATCCATGATTTTATTAACCAAGTTGGTGGCATTAATAAATTCATTTTTGGCAAACATCTCAAATGAGATCGCTAGTATTTGATTCCAAACAAAACGTGCAGAGCCGACAAGATTATTTAGAATAATCTCCTGCTCTGCATTAGGCTCAAGCCTAAACTTATACGCTTTGTTGATTTTCATTACCGCAACTAATTTTGTTTGATAGAATATAAATTCTAAAGATTATTTAGATTTCATACAGTAGCTAATTTGTATAAAAATATAATAAACACTAGGCGAAATTTACCTCCACCCTAATGTCGGGTGGAGTCCTCTTTCGCGGTTTTGATAGCATGAATAACGCGACAAAGGATGTTTTATGAAAAATAACCATACGCTCATTATCGGCGGCGGTATCGTCGGTGCAACCCTTGCGCTAAAACTGGCGCAAGCTGAAATGCCAGTGACCATTATTGATGCGCGCCCTGAACGTAGCGAGGCAGATTGGCAGCAGGTGCTTGGCAAGCGGGATGCGCGCGTTTATGCATTAAGTCTTGCCAGTATCAACTTACTCAAAGACGTGGGCGCTTGGCAAAAGATAGCGGCATCAGAGCGTAAAGCCGATTATTCGCAAATGCAGGTCTGGCAGCTAAATGGTCGCGGCGAGTTACTGTTTGGCGATAGTGGCGATAGTGGCGATAACAGTAATGGCAATAATAGTAGTAATGACAGTAATCAAAGCTCTGAGCCAAAAATGCTCGGTAGTATGGTTGAGCCTGCGGTTATCGAATACGCATTGTGGCAGTGTTTAACTGCCGCTGATGTCAGTCAATATCTAACCGTTATCGATGGGCAAAAGGTTGTCGATATGGACTGGCTTGGTAGCGCGCAAGGTTACCGTGTGACCTTAGATAATGGCAGTGTGATTGACGCGCATTTATTGGTTGGTGCTGACGGTCGCGGCTCGTTTGTACGCAGGCAGGCGGCAATTGAGCTGGATGTGCTTGATTATAATCAAACCGCGATTTGCTGTGCCATTCAAACCGACAAGCCGCATCGAGCAACCGCCCGTCAAGCCATGCTACCAACTGGTACATTGGCCTTATTGCCACTTGCTGATATTACTGATGAAGATAAAGCCAACCCGCAACATTGGCAGTCGATTGTATGGACATTACCACGCAACCAAGCATTGGCATTGTTAGAAGAAACGCCTCGCTATATCGCTGATAAATTGGCTGCTGCCAGTAATTATGAGCTGGGCGCTATCCGCGAGATTGAATCCATCGCCAGCTTTCCGTTAGCCGCGCAGCAAGCAAAAAGCTACGTCGCGGATAATTTAGTCTTAATCGGTGATGCCGCGCATGGCGTGCATCCGCTGGCAGGTCAGGGGCTGAATTTGGGTATGCTCGATGTGAAAGCATTAAGTGAACAACTCACCCATGACTATGCGCGTAGCGGCAATAAGCTCTGGGGCACGAACCAAACCTTGCGTAGCTATGAGCGTCTGCGTCGTCCGCATAATAGTTTAATGATGCACAGTTTTTCGGCGCTTAATTGGCTGTTTGCCGGCTCGCTTGCGCAGATGCGTCCGATTCAGCAACTTCGTAATGAAGGTATGTATCGCGTCAGCAAAATTAAACCATTGATGCGTCTGTTTGCCAAGCAGGCAAGTGGGGTCTAGGGTTTGAACTGAACGTTTTATATGAACTAAGGATGGCGTATGAAAAATAATTCATGGATGACGATAGGCGTGGTAATAGCTAGTTTTATGTTAGCTTCCTGCCAATCTGTACCCAAAAACACCATAATCAATAAAAAGGCAGACAACACACCTAAAGTCATGATAGAGCCACATGCAGATACAGACAGTGATGGCGTCCCTGACATCATAGATAATTGTCCGAACACCCCTAAGGGTGTGGTGATGGATGAGTATGGTTGTCCTCTCACCACTATTGGAACTGGTTTACAAATGGAGTATCGTGCCTTTTTTGCTAAAGGTAGCAGTGAACTAACATCTAAATATCAGGTTGAACTGGATAAAGTAGCCGCAAGAATGAAAGAGTATGATAGCGCTATTTTTAAAATTGAAGCGCACATTTCAGAGGATGAAATTAATAAAGAGTTAAGCTCACTACCTAAAAACAGAGCACTGATAATCAAAAACTACCTTTTATTAAAGCATAGTACAGAATCTAGTCGATTGATGACTTTAAATTGTGATGCTAGAGCGCCCATTGCACCTAATGATACTGAGGAGGGTAGAGCTTTTAATCGTCGGGTTTATGGTTTATTAACTGAGCCTGATAGTGACTATCCTATCAATTTAAAAGACGGCATCTGCGTTGAATTTTAAAGAGAGTTTTTATTGATAAATAGCTGTCATCTCAACATAAACAAAAAATTGTTTTTGAAGGTATTCAGAGAGGGTAACAATGCGAATGAATAACTGTAGCACTTTATTGCTGCTAGCAACATCTATAGTGTTAGCTGGCTGCCAAACCACTACAACTGCGTTGTCTAAAGAGTTGCCTCAATATGAGAATATTAGGACGATGCAAGCAGAAATTGATTCAGATGGCGATGGAGTGCTTGATGATATAGACGAGTGTCCTGAAACGCCACCTAACGTAGTAGTTGATGCTAAAGGCTGTCAAATAATAATTGAGGGAGGCGACGCGCTTGAAATGGAATTACATGGATTTTTTGCACCGCTGAGTAGTCGATTAATTAACACCTATGATAAAGAGTTTAAAAAAATTGAAGAAAAGCTTAATGAATATTTAGACGCTAACATTTTTATCTTTGGGCACTTGTCATCGAATGAGCTTGCATTATCAAAGGATAATGACAACTTATCACGCCAACGTGCACTTACTATTAAAAACAGACTTATAACCGAGCATCATATCGAATCTGACCGTATTACTACTTATGACTGCTTAGATCGGTATCCTTCTACCAATATAGATCTGAGTTATGATGATCCAGAACAGATTGAATCCAAAGACAGAAGAGTGGTTTTTAAGGCAAGCAGACAAGTCAAGGATTTGTCGAATCTAAAATACGCAGGTGATAGAGAGAGTTATGGTAAGTACGCTAAGCACTGTGAGCCGTTTGAATAACAACGACTGATTTTCATCAACCGTTAAAAGTTACCCTTACCCCAACGCCGAAAACAACACCATCAGCACTGGCGAGACAATATTAATAATAAAACCAAAACTAATCGCCAGTGGCACGACTTTTAGCCCGCCAGATTGTTGAATAATAGGCAGGGTAAAGTCTAAACTGGTCGCGCCGCCAGGTCCTACCGCTGCTGATGGATATTTACGCATAAAAACAGGAATAAATAATAGCGCAAAAAACTCACGTATTAAGTCGTTAAATAGCCCCACACTGCCCCAAACGGCGCCATAAGCATCGGTCATGATAATCGCTGACAGTGAATACCAACCAAACCCAGATGCTAGTGCCAAGCCTTTTGTCCATGATACATCGGTAAACATCAGCGCGAAAACAAGTCCGCCAGCCAGAACGGCTAGTGTAAAGATGATACTCATCTCGACGCCACGTTTATTGAGTAAGACTTCCTTTAAGGTAATGCCCGAGCCTTTTAAGCCAATGCCAACCAGTAAGATTAATACCATCAGCATTGCGGTCATGGTGTTTTCAGGCGGCATATAATCCACGGGTAAGAGATAGCCAATCACCATGCCAATTACCACACAAATTACTTGTGCCAAGCTGCCACGAATACTAACGCGATGCTCTTTGGATTTGACGCTGGGCTTTTTGGCATGCCACGGGCGCAGGCGGTCAAACAGCATGAGAGCAAATAAGCCAGTGCCAATTGTCAATATAGACAATATCGTGACATAAAGTGCGATTTCACCTATTTGACTGCCCAGCCCTTCGACTTGTGACAGCTCAATACCGATGAGGGTTAAGATGACATAAACCAAGTACGACAAGCCTTTGTCAGCAAGCTTAGTCATTTTGGGATTGGAGGGGATGGCAAAGCCAATAAACATTGGCATTAAGACCAAAACAAGGGTAATCAGGCTTTGCATGTCGGCAGACTCGTCATTTTTAAACAAGGCGTTTTTGGGAGGGCATTTCTCAGAAGCTGGGGATTGTATCATATCAGGCAAGCAATACTGACACTACTCAAGCAAAATTCGACATGAATGTGCCAGTTTAGGGCGGACTAGCAGCCAATTGCCAATGCATCATCTTTATTAATTAAAGGGAGGTGGTCTTGGCTATGTTTAACGGATTTATCTACGCAAAGATTCTGCTCATCTGATTGCTTTAATAGAGGCTCAATCACACTCGTCCGAGGTGTGCTCGTTAAGTTGGGATAGTCTTTTCGGTAATGGCCACCGCGGCTCTCATGACGCTGATAAGCAGATTGAATGATTAAGGTCGCTAATTGCAACTGTCTTGCTAATTGAAAATAGGGCAGCTCATTCAAAATAGTAGCGTTGTCTTTATTGTCGATAGCTAGTTGATTAGAGTCGTAGCCGTTAAGTTGTTGTTGCCATTGCTGTATTTGCAAAAGTGCTTGTTCTAATTGTTTAGCATCACGGGTAATACCCATATGAGAGGTCATCAAAGCCTTTAGTTCGGCGGTTATTCCAGTGATATCAGCATTTATATTGACGTGGATGTTGTGATTGTCATTACAGTTACTTTCATATTCAGTAGACGATGGCAAAGTAATGCGCTGACTGTCTTTAAGTATTGGCGCTGTCCACGTATCATGAATTGCTTGGTTTGCATTAAGATGAGGTAAAGTTGTTTCTAACGTTTCTATTGCTGCTAAATAGCGCGGCAAGTCAGCGGCGATATTGCGCCCAACGACCACACATTCTAGTAGAGAATTGCTTGCTAAGCGGTTTGCTCCATGTAAACCTGTATAAGCAACCTCACCAGCAGCATAAAGCCCTGCCACATCGGTCAAACCATTAGCAGACGTCACTACACCGCCGCAGCTATAGTGAGCGGTAGGGGCAACTGGAATGGGGTCGGTAGTGATATCAATGCCAAGCTCTAATAGCGTTTGATAAATCTGCGGGAAATGCTCTTGCAAAAATTCCGCTGGTAAGTGACTGACATCAAGATGTACATAGCCAAGTCCGTTGGTATTAATTTGCTCAGCGATGGCACGGGCGACGATGTCTCTTGGAGCCAGTTCTGCACGCTTATCAACATCGAGCATAAAACGTTTGCCCGTTTGCGGACAATACAAGCATCCACCTTCGCCGCGCAGTGCTTCGGATATTAGAAAGCTACTGTTATCTAAGGCTAAGCCAGTCGGGTGAAATTGAATAAATTCCAAATTAGCCAAGCGGCAGCCCGCTTGCCAAGCCATCATAACCCCATCGCCGACACAGACGTTCGGAGCACTAGCACGCTTAAACAGTTGTCCTAAACCGCCACTTGCCAATACGACAGCGCGACTATGAAAGGTAAGTTTACGTTGATTAAGGTAATCAAAAACAAGCGCACCTTGACATTGCTTATTTGGATTAGCGTTATTTTTTAAAAGGCTCAGTGCTTCATGGTAGGGCAAGATAGTAATATTGGATGCAGCTTGTGCTTTTAGAGTCAAGGCTTCCATAATATGCCGACCAGTGGCATCATCGGCATGTGCAACTCGCCGACAGCCATGACCGCCTTCTTTGGTCAGATGCAAATTGCTAGTCTGTAATGCCGCTAAAGGATTTACATTATTATATGGCTGTCTTTCCTGTTGCGGAATCAGGGTAAAGGGCACACCCTGCTCACATAGCCACTGCACGGCTTGCTGTCCAGCGCTGAGGATATTAGTGGTATTATCAGTCTCACATAATCCTGCACCAGCGATGAGTGTATCAGCGATATGATCAGCGACACGGTCATTCTTATCTAAGCTGGCTGCAATTCCGCCTTGGGCATAATGGCTTGAGCACACTTCTATCGCGGATTTACTTAGTACTGTCACACTTAGCGATTTTGGCAAGGCGAGAGCAGTGCTTAGTCCTGCAAGACCAGCACCAATGATAAGGACGTCTGTCTGGACAGTATCCTCAGCATTATTTGAAGTTACCTTATCCGCTGACCATGCCTCGTTCATATTACGCCGCTCCAACATTGGCAAATAATTCGCGGTCTTTGACAATGTCACCACTTGCAGCCACCCGTTGCTTTTGCGCTTCGGCAAAATCAAGCATACGTTGGAGTGGTTTTTTGGCAGCTGTCGCCAGCTCTTGCGTCATGAGCACTTCACCGCTGCGCTGAGACAGACATTGCTCAATCCCTTTTAGGCCATTCATTGCCATCCAAGGACAAAATGCACAACTTTTACAACTGGCGCTCTCACCAGCGGTCGGGGCAGCTAAGAAACGTTTGTGTGGCGAGCGCTTTTGCATCTCGTGCAAGATACCCAAGTCGGTAGCAACGATAAAGGTATCGGCATCCATCTCATAAGTTGATTGTAATAGCTTACTGGTTGAGCCAACCACGTCGGCAAGCGCGACGACGCTATCAGGTGACTCAGGATGTACCAATACTTTAGCGTCTGGATACTCCTCTTTTAATTGCATGAGCTCAGTCGCTTTAAATTCATTATGTACGAGGCAAGACCCTTGCCACAGCAGCATATCCGCGCCAGTCTCTTGCGCGATGTATTTACCCAAATGACGGTCAGGGCCCCAAATGATAGGCTCGCCTTGCGCATGCAGATGACGAACGATATCGATACCAACGGACGAGGTCACGACCCAATCAGCACGCGCTTTGACCGCAGCACTAGTGTTGGCATAAACCACCACGGTACGCTCAGGATGGGCATCACAAAATGCGGAAAACTCATCAGCAGGGCAGCCTAAGTCAAGCGAACATTCCGCTTCCAAGTCTGGCATCAGTACCGTTTTTTCCATGCTTAGTATTTTTGCCGATTCGCCCATAAAGCGTACGCCAGCGACGACCAAGGTTTGCGCGCTATGCGCTTGCCCAAAGCGTGCCATCTCCAATGAGTCACCAACACAGCCGCCTGTTGCTAACGCTAAGTCTTGGATAAAAGGGTCGACGTAGTAATGGGCAACTAATACGGCATTATTATCTTTCAACAGCTGCTTAATATTATCTTCAACTGCGAGACGTTCGGCACGTGGCAGGTCTGCCGGTATTTTAGCTTTGGCATATTCGATGTTCATTTGAGTCGCAATGCGATTGTCATTGCTCATGATGGGCGCGTCATAGGGATAAGTTTTCATAAGTGCAACCTTTAGTACATTAACGACAAATGAGGCGTCGTTAGAAATGAGACAGTTAAATACGGTAAATGAATAAAGTGTTTTAATTATGCTCATTTTGAGCATAAATACAAGTATTTTTTATAATTAACTTAAAAATTGAATTAAATGTCTGTGGGTTTTTTTCAAATGTGTCATCTTTCTTACATTGTTGCTCTCGCATTTATCTTCCAATATTTATTACAGTGCAATTGGTATATTTACAACGGCAGGCTATGATAGTTTTAGATTCACGCTATACTAAGCAGTGTTATAAAAGTCATAATTTGTAGCTTTTTCACTGCATTCTTCAAGATAAAGGATATTTACTAAAGCCATGACGTTGTCTTACTCACATGCACATCAACAGGGTAGTGGCACTACAGAAGTGGTCGCCGTGTTGGTGGCTATTACTGAGCATACCGCCCGCGTTTTAACGGTGGATCAAGGTAAGCTTTTGCCCAATGGACCCCTGATGCCATTGCACCGCTCGTTGCAAGCTGGCGTACGCCAGTGGGTTGAAGAACAAACCCAGCAGCCGCTCGGTTATTTAGAGCAGCTATATACCTTTGTCGATACCAATAGACGCAATGTCGATGGCCATGCGTTGGTGTATGTCAGCTACTTAGGATTGGTGCAAGAGACGCAAACGCAGCAGCTACAGAGCCAAGCTCTATGGCGAGATTGGTATGATTATTTTCCTTGGGAAATTCACTTAGAGGGTAGGCCAAGTATCATCATGGATTTTATTGTGCCAGCACTATTAGAGTGGGCAAATGACACAAAAGATGCCATCGTTCAACAGCGTCGTCGTCAGCGCATTGGCTTGTGCTGGGGATTGAGTGAAGGGTTCTTAGCAGGCAATGATTTTGGAAATTGCGAAAATAAAGATGCTGGCCTTGATGCAGCGAGTGATAACAATCAGGACAATCGAGAGTGGGTTGCCGAACACGTACTACTACGCTATGAGATGCTATATGAAGCGGGGCTAATCCCTGAAGCACCGACCTATCCACCCAGTTATTCAGCTAACACTCAAATTAGTACCCAAACCAGTACCCAAACTAGTGCTCAGACCAGATCTTTACCTGAGAATTGGTCGCAGCTGATAGGTGCGCCCATGTATTATGATCATCGCCGCGTGATTGCTACCGCCATTTCACGTCTGCGTGCCAAGATTGAATATCGACCGCTTATCTTTGGCTTGATGCCAGATGTTTTCACCTTATCACAGTTACAGCAAAGCGTTGAGGCATTGTCAGGCGTGCGCTTGCATAAGCAAAACTTCCGTCGTTTGCTAGACTCACAAAACCTTGTAATGGAAACGGGGCAGAGCAGTAGCGCTCAACGTGGTCGCCCTGCCAAGCTTTATCGCTTTCGCCACGATATTGAGCTACAAAGCCTACTCATGGATAGTAAATTGCCCAAACGCAAATAGTGCCGATAGTATTAATGTCTGCATAAAGCTTCCCCCATTCGGTTTAAATATAAATTGTTAAATAAATAAAATAACGCCCTTTTCTTGCGAGGCTAGGCGCTTTACGTTATATTTATGCTCATTTTGAGCTTAATAAAATAAAGCTTGGATTAATAATGCGCATTTACCATGTAAAAGCCATCACACAAAAATAAGGGTGAAATATGACAGTTAAACAAGAGCCAGCATTGGATGAAGTATTACTTAAGCCCTTAGTGGAAGCCGCTTTAACTGAGGATTTGGGTAGACGTGGTGATGTGACCTCGCAAGCAACTATCCCAGCGGATATGCAAGCACAACTACAAATCAAAGCGCGCCAAGCAGGTGTGATTTGCGGTATGGATCTGGCAAGACTGTCTTTTGCTTTGGTTGATGCGCAGATAGAGTTTATTGCTCAGGTTGTTGATGGCGAAACGGTTGCAGCGGGTACGGTATTGGCGATTGTCAGCGGCAATGCGCGTCATCTATTGACAGCGGAACGTACCGCTCTAAACTTTATGACCCATCTCAGTGGTATTGCAACGGCAACACGGCAGATTGTCGATAGTGTGGCAGAGTATCCCGCGCAAATTACCTGCACGCGTAAGACTATTCCAGGTCTACGTACGGTACAGAAATATGCGGTACGCTGCGGCGGCGGGCGCAATCATCGTTTAGGGTTGGACGATGCGATTTTAATCAAAGACAATCACATTGCCATTGCAGGTGATATAAATACTGCGATTAAGCAAGCGCAAGACTTTGCAGGTCACCTGATTCCGATTGAGGTTGAAGTCGATACGTTAGCGCAGTTAGAGCAAGCCTTAGAGGCTGGCGTGAGCTTGGTACTTTTAGATAATATGTCACCTGAAACGTTATCGAAAGCGGTTACCATGTGCAAAGGTCGCGCCAAGACCGAGGCATCAGGTGGTATCACCCCTCAAACCGTGCAAGCGGTAGCAGAAACCGGTGTTGATTTTATTGCGATGGGTTATTTGACGCACAGCACAACGGCGCTAGATATCGGGCTTGATTTTAGCGCCTAACGTCAGCGCTTAGTCTGAGTTTATATTTACTTTTATGAGTTAAATCTCGGATTAATAGTCTATTAAAAGGGCAGATTTGTATGGATATCCTATGGATTTGGTAAGGCTTAAGAATTAAGCGAAGTTAATGATTTAATTGGTTTATCTGCCTGTGCTACAATGCCGCTGCTACCGACTATAAGGTCATCGTACACGCGCACGACGACCTTATCTTTTGCCTGATTTGCCCAATAGATAAGCGAGCGCTTAGTGAATACTGAAATCATCAAGATAATCTTAGCCTTTATGGTATTGATTAATCCCTTTAGCGCTTTGACCTTATTTTTGGATTTGACCCGCGGTTATTCAATGAATAATCGACGAAAAGTGGCGCGTGTTGCTTGTTTAACCATTTTTATCACCATCAGTTTTTTTACCGTAGCAGGCGAAACCTTACTTAAATTGCTTGGTATCTCGATTGGTTCGTTCCAGTTGGCAGGTGGTATTTTGGTGTTTTTGATTGCCCTAAATATGATGAATGGTGATGGCAACCCTGTTAAGCCTGACCAAGAAAATTTCGATGTAGAGTATGACAAACATGCTGCACCCAGTACTGCATCTGCTGTCGTGCCATTGGCCATTCCTATGATGATTGGACCGGGTGGTATCTCAACAGTAATTATTTACTCATCGCAAGTTTCCGGTATGTTGCAAGTCTCTGCTATTTTGATTGCGGGTTTGTTCATCAGTTTATTCTGTTATTTAGCCTTGATGGCGGCAGGTCGCATCAGTCGTCTATTGGGTGATACTGGTCTAAACATCATGAGCCGAATCATGGGTATGCTCCTAGCCGCTGTCTCTATAGAGATTATCGTGAATGCCTTGCGTACACTATTTCCTGACTTAGTCTAGAACGTGTCCTCAATTCAATCGATGGGCATCTAAATGGGCTAAAAATGGCTAGATTTTGTCAAACTTCGTCAAATAGCTGGGTAATATCCCGATATTAACTGCACTATTTTCCTTGTTTGGCTACAATTTATCTCATTTTTATCACCATTTTTAAGATGAGGATACGCCCTAATTATTTCCTAAGTGCTCATTGCTTTTATCTGGCTTTTTAATAACGGCTCTCACAAGCTATATTCTATCAAAATTGCAGCCCAGCCCTCGCCAAAAGATAGTATTCATCAAAAACCTCATTTCTACTTGCTAAAAGACTGCCTCTTAAAAAGTCATCTCTTAAGTGGATTTTAAAATTAATTGCTGATTTTAAGACCTATGATCAATTACCAAAAGTATTAGCAAAAAACGTCAATTATGAAATTATGTTATAATAGGGGTACGATAATTTCATAGGAGTTAGTTTTGAGTAAGAAAAGGATTGCTATTTTAGGTGCAGGTCCAAGTGGTTTGGCGCAGTTGCGTGCTTTTGAAGCAGCTCGTTTGGCTGGCGCACAGAACTTGCCTGAGATAGTTTGTTATGAAAAGCAAAACGCTATCGGCGGCATGTGGAATTACAGCTGGCGCACAGGTTTAGACAGAAACGGTGAGCCTGTTCACGGTAGTATGTATCGCTATTTATGGTCGAATGGCCCTAAAGAGTGCTTAGAGTTTGCCGATTATTCGTTCGATGAGCATTTTGGTGAACCTATCCCATCATATCCACCCCGTGAAGTCCTAAAAGACTACATCATGGGTCGTATCGATAAGCAAGATATTCAAAAATACATCCGCTTTGAGTGCCCAGTACGTTGGGTGTCATTTGATGATGAAACGCAAAAATTCACCGTGACGGTAATGAATCATAAAACCGATGAGCAAGAAGTGGAAGAGTTTGATTATGTCGTGGTTGCGACCGGTCATTTCTCAACGCCAAACATGCCATACTTTGAAGGTTTAGAAGCGTTCCCCGGTCGTATTCTACACGCTCATGATTTCCGTGATGCATTGGAATTTAAAGACGAAGATATCTTACTTATCGGTAGCAGTTATTCTGCCGAAGACATTGGCACGCAGTGCTACAAGTATGGCACCAAATCAGTCACGATTAGCTATCGCACACAAGCACTTGGTTATGACTGGCCGGAAGGTATTAAAGAAGTGCCATTAGTAACGCATTTTGAAGATGATGTGGCACATTTTGCTGATGGTACGAGCCAAAGCTTTGACGCTATCATTATGTGTACCGGTTACTTGTTCCACTTCCCATTCATGCCTGATGAGCTGCGTTTGCAGACGCATAACTGCTTGTATCCAGCCAACTTATATAAAGGTATTTTCTGGCAACCGAATCCAAAACTGATTTATTTGGGTATGCAGGATCAGTATTTCACCTTTAATATGTTTGATGCGCAAGCATGGTACGCACGTGATGTGATACTGAGTGATATCGAATTGCCTGATTTGGCGACTCGTGAAGCAGATGAGCAAAAATGGTTGGCGACTTATGCTAAGTGTGCAACGGTCAGTGACTCCATTGATTTTCAAGCCGCTTATATTCGTGACTTGACCAATGGCACCGATTACCCAGAGTTCGCGGTAGAAGAGCAGGGCGAGATTTTAAAGGAATGGCAAAAAGATAAAGCTGAGAATATCATGACCTTTAGAGAAAAGGCCTATCGTTCTACTTTAACTGGAACGCTATCTCCTGAGCTACCAGAACCGTGGTTGGATATCCTTGATGATTCGCTAGAGCATTTTTTAAACTTAACCTTTGTTAAGCCTAAAAAGCGCAAAAAAGCGTCCTAATAAGAAGTCATTAGTTTCAAAGTAATAAAAAACCAAACACGTAATGTGTTTGGTTTTTTTGTTTTATAAGCTGTGTTTATTTCTTAAGCTTCATTAACTTTGATATAGATGCCAAGCCAAATACAGCATTAAAATACCGACCAAAGCATCGAGTATATTCCACGCTTTTGGTTTGGCAAATAAGGGTCTAAGTAATCGCGCACCATAACCAAGCGCAAAGAAGAAAAAGAATGATGCGCTTACCGCACCAGCGGCAAATACGACTTTGCTAGTTGCGCCTGTTGAAACCATGCCGACGAGTACCAATGTATCTAGGTAGACGTGCGGGTTAAGCCAAGTAAAGCCAAAGCATAATAACAGTGCTTTTTTTAAGCTGGTGACGACTTGACCATCGACGGTAAGCGCATGCGATACGCGTACACTGGCATATAAGCTTTGGATGCCATAAGCCAGCAAAAATATGACGCCAGCAATTTTGGCAATATTGACGGCTTGCGGGTAGCGAGCCGTTACTGCGCCAAAACCGCCGACACCAGCAGAGATTAGCAGCGCATCACTGACCGCGCAAAATAAGCAGACGAAAAATATGTGCTCGCGTTTCAGTCCTTGTTTGAGGACAAAGGCATTTTGTGAGCCGATTGCAATGATGAGCGACAGCCCAAGCAAGAAGCCAGAAATATAATCGGGAGCATTCATAATAGTGCGCTTATGGTTTTAAGATTTGGTGTTTTTAGGGTTTTGTCTTTCACATGATTGGAGAGGTTGTAATGTGAGAATCTTGACATTTTGCTTACTGGCAGCGCCGTAAAAAGCTGTTAAGATACGCTATTGAGTAAATCGATGCAATATGAATAAACGCAGTACGAGCAAAATATGAATGCACTGGAAGATAGGCAGAAGCGGTCATGGTCGTAAGTTTGGCAAGAATGCTACAGTCCTTTGGGCAAGCTCAAGACCTGCCAACACTTGCGGCTAAAAATGCTCAGAAAATGGCAAGTAGTGGTGATAGTACGTCTAATGATAAAGCAGCCGATAATGAGCAGACTCAAGCGAGCAGCAAACGTTCTACGCTTACGCCGCCTGAGCGTGCGGATCGTATTTGCGCTGCGTTAGCACAAGTAAATGATATCCGCTTGGCAACGCCATTGACCGATCGCTATTTAGCCAATCGTGCTCAGATGCGCCCAACCAATCGCCCTCCTTTTGACCCTGATACGTTATGGTATCTCAAACATGGACGCTGTCCGATTATGACTGAGCTTGTTGATGTGGTCGATGAAGCCACCCTAAATGCCATGCCTATTGAGGCCGTTGCGATACTAGATAGGATTAATGGTAAGTTAAAGCGCTACCGTGAGTGGAGTAGCGAGCTCAATGCTGAGCAACAACAGCAACATAATGAGCGCCAATTCGTCATTGATAAGCTGGTGTCCGAAAGTATCCCTGAGGCGCTACATCACTATGAACAGCTGCAACGCTTTAGTCCGCACCGTACCAAAAATAATATGGTACAAGGAAAAATGACCGCAGGCGATATGTTGACCGATTTGTTTTTAGAGATTGATTACGAGCTTGATGAATTACTAGATGAGCTACACCAAACGGTGATGAATAAACTGGCTTCGACACATCGCTATGTTAAAAGCCGAACCCAAAGCTAGTGGTTGCTTGTTTTTTAATTATGGGCTTTTACTCATGGACTTTCACTCATGAACTTTGAATTGGCGTTATGAAAGTAATATAAGTCAGCATGATTAAACACAATTGATTCAATGTATAACAATATAGGGCTTTTATAGAGCCTTATTTTTTTGTTTAATGATAGCTATCTATTTTATTTAGAATAATACGTTTATTTAAAATAATAAGAAATTTGCCAAACAATTTTGCTAAGCAATAAGGACAACCTAATGACCCAATTGACTGCGATGTTCGTAATGTTTGTTTTATATGGCGTGCTGCCAGCCGCTGGGTTGTATCTAGGATATCGTGGTATTAAAAAAGTGACGGCGCCCAAAATGCTTGAGTATAAAGCGATGCCGCAGTTAGGCTATATTCCCGAAAAAAGCTTGCCAGTTGAGGTCAAAACAGCCCTTGATCAAATCAATGACAAAGGCGAAAAGCTGCGCGTCATTTATGGTGATACCAATAATGATGGCAAAATTGATAATAAAGATACCGTCAACGAAACCTATGTCATGATTCAAAACCTAATGGACAGGCATGTGCCACTTGCCGTAGCAGACTATCGCCGCTTACATGACTTAGATGTGGGGGACGGCGCGCTTGCCGATAGCACTAAAATTAAGTACTCCAATGTCACTGGCAAAGAAGCATTGTTAGATGTGTTGAGCACGATTAATACCCAGTTTGATGATTCACTTAATGCTTCCTATCATCAAGATGGACAAAAGCTACTTGCAACCAATCGATATTTACAAAAACGTTTTAACAGTCCTGCCGTTGATGCGGATATTCAGGGGCTTAATAATGCCGATAGTGCCATTGTTAATCATAGTAATAGAGAAATAGAAGCCCTTGAAAATCCCACTGATGCAAGTGGCAAAAGCGCGAATACGAATGCTAAAGATATTAAATTGTAATTACCCAATCGTATGAGCTAAATAAAGGTTAGGCGTATATGAGTGTTTTAATTGGCGTTGGCATTGTGACGACGGTCACTACTATTTATTTAGGTAGAAAAGGCTGGCACGCATTGCATAAAATGGTTGGCATTACCCCAGGTGTGCTTACGTATCAAGATAATAATACGCCATTGGCACTATCTGCGGTAAATTGGCAGCAGCTAACTTTAAATAAAAAGCACTTAAAGGTATTGCCAGATAATCAACTACGTCAATTGCAGCGTATCGATGAAAAGGTCGGCAGCTATCAATCTTATCAAAAAACACGACAAGCTCAGAATAAAACGCCTGCGGTCACAGAACAGCAGTTTGTGTTAAATAAAATGTTGCATACTCGTTTACCTGAAATGCTGGCCAGTCATTATCAGCTAGTAAATATAAATAGAAGTAATAATGAGGTAAATCAGCAAAAAAAAGCTGAAGCTAGTGAGTTATTACAAGAGGCATTAAATAATATAGAGCATCGTCTAGATGAACTATTAAAGCAAATAGAGGTTCAGCAGTTGCAGGAATTACGAGTCATGAAGAACTATATTAATAGCCATGATAGCTAAGCTTTTGGTTAGTAATATTATTAAGAAACGCATAAAAAAGCGGTCAATGAATGAATCATTGACCGCTTTTTTTATTAACTACTTAAAATTTATAAAAGATTCAAAGTAAGGTTAAATTAATCCGATTAACGCTTGTTGTTACGGTCACGGGTATTACGCGTACCGCGACTGGCAGGGCTAGCACTGCTCTTAGGTTTTGCGCTGCTAGGACGGCTATCACTACGAGTGTCCGTACGACGCGCTTTAAGCGGCTTGTTTTTAATACGTTCTTGCTTCTCTTTAGCTGCACCATGCAGACCTGTACCGTGACGTGGGCGTAAGCTCACCAAATCCGTCAAGGTATTGATGTCTTTTTTATCAAGCTCTAAGAAACGGCCGGTACGTAGCTCTTTTGGTAAGATAATCGTACCATAACGTGTGCGCAGTAGGCGGCTAACTTTAAGACCTTGCGACTCAAACAAACGACGTACTTCGCGGTTACGACCTTCTTTTAACTTGACGTGATACCATTTATTGACGCCTTCACCGCCGCCTTCTTTAATATCTTCAAACTGCGCCATGCCATCTTCTAACATGACGCCAGACGTTAACGTACGAGCGATATCTGGTGTCACTTCACCAAGTACACGCACTGCATATTCACGTGTCACTTCGCTAGACGGATGCATTAAGCGATGCGCCATTTCGCCATCATTGGTAAATAATAACAGACCAGTCGAGTTAATATCCAAGCGACCAACCATTACCCAGCGGTCATGAGTCAGCTTTGGCAACCGCTCAAAGACTGTTGGACGGCCTTCTGGATCATTGGCAGAGCACACTTCGCCTTCAGGCTTGTAATAGGCTAAAACGCGACGACGCTTTTCATTTTCGGCCGTGTATTTGATCTGACGACCATCAACACGAATCTCATCGCCTTGTTCAACACGGTCGCCGATAGTCGCTGGACCATTATTAACGGTCACGCGACCTGCCTTGATCACTTCTTCCATCTGACGACGTGAGCCAAGTCCCATACGGGCGAGGGCTTTTTGGAGTTTTTCATCTTTCATAACGATATCCTTGAGTCGGTGGGTTTACATTTCTCAATGTATAAATTTGGACTGACTATTATACGCTATTTATCAAAGCTATGTTTAAGATAAAGTTTTTAAGGCTACGATTATTGGCAATAAGCCATGTTTTATTAGATAGTTATGAGTTTAAGCAAGGTCTTTATATTTGGCGAAAGCGAATATAAATTAATTGTTACTCTTACGTAATTTTTACCAAAAACGACCTAATGTTATTCAATATTTAACCACCTATGTTATTATGGCTTTGTTTTTTTGTGGCTAATGTAGCCCTTTAGTATAGTTGTCTTAATTGGCTTAATCGGTAGACGCTACTTATACCTATGATTTATAAAGGTTTTTCTATGTTTTTCAATTCATCAAAGTTATTAAGTGTAGCGTGTCTACTCATGATTAGCCTAGTGTCAGGCTGCTCTAGCATCAATTCGGGCCTACAATCTGGCGACTTACCACCTAGTGGATCGTTCTTGGCTGCAAGTGGTATACAGTTCAATGTTCAACCTTTAAGTCTAGCAACGCTGCCACCTAAAAAGACTATAGCTCCTAGTAGTGACTTGGCACGTTTGATAAAGACATCTGGACGAGTAGATTATCGCATTGCTGAAGGGGACATTTTGGGTATTACTTTAGTAGGGTATCCAGAGATTGCACCTCCTTTAACGAACAGTAGTAATACTGCTAATCCTTATGCATTAGGTTTCCCTGTTGATCAACAGGGCTTCGTTCAATTTCCACTAATTGGGCGTATCAAAGCCAGTGGTATGAGTGTGCCGCAATTTACCGCTAATTTACAAAGACAGCTTCAACGTTATCTTAAGTATTCAGATCCGCAGGTTAAAATCGTTAACTATCGTGGTAATAATTTTTTTATTGATGGTGAAGTAAAGCAGCCTGGCGAATTTGCTATTGCTGATGTGCCTGTATCTCTTTATGGTGCGATTTCTATGGCAGGTGGTGCTACTCCTACGGGAGATTCAAACAATGTCGTGTTGAATCGTAACGGGGTTAGCTACAATATTGGATTACAGTCGCTCAGACAAATGGGTGCTTCTGCAAATCAGATTTATTTGCAAGATGGTGATTCTATTCATGTGAACAGCCAAGATCGTAATAAGGTGTATGTTCTAGGGGAGTTTGGACAAGTAGAGCCTGTACCTATCTTAGAGCAAGGTATTAGCTTAGCGCAGGTCTTGGGGGAGTCGAAAGGGCTTAATTCTAACACGGCAAATGCTGCTAAAATATATGTGGTCCGTGATAATCTGAATACGAGAGCGACGGATATTTACTATGTAGATATGCAGACCATTACTAGCTTTGCGCTTGCCAATCGTTTTGAGATGCAGCCTAATGATATCGTTTATGTTGATCCCACTGGCTTGACGCGTTGGAATCGTGTTATTAGCTCTATTCTACCTTCCACATCAGCCATCAGAGCGCTCTCAGGGTTATAGATAATAGGTGATAACAGTTATGGCGTTTGATAATATTTTAGTCGTATGTGTTGGTAATATTTGTCGCAGTCCCATGGCAGAAGCATTATTAAAACAGCGTTATCCACATAAGAATATTGATTCTGCAGGTGTTGGCGCTTTAGTCGGTCACCCTGCCGACCCTGCTGCGTTAGAGATCATGACAGCGCAGCAGCTTGATATCACTAAGCATATAGCAAAACAGATCGATGAAACTTTGGCAAAAAAGGCTGACATTATTTTTACCATGTCAGAAGGTCAAACGAAATGGATTGAAGAACGCTGGCCGTTTTGCCGTGGTAAAACCTTTAAGCTTGGTCATTGGATGAATAAAGACATTGCCGACCCTTATAAGCATGAAATGAGTGCTTTTAAAACAGCATATCAAGATATTGTTGAGAGCCTAGAACAGTGGGCCGATAAAGTTAGCTAAATAGCTGCCATTAAACGACTAACCTTAAGTGATGAACATACAGTTATGAATACAGATTCAAAGAATTTATCAAACTCTGCTTCTAAAGAAGATAATGACGAAATTGATCTTATGGCGCTGCTGTTTGCCATTTTGCGTGGCTGGAAAGTCATCGTATTTTTCGCTGTATTGGGCTTGGTAATAGGAGTATTATATAGCAGATATGTTAATCCTACCTTTAAGTCAGACGCACTTATTCAAATTGAGGAAAACTCTAAAGGGGTTGCTGCCTTAGGGGCAGATATTTCTGAGCTAATTGGTTCAGAAGTTAGTAAAGCTCAAGCAGAGGCAGAGCTGATAAGGTCGCGTATGATCTTAGAGCCTGTGGTCAATTTATTGCATCTACGTATCCAACTGTCTGATCCTAATATTGGTGCTTTAGATAGAATAAAAAGTAATAGTACGGATACTCAGATCAATAAACCGGAAGGTGTCTCTCTTAAAACTGAGGATGGTGAAGTACAAGTCAGTCAGTTCAATGTTTCGCGAGAGTATCTAAATCAACCATTTACCTTAACGCGCTCTGCGACAGGGTTTGTGTTAAGTAATGGCTTTGACGATTTTAAAGGTCAGTTTGGTAAAGCTCATCAATTCAGAGGGACGGAGGGTCAGATTCAAATCACAGTCAACGACCTACCAGCTGACGGATATCCAATTAATATTACCAAGCAATCACTCCAAATAACGACTGAGCAGATTAATAGTGCATTATCCGTGGTTGAAAAAGGTAAGCAGACAGGCATTATTCAGTTGTCTATGACAGGTGCCAATCAGCAGCAGACTAGTTTGATATTAAAACAAATCGTTTTATCTTATATTGATCAAAACCAGTCTCGTGGTTCTGAAGAGACCACCAAAACGATTAGCTTTATGGAAACTCAGATTCCAACCTTAAAGAAAAAACTGGAAGACTCTGAAGCCATATTCAATGAGTTCCGTAAGAAGTATGGCACTATTGACGTAGGTAAAGAGGCAGAGCTGTTATTGACAGAAAACTCTCAAATCGATGCTCAGCTTAATGAGTTAAAGCTCAAAAAAGCGGATCTTACGACTTACTACACGGAAGAGCATCCACTGGTTATCCAAATCAATGAGCAGCTTGCAGTACTTAACGATAGAAAAAATGAGATAGACGATACGATTGCGGGCTTACCTGAGATTCAAAGAGAGTTTTTACAACTGTCAGCTGACAGTACGATTAACAGAGAGATTTATTTAACTCTACTCAAAAACTATGAACAGCTGAAAATCGTCAAAGCGGGTCAAATTGGTTTTGCACGTATTATTGATTTGCCTATCAGTACTTATAGAGCCATTGCACCGAAAAAATTGCAAATTATGATATTGGCTATGCTGTTAGGAGCGATGCTCGGAACGATGCTCGTGCTGCTTAAGAACATGCTTAGAAATGTGGTCAAGGATCCTGAGCGTATTGAAGCTAAGACAGGTGTTCCTGTAGTAGCCACGATTCCACGCTCTCCACTATTAACAAGACTGCGTAGAAACAAGAAAGCGCCTAACAGATTGCTGGCTTACGTGGATAATAATAGTTTGAGCTATGAAGCTATTAAGAGCTTAAGAACCAACCTGATGTTTGGTATGCCAGTGCAGGGTCGAGCAGGTCAACGAGCCAAAGTTATCCTCATTACGGGTGAAAGCCCTGGTGTCGGTAAATCTTTTATCTCTTCTAACTTGACAGAGGTATTTGCCCAGTTAGATAAAAAAGTCCTCATTATAGATGCCGATATGCGCTTGGGCGAGCTGCATAGGATGTTTAGTATGAGCCAAGATAATGGTTTGGCAGATTATCTATCACAAGATACGACTCATTTATCAAAAGATAACTTTGAAGTATCAAAAGTTATTGCTACTCAAGACGCTAATAGTTTGGCAAGCTTTATCCATCCGACTGGTATAGATAATATTGATTTTATGCCACGCGGTCAGCATCCACGTAACCCAGCATCACTATTGGCTAATGGCAGTTTTGATCATTTAATGACAGAACTAAACCTGCATTATGATTATATTATTATTGACTCACCACCTATCTTAGCGGCCTCTGATGCCATGATACTAGCGCAGCACGCTGATAAAGTGTTGATGGTCACAAGATATGATGACTCGATAGAAGGGCAGTTAGTTTATGCGGTCAATCAGATGAATAAAGCCAATATTAAAGTTGATGGCATTATTCTCAACGATGTACAACAAGGGATTATGAGCAAATATAGTTATCACTATAGTTATGCTTATGGTAACAATAATTAATTATTTTTAGAGTTTTACCTAAATTAATATCCTTTAAGTAGTTGAGTGTTATGTTTATAAAGTCAGAAACTAAAAGTGCGTATCAGTTACTGAATGATAAAAGCGGCTGGTTACAACGTATAGCAGAATACTTGTTGTCGTTACCTCGTGGTGTCAAGCGGGGAATCTTGCTTACTGTAGACTTTGCGCTGTCATTGATTTGTTTGTTTTTAGCCTTGTCTTTACGCTATGGCTATCTTGGCAATCACATTGGTTTATTGGCACTATGCTTTTATTCCATTATTCCTATCATAGGTTTGTATGCGATAGGGTTTTATAGAGGGGTGGCTAGGGGCTTTTTTGATGCCGTTATGGCAAATGTCTCACAGCTGTTTTTTTTACTGATTGTGTTGTATGAAGTCGTTCTATTTATTGACTTTTTTCCCACCATGCCGCGCTCAGCCCCTATCATATTCCTATTTCTATTCTTTATATGGTTGTGGAATAGCAGACTGACTATCCGTGAGTTTCTAACGCGCTTACAAGGCAAGAGCCAACAACGCACTAAAAATGAGGATGGTTATGAGAATGTCGTTATTTACGGGGCAGGAGAGGCGGGTCGCGACCTTTTAGAAGGCTTAAGAAACTCGCATAAATATAATGTTGTGGCCTATATTGACGATGATCCTCAGCTTACGGGTGCTTATTTACTCGGCAAAAAGATTTATTCTGCTCATGATTTAGTAAGCTTAGTAGAGGAGCTAGATGTTGCGCAGGTATTTCTGGCAATACCCTCTATTAGTCGCGCGCAAAAACGCCAGATTATAGATAAGCTCTCAGGCATTGCGATAAAAATCAAAGAATTGCCAAGCTTAGAAGAGATCGCTGACGAAAAAGTGACCGTCAGTAGTATGCGCAAAGTAGATATCTTGGATGTGTTAGACAGGCAAACTGTTGAACCTGATGCGAAATTGCTGCAGATGAATATCAAGGGTAAGTGCGTGTTGGTCACTGGTGCAGGTGGCTCTATCGGTAGTGAATTGTGCCGTCAAGTAATTAAGAACCAGCCTAAATGTATCGTGCTCTATGAGTTGTCTGAATTTGCGCTTTATAGTATTCATCAAGAGCTGACCATCAAGCAAGCCAATACGCCTGCCTATAAAAATATTGAAATTATTGCGATCATCGGTAACGTCACCAATGAATCCAACCTGCTTAGAATACTGAATCTGTATGACGTACAGACGGTTTATCATGCTGCTGCTTACAAGCATGTGCCTATGGTTGAACACAACCCCTTTGAAGGTGTTATTAATAATACTAAAGGTACTTATCATTGTGCCCGAGCTGCGATTGCAGCAAATGTTGAGACCTTTGTACTTATATCGACTGATAAAGCTGTAAGACCGACCAATGTGATGGGTGCTTCTAAGCGTTTAGCAGAGTTGGTTTGCCAAGCGCTAAGCCAGACGGATAGCCAAACCTGCATTAGTATGGTACGTTTTGGTAATGTTCTAGGCTCATCAGGATCTGTAGTACCTTTATTTACTAAACAGATAGAACAAGGTAAGCCGATCACGGTCACCCATCCTGATGTGACTCGTTATTTTATGACGATTCCAGAAGCGGCAAACTTAGTCATCCAAGCAGGTGCGATGGCATCAGGTGGTGAGGTGTTTGTGCTTGATATGGGCGAGCCGGTCAAAATAGTTGATTTGGCTCAGCGAATGATTCATTTAAGTGGTTTTGATATTAAAGATGCTGCCCATCCTGAGGGCGATATCGAAGTCATCTTTACGGGACTTAGAGATGGAGAAAAGCTTTATGAAGAGCTCATCATCGGTGAAGATAATGTTGAATCAACTGATCATCCTCTTATCATGCAAGCGATAGAGCATAGTTTCCCATTGGATGAGCTTGAATCAGTATTGTTTGAGCTTAGTGACAAGCAAAAGCAATTTGATGTCCCTTGGCTAAAGCAGCAATTTAAGCAGTTTGTAGCAGGTTATCAAGAAGGGTCTAAAGCTGTATAAATTAATAAACTTCCCAATACTATTTCTTAACTAAAACTGGTTAGATGAACAAAGGAAAATTATGTTAGATATCGACAATATAAAAATAGCAGTTATCGGACTTGGTTATGTAGGTCTGCCTTTAGCCGTTGAGTTTGGTAAGCATCGCCCAGTAATCGGTTTCGATATCAATACTAAGCGCGTGCAAGAATTAAGAGATGGCTTTGACGGTACGCTTGAAGTAAGCAGCGAAGCATTAAAAGCCGCTAATTCATTAAAATTTACCACTGAATTGAGCGAAATTGTCGACTATAATTTTTATATCGTCACAGTACCGACACCGATTGATGAAAATAATGCACCAGATCTTACGCCCTTAGAAAGTGCCTCTGAAGCGGTGGGAAAAGTTATCAAAGCTGGCGATATTGTGGTTTATGAATCTACAGTCTACCCTGGTGCGACAGAAGAAGTTTGTATCCCTATTATAGAAAAAATATCTGGTCTAACCTTTAATCAAGATTTTTATGTTGGATATAGCCCGGAACGTATCAATCCAGGTGATAAGGTAAACACCTTAACTAAAATCACTAAGATTACTTCAGGCTCAACACCAGAGGCAGCTGATTTAATCGATAGTCTTTATGCCTCTATTATTACTGCTGGTACTTATCGTGCAACGTCAATTAAAGTTGCTGAAGCTGCTAAGGTTATTGAAAATACGCAGCGCGACTTAAATATCGCTATCGTTAATGAGTTTGCTAAGATCTTTAATATCATTGGTATAGATACGCAAGCGGTATTGGATGCTGCTGGTAGCAAATGGAATTTTCTTAAATTTAAGCCGGGTTTGGTTGGTGGGCATTGTATTAGTGTCGATCCCTATTATTTGACTCATAAAGCCCAAGAAGTTGGTTACCGTCCAGAAGTTATTCTTGCTGGTAGACGTATCAATGACGGTATGGGGCAGTATGTGGCTACACAAATGGTCAAAAAACTGGCGCGTAGTAAAATACATATCGATGAAGCAAAGGTATTGGTACTTGGTTTTACCTTTAAAGGCGACTGCCCTGATACCCGTAATACCAAAGTCATTGATATTATTAAAGAGCTAAAAAGCTTCAATATCAATGTTGATGTTTATGATGATTGGGCTGATAAGCAAGAAGTATTCGAGCATTACGGCATTGAGTTAATCAATGAGTTGCAAAAGGGCTATTACGATGGTGTCGTGGTTGCCGTTGATCACAGTAAGTACAAGCTGATGGGCGTAGAGGCTATTAGAGCACTAGCTAAATCAAATCATGTTGTCTACGACGTTAAGCATGTATTCCAAGAAGGCGAAACAGACATTCGTTTATAAAAACTGAAGGAAATTATAATGAAAAAATTTGCACTAATAGGCGCGGCTGGCTACATCGCACCGCGACATATGAAAGCTATCAAAGAGACTGGTAATGAACTATCTGTCGCCTATGATATCAATGATTCTGTTGGTATCATCGATAGTATCTCTCCTAGTAGTGAGTTCTTTACTCAATTTGAGCGCTTTAGTGATCATTGTCATCAGCTGAAACGCGATCCCAATACTAAGATTGATATATTTTCTATTTGCTCGCCTAATAACTTACATCATTCTCATATCACAGCAGGTCTCAGATTGGGCGCAGATGTCATTTGTGAAAAACCTCTAGTGCCCACTGAAGCGATTCTGAATGATCTCATCGAAGTCGAAAAAGAGACAGGTCATAAAGTCTATAATATTTTACAGCTGCGCCATCATGACGCGATATTAAAATTAAAAGAACAGATAGCTAATGACAATCGCGCAGAAAAATACGATGTAGAGCTAACGTATATTACCTCTCGCGGCAAATGGTATTTGGAAAGTTGGAAAGGTAACTTAAACAAATCCTTTGGTATCGCTACTAATATTGGCGTACATTTTTTTGATATGCTGCACTTCATATTTGGTGATTTGGTAGATAGCGAAGTCTATTATACTGGTCAAACCAAAGCTGGTGGTTACTTAGAATTTGATAAAGCGCGTGTGCGTTGGTTCTTATCTATTGATGCCAATGACCTGCCTGAAAGCGTTAAAGGTAAGCAGCCGACTTATCGCTCTATTGATATCGAAGGTGAAGAGATTGAGTTCTCAAATGGTTTTACTGACTTACATACTATCTCATATCAAGAAATCCTTGCAGGACGCGGTTATGGTTTAGAGGATGCTAGGTTCAGTGTTAAAACAGTCGAGCATATCCGTCATGCCAAAGATTTAGTCACCGATGAGTCAAGACTACACCCGAATGTGAAAAAGCTACTAACGGAGTCAAGTTTATGAGTGCTTCTATTCATCCTAGTGTCAGTATCCATGAGTCAGCAATTATAGATGCAGGTGCGACTATCGGTAAAGATAGTCGTGTTTGGCATTTTGTACATATATGTGCTGAAGCAAAAATCGGCGATAGATGTTCTATGGGTCAAAATGTCTTTATCGGCAATAAAGTCATCATCGGCAATGATTGTAAAATACAAAATAACGTCTCTGTTTATGACAATGTTACTCTAGAAGATGGCGTGTTTTGTGGCCCAAGTATGGTCTTTACCAATGTCTATAACCCTAGATCATTCGTCGATAGAAAGTCTGAATATATGAGTACCCTGGTAAAAACAGGTGCCTCTATGGGTGCCAACTGTACGATTGTATGTGGTAATACTATTGGTAAATTTGCCTTCATCGGTGCTGCCACTTTGGTTAATAAAGATGTGCCAGACTATGCGTTGATGGTCGGCGTACCTGCCAAGCAGATAGGCTGGATGAGCGAGTACGGTGAGCGTTTAGATTTACCGTTGACTGGTAATGGTGAGACAAGCTGTATCCATACGGGTGCTAAGTATACGCTTACTAATGGCACGCTTACTAAAGAGGAGGCTTAGCATGCAATTTATTGATCTGGTCGCACAGCAGGACAGAATAAAAGACAAACTAAATGCCAATATCCAAAAGGTATTGGCTCACGGTCAATATATTTTAGGCCCTGAAGTACATGAGCTTGAAGAAAAGCTATCAGCATATACGGGTGCTAAATACTGTATCACTTGTGCTAACGGTACTGATGCGCTACAAATCGCCCAAATGGCATTTGGTATCGGTCCTGGAGACGAAGTCATCACACCAGGATTTACTTATATTGCGACAGCAGAGACGGTAGCGGTACTAGGTGCCAAGCCTATCTATGTAGATATCAATCCAAAAACTTATAATCTAGATGTCGAGCAACTTGAAGCTGCGATTACCCCGCGCACCAAAGCCATTATTGGGGTTAGCCTCTATGGTCAATGTGCAGACTTTGATGCTATCAATGCTATCGCAGCGAAACATTATATTCCAGTGATTGAAGATGCCGCCCAAAGCTTTGGGGCTAGCTATAAAGGTAAGAAGTCTTGTAATTTAACGACGGTTGCCTGTACCAGCTTTTTCCCTAGTAAGCCGCTAGGTTGCTACGGTGATGGTGGTGCTATTTTCACCAATGATGAGGTGCTGGCGACCGTAATACGCCAAATAGCTCGTCATGGTCAAGATCGACGCTATCACCACATCCGCGTCGGTGTGAATAGTCGGCTAGATACCTTACAAGCAGCGATACTACTGCCTAAGCTTGAAATCCTAGATGATGAGATGCAAGCACGTCAGCGCGTAGCAGAGACGTATAATCAGCTCTTTACTGAAGCGGGCATTACGACGATACCCTTTATCGAAGCACACAATCAATGTGCGTGGGCGCAATATACTATCCAAGTAGATAATCGGGATGAGATACAAGCTAAGCTAAAAGAACAAGGTATCCCGACAGCAGTACACTATCCTATTCCTTTAAATAAGCAGCCTGCGGTTGCAGATAGTAATGCAGTTCTACCAGTAGGGGACGTAGTCGCTGAGCGAGTAATGAGTTTGCCTATGCATCCTTATCTAGGTAATTCCAATATTGAGAGAACCAGCATAAATATTATAAACATAGCTAGCAATATGTGAAGGTACATATAATGAATGCCTATAATTTTAATAACGCAAAATTTCAATATCTTACATCTAATGAACGTGATGAGAGATTTTTAAATTTTAATGAGTTGAATAACGAGCTAATATTAAACTATTCAAAAGATACTACTGTATTAAGTATTAAAGATAAGGATAAAGAGGTTACTATAATCGGTTTTTGCATTGATGCCTATGCAGAGTTAGAGCGTTACTCAATTGCTAAGTATTTGTGCGTTTCAATAGATGATATTGAGAGTTTGATAAAATTAGTAGGGCGTCTAGCTGGTAAGTATATAATAGTGTTTCAAAATGGAAAGGATGTATACATAGTTGGGGATGCCTCAGCTTCTTTACCAGTTTACTATTACTTTAATGATAATAACGAAATCAGCTTTTCCTCATCTGAATATATTATATCAAGCTTTTTAGATTTAAATAAAAGTGAAAAAGCTAGTTTGATTGAAAATATGGCAGCGCCTGGTATTGGTTTGCCAAATAATTTATCAAGATATGATAAATTATTTTTTCTTTTACCTAATCATTATCTTGATGTTCCTAATCGGAATGACAAAAGATACTTTATTTGTTATGACGATAAAAAAGCGGAAAACTTCAGTTCAATACTAAATCAAAGTATGGCAATTATTAATAATATAACTCAAGAATATAGTAAGTATTATGAATTAGTGTGTCCCCTAACATCTGGTTGGGATAGCCGCATAATTTTATCATTTCTAACGAAAAACAATGAAACTGAGTGTTATACATTTGATCATGATTCTTTTAATAAAGACTCAGCAGAAACTAACATACCCCAAAGAATATGTAAAGATCTCAATATAAAGTATACTAAACTTCTAGTACAGGAGATGCCCTTAGAAATCAAAGAAAGTGTTGAATCCATAATTGGTAGCCATCATATACAGAAAAGAGTTAACTTAGCTTACACAATTAAAGAAGAGTTTAATGATAAAGCAATTTTAGAAGGAAGTATTATTGGTCATATTGGCAAAAGTGGTATGTTTGGAGCAGTTCCTGATTGGCTAGCCAATGATACCTATTTTATTACTAAAACACATAGCTATTCAAAGGAAAGTAAAAGACAAACTATTAAGTATTTAAGTGAACTTAGAAAATCAGTAGATAAAGATAAACTTTTTGACCTTTTTGCATTGGAAATACGTTGCGGACGTTGGGGCAACCAAAGTTCAGAAATATACTCATCATTAGGAGTAAATATGTTGAATATATTTAATAACTCTGAGCTAATATTCTTATGGACTGAAATTGCTAGGAGAGAACGTAACAATAAGAACTTGCACATATCATTTATGGAGCATAATAAACCAGAGTTACTGGATTATGCTTTTAATCCAGATTATAAGTTAAGTTTTGTTAAAGATAATAGATATTCACACTATTTAGCTAGCCTTATAAAATATTACTATAATAAGATTAAAGTAAGTATTTAGTTTTTTCTTGATTTAAAAAAGAGTATTAAAATTGCTTAGAATAAGATTGAACGATATAAAAAGAAGGCTTTCACAGAAAGGTTCTTCCAGATCTATATCAATATTGGTTGGTGGTACTGCTTTATCGCAATTAATAACTCTAGCAGTACTGCCACTACTTACAAGGCTATATTCTCCAGAGAATTTCTCATCATTGGCTATTTTTGTTTCGTTCTCCGGAATAATTAGTGTAATTGGATGTTTAAGATTTGAAATGGCAGTGCCCATCCCGGAAAGTAATGAAGAAGGGTTTACTATCTTAGTAACAGCACTTCTAATTTCTTTATTGACTTCAATTTTGACTCTAATACTTTTATTTATATTTAGGTATTATTTTGAAGATTATTATAAAAGTATTTTTTTATTGAGTATATATATCTTGTCCCACTCTCTATATGGATGGCAAGTACTTCTTTAGCATTACAATATTGGTTAATTAGGGTAAAAAGGTTTGAAATAATAGCACAATCGAAAGTAAGTAGGTCTATAGGTGGTAGCGCTATACAGCTAATAGGTGGGCTGTATGGTATGTTGACTCTAGGACTCATATACGGACAAATTATAATACATGGAGCAGGTGTAACTAGACAAGGATACAGTATATTAAGAAAAGACATTAAACTTATCAAACAATTTAGATTTAGTGAAATATTACCAACTTTTAAAAAATATAAATATTTTTCTTGTTACTCATCGTTAGGGGCATTGTTTAACAGTGTTAGCACACATGCACCTATACTAATTATTGCTGCTTTTGCGGTTAGCGCTGAAGCTGGTTACTTAATGCTAGCAACAAGAGTGCTATCATCTCCTATATCTTTAATTGGAACTTCAGTGGGCCAAGTTTTTACTTCGAGTGCAGCGGAAGAATATCGCGCTGGGCGTCTGGGCGAATTAGCTAAAAGAAATATAATAGGCCTTATAAAGATTGGAGTTGGTCCATTAATATTTCTTACAATAGTCGCACCTTTTTTATTTAAAATATTGTTTGGTGAAGAGTGGATACGTGCAGGGGAAATAGTTAGGTGGATGACTCCTTGGATAATTATGCAGTTTTTATGTGCTCCAATAACTACATCCTTACAAATTATTAGAAAAGAAAATATAGCATTTAGACTTAATGTTTTTGGTTTTTTTATAAGAACAGGCATAGTATTAATATCAGCTTTAATATTTCCTTTACTCATGGTTGAGATGTATGCGATATCTAGTTTTATGTTTTACACGGCATATTTCTTTACGATTACTCATATGATTGGTTTAAGTCTAAAAGATGTTGCAGCCTGTATAAAAGGAAGTTCTTTTATTTTAAGCTTTTGGGTTATATTTTCTTTTGTTACATACGCGATACTCAAAGTTTTAGGTGATATATGGCATTTAGTTTAAGTACAAAGAAACTTTATTTTACTATGTTACTCTTATTTATCTTTGTTGTTACTATTAGTATGGTGACAACTTCCCAAATATCAAGAGTAATCGTTGAACAAGCTAGATCTGCGTCAATATTAGGCTTAGGTTTAGGTCTGGTCTTAAGTATCTTTTTGACTAAAATAAGTTATAAAAATGTATTTTCACTAACTGTTATAATTTCATTTTTTAGTTTTGGATATTTATTATCTTTAATTTACGGCGGGCTAATAAATAGTACTGTAACAGTAACTACTATGTTAATAATCTTTATGGGTAATTACTTACTCTATTCTTCCGAAATAGAGGTGTTTCAGTACAAATTTGCTCGATGGTTTATTATTTATGCAATTATTGTTCTTATAATAACTATTATTACTAAAGGTCTTATATTTACGCCTATACCAGTATTTATTTTTGAGTATTCCTCCAATGCTTATGATATAAACGCCTTATATAGCCAAGGAACCTCACAGTTTTATGGCTATAGCGCATTGGCTGCTGCATCACTTATAGTTACTCAAGACAATAAAACAAAAAAGAATATATTAACGATTCTTGTGCTTTTGTTTATTTTATTGAGCTTTTTAGGTGGGGCTAGAGGTGATAGCGTTTTTGCATTGATAGTAACGTCATTTTACCTAGTTTACAGATTAAGTTTAGTGCAAAATATAAAAATTTTAATCTTTTTATTGGTAACGATTTATGTTTTAAGTAAGTTTTATAGTTTTGAAGACTTCATTATTTTCCAAAGGCTAGAGGTTTTGTCAGATGGTTTGGGATCTCGTGATGTCTTATTATCTCAATCAATAATGCTACTTGTAGATAATACCAGTTGTCTAATTCATGGTTGTGGCTTTGGGTTCTTTCAAAGTTACTTTCACTATCCTATAGATCTTTATCCTCATAACTTTATCATTGAGTTATTGATTGTTTTTGGCTTACCCATCACAGCCATACTATTATTAACATCTTATGGAGGATTTATGGAGTTTTTTAGACGTAATGGAAGAGTAGACATAATTGGGCTATTCTTTATATACGCTTTATTTCTTGGATTAAAAAGTGGAAGTTTAAATACAAGCTGGTTGCTAATGACATTTTTTATATTTTTTATATCTTATTATATGTCTAGTAATTGGTCTAAAATTGTCAATTTTAATACAAGGTAAGCTTTATGTTAAAAGTATGTCACTTAACATCTGTTCATTATCGTTACGATACACGTGTTTTTTTTAAAGAATGCACATCTTTGGCTAATAATGGATTTTCAGTTTCATTGATAGTTGCTGATGGTAAAAAAAATGAGCAAAAAAATGGTATTTCTATTTTTGATGTCGGCGCTTCAAACGGGCGTTTAGACCGTATGCGTAATGTGACAAGCCGTGTCTTTAAAAAAGCAGTTGAATTGGATGCTGAGATATATCACTTACATGACCCAGAGCTTATACCTATAGGTTTAAAGCTTAAAAAACTGGGTAAAAAAGTCATTTTTGATGCTCATGAAGATTTACCAAATCAGATATTATCTAAACATTATATCAGTCCTTTAATTAGAAAGCCTTTATCGACTATAGTCAGAATTCTCGAAAGTCAGACTTGTTCACGACTAGATGCTGTAGTGGCTGCTACACCATTTATTAGAGATAAATTTATAAAGATAAATAAAAATACTGTTGATATAAATAATTACCCGAAACTGCAGGAATTTAATAACCTCCCCACAGATGATAAACGAGAAGGTCAAGTATGTTATATAGGTGGTATAGCTGATGTTCGTGGTATTGTTGAGATAGTTCAAGCAATGGAGTTAACAAATAACAAAAGCTCTCTTAAGGTTGCAGGAAGTTTTATAGATAAATCTTTAGAACCAAAAGTTAAGGCAATGACTGGATGGGAAAAAACTGATTATTTGGGCTTTGTGGGTAGAGAAGAAATAAAAGAAACATTGTCTGAGTCTATCGTTGGTTTAGTTACCTTGCATCCCACGCTTAGTTATATTGATTCGCTCCCAGTAAAAATGTTTGAGTATATGAGTGCAGGCATTCCTGTCATTGCATCTGATTTTCCACTTTGGAGATCTATTATCGATGCCGCACAATGTGGGATTTGTGTTGATCCGCTAGAACCTCAAGAGATAGCAGACGCAATAGATTATCTTGTAGATAATCCCGATATAGCTACCAATATGGGTGAAAATGGAAGAATAGCTGTTATGGAAAAATATAACTGGGCTATTGAAGAGAAAAAATTATTCAAGCTATATGATGATTTATTAGGAAGTAAAGTATGAAGATTCTAACAGTAATTGGTGCGCGTCCCCAGTTTATCAAAGCCAGTGTGGTATCTAAGGCGATTCAGAATAGCTCGATATTAGATGAAAAGATTATCCATACTGGTCAGCATTTCGATGCCAATATGTCGAATATCTTTTTCGATCAATTGGGCATACCTAAACCTCATTATCAGCTTGATATTAATAGTGGTAGTCATGGTTCTATGACAGGGCGCATGTTAGAGCAGATTGAAGAAATTTGTTTGGCGGAACAGCCAGACAGATTGATGGTTTACGGTGATACCAACTCAACTTTAGCAGGTGCTTTAGCGGCTGCAAAATTACATATTCCTGTCGCCCATATCGAAGCGGGACTGCGTAGTTTCAATATGCAAATGCCAGAAGAGATCAATCGTATTTTGACAGATCAGGTCAGTGATATACTATTTTGCCCAACAGACACGGCAGTGAGCAACCTGAAAAATGAAGGTTTTGATAAAAAGCCTGTTCAGGTGCTAAACGTAGGCGATGTTATGCAAGATTCGTCTTTATTCTTCTCTGAGCGTGCCGTTAAAGGATCATCGTTAGTTGATGTGCCTAATGAAGGATTTATAGTAGCCACTCTGCATCGCGCCGAAAATACAGATGATGCGAACCGCCTAAAGTCTATCATAGAGGCACTAAATTATATCCATGAACATATAAGACCTGTCGTACTGCCGTTACACCCTCGTACACAGAAGGTAGTCAAATCTCTTGGTCTAGAGCTCAAAATGTCAGTATTAGAGCCTGTCGGCTATCTTGAGATGATTTGGTTACTTAAGCATTGTGATGCGGTAGTCTCAGATAGTGGCGGCGTGCAAAAAGAGGCGTTTTTCTTTAAAAAACCATGCGTGACCATGCGCGATCAAACTGAGTGGGTAGAGTTAATAGAGCATGGCGTCAATGTATTAGCAGGTGCTGATACGCAAAAGATTATTCAATGTACTGAAGCTATGTTAGGTAAAACTATTGAAGATCCATTAAGTTTGTACGGCGGTGGACATGCCTCTCAAAATATTGTTAATGTATTAGAAAAGGCTTAGTCAATAATGAGTAAAAGTAAATCCATTTGGATTATCAATCAATACACCTCAACGCCAGAGACTGCGCAGGGTGGACGTCATTATTATTTTGCTAAGTCATTAGCACGCCTTGGTTATAGCGTTCATTTAATAGGGGCGAGTTATACGCATTTTCTAAAAGAGCCTATATATGTCGCAGATGATTTTAAAATAGAAGAAGTACAAGAGAACTTTAGTTTCGTGTGGGTAAAGGTTGCTCAATACCCTGAAGCCCACAGCAAAAAAAGAATAGCGAACTGGTTTACTTTTGCTTGGAAGCTATTTAAATTACAAGATGCTTTACCAAAGCCTGATGTGATTCTTTATTCATCTCCCTCTCTAGTTGGCTATTTAGGCGCAGAGAAATTAGCAAAGAAACTGAATGTGCCTCTCGCTTTTGAAGTACGAGATATTTGGCCTTTAACGCTATGTGAGTTAGGAGGATACTCTACAAGTCACCCATTTATTAAATTATTACAATGGATTGAAAAGCGTGCTTATAAAAACTCTGATTTCGTCATTTCGAATTTGAAGAACTCTTATGAGCATATGCAATCGCTTGGTATGAATACTAATAAGTTTACTTGGATACCGAATGGTTTTCTAAAAGAAGAAGTTGAGAATGCTGAACCTTTAGAGGCCCGTACCATAGAGCAACTACCTAAAGATAAGTTTGTGATTGGCTATGCAGGGACTTTTGGTGTCGCTAATGCACTAGACTCATTGATTAGTGCTGCCAGCCAATTAACGCAATATCCTGATATTGCCTTTGCATTGGTTGGGCAAGGAAAATTGAAAGCTAATTTGCAAAATCAAATCACTAAGCTGGGTCTGGAAAACATATATTTTGTAGACGCTATTCCGAAAGCTCAAGTGCAAAGCGTATTGCAGACATTTGACATTTGCTATATAGGTTTAACAAAGGATCCTTTATTTAGATTTGGCGTATCTCCTAATAAATTGTTTGACTATTTGTATTCAGGCAAGCCTATCATATATGCTATTGATTCAGGGCTTTATACGCCAGTGGCAGATGCACAAGCAGGCATACAAATAGAGCCAGAGAATGCACAGCAAATAGTAAAAGCAGTACTTGAAATGTACAAATTGACACCTGAACAACGTATTAAGATGGGTAGAAATGGTCATAAGGAAGCTGTTAACTCATATGAGTATGGTAGCTTAACTAAAAAACTAACTTCTATATTATTTGGTGAATAACTTGATAAAACGCCTTTTCGATATCACTGCTGCGACCACCGCTTTGGTCGCTTTATCTCCGGTATACGCCATCACTGCTTACAAGGTCAAAAAGAACTTGGGCTCGCCGGTGCTATTTCGTCAAACACGTCCGGGTCTAGACGGTAAACCGTTTGAGATGGTTAAGTTTCGCACGATGAAAGATGCCATAGATAGTGATGGCAATCCTCTACCAGATAGCGAGCGCTTGACTGATTTTGGTAAAGCGTTGCGCAATAGTAGTTTGGATGAGCTACCTGAACTGTGGAATGTTGTCAAAGGTGACATGAGCTTAGTCGGACCACGCCCGTTATTAATGGAATACCTACCGCTATATAGTAAAGAGCAAGCGCGTCGCCATAATGTGCGCCCTGGTATTACCGGTTATGCGCAAGTGAATGGGCGTAATGCTATTGGTTGGGATAAGAAGTTTGAGCTTGATACTTGGTATGTAGATAACCAATCATTATGGTTAGATATCAAGATACTACTTAAGACGGTAAAAAAAGTGGTTATCAAAGATGGTATTAGTGCTGACGGCGAAGCGACAATGAGTAAGTTTATGGGTTCTCAAAACCAATCAGCTTTAGAAAATAGCTATGAGTAAAGTATTTGCCGTCTACGGTGCCTCAGGCTGTGGTCGTAGCTTAATGCCGGTAGCCGTTGATCAATTACAAAGAATAGATGATCAAGAAAATAGCCAAATCGTATTTATTGACGATGCATTAGATGAAGATGCTAATGTTAACGACTATACAGCGATGAATTATGCAAGATTTAAAAGTATAGATAGTGATGATAAGTTTGTCCTAATTGCCATTGCTAATAGCAGCATTCGTCAAAAAATTGCAGATAAATTGGTTCAAGACGGTATCTCACTGTGGACAGTAAAAGGAACGACTACTTTAATTATGGATGCAGTCAGTATCGCTGCCGGTGCTGCGCTTAGTCCCTTTGTCACTATTGCTGCTAACGTCACTATCGGTAAATGCTTCCATGCCAATCTGTATAGCTATGTCGAACACGATTGTGTGATTGGCGATTATGTCACCTTTGCCCCGCGCGTCAGTTGCAATGGCAATATTCATATCCATGACCATGCTTATATCGGCACAGGAGCAGTCATCAAGCAAGGTACACCTGATAAGCCATTAACTATTGGTAAAGGTGCCATTGTAGGAATGGGAGCAGTTGTTACCAAAGACGTGCCAGCAGGAGCTGTTGTGGTTGGTAATCCTGCAAGACCCCTCAATAAATAAAAAACCAAGATTAAGTATTTCGTTATAAGCGATTAATCGTCAGTGATTAATCGTCAATTATAAATAAGCACCATCGAGGCAACTATGTTAGACACTCCATCTTCACCTTGGCCAAGCTTTACTCAAGAAGAGGCTGATGCGGTCAGTCAAGTATTACTATCCAACAAGGCAAATTACTGGACAG